>JBJEUJ010000069.1:0-3330 GCA_051883775.1 Aristaeellaceae bacterium | reverse complement strand
ACCGCCGGGAGCCCAGCTTCACCGACCTGAAGCCCGGGGCGGAGCTGTTCCACATTGTGACCATGCCCTCAGGGGAGGACATGCGCGCCTTCTGCCGGGAGGCCCGGCGGAAAAGCCGGGAGCAGGACATCTTCATCGACATGGAGGCGGAGGCGGGGCCGCTGATTTTCTTCTCCTGCCTGCCCTGGGTGGAGCTGACCGCCCTGACCAACGAACGGGACTTCAACCGGGACGACACCGCCCCCCGCATCGCCTGGGGCCGCTATACGGAGCAGGGCGGACGGCTGAAATTAGGTCTTTCCCTGGAGGTGAACCACCGCTTTATCGACGGGCTGCACATCGGGCAGTTCGTCCGCGCGCTGGAGGAAATGATCGCCGCGCTGGAGGAATAAGGAAAGCAGGGTATGACAAAGGGCGTTCCTTCTTCATGGGAGGAACGCCCTTTCACACTGTCAAGAAATATCAGTGTTGCAGTAACCTGCCGTCGGCAGACTTTGATCGAAGGCTGACGACATGCGCGTCAGCCTTCGCGCGATTTTGCTCTGCAAAATCGCTTCCTTACACGAGCGAGCGGCCGGGAGGAGGGCTTTGCCCTCCGACCAGCGAGCGAGTGCCAACCTCAAATAAGTGGCGAAGCCACTTATTTGACCCTCTCAAAGGGCGCATTTACATTTCCGTCCAGCAGCGGGCCGTAGGCTTCCACCCGGCGGAACGTGTTGCCCATCATCTCCTGCTCCCGCCAGGCCCGCAGCGCATCCATGTCGAAGGCCGCCAGGTACAGGCCCTCGCTGTATTCATCGGCCATCATCAGCACGTTGTCCACGGGCCGGCCCTCAGCGTCCCAGCAGATGGGGCTGAAGGCGCAGGAGCAGCCCGCGTTCTCCCCGCAGGGGTTGGCCATGACCACGCCCACCATGTTCTCATAGGCCCGGGTGGACAGGGCGTTCAGCCGGGGCGCCATGGCGGCGCAGTCGTTGGGCACCAGGATGATCTCCGCGCCCCGGAGCATCAGCACCCTCGCGCTCTCCGGGTACTCCCGGTCGTAGCAGATCATCACCCCCAGGCGGATCCCGTCAAAGTCGCACACCCGGAAGGCTTCCCCCGGCTCCAGGCAGATTTCGTCGGCAAAGGCGCAGGTATGCACCTTGTCGTAGCGGAGGATGATCTCCCCCTGCCGGTTCACCACAAAGGCCGTGTTCCGGGGCTTTTCATGCCCCCGGGTGATGGCCGTGGCCACCACGCCCAGGCCCAGCCGCTTCGCCGCGGCGCATACACGCTGGAGACAGGGGCTGTCCTCCGTCAGGGCCTCATCGTTGGTCATGGGCAATGCGTACCCCGTCAGGAACGCCTCGGGCAGCAGCAGCATGTCCGCCCCCAGGGCAGCCGCTTCCTCCATCCGCCGGATCACATTGTCCGCGCTGCGCTCCATCTGCCTGTCCAGGGAGGGCTGCTGCAGCGCCGCCACCGTGAAGGTCATGGCGCTCACACCTCCGCCACCAGCTCCACCGGACAGTGGTCGGAGCCCATGATCTCCGGGTGAATGCACGCGCTGACCAGCCTGTCCTCCAGCCTCCGGGAGGCCAGGAAGTAGTCGATGCGCCACCCCGCGTTCTTCTCCCGGGCGTGGTACATGTAGCTCCACCAGCTGTAGGCCCCCGTCTCCTCCGGGTGGAAGTGGCGGAAGGTGTCGATGTACCCGCTGTCCAGCAGCAGCGTCATCTTGTCCCGCTCCTGCTGGGTGAAGCCCGCGTTGTTCACGTTGGTTTTGGGGTTCTTCAGGTCAATGGGCTGATGGGCCACGTTCATGTCCCCGCAGAGGATCACGGGCTTGTCCTTCTCCAGCCCCAGCACGTAGGCCCGGAAGGCATCCTCCCAGGCCATGCGGTAGTCCAGGCGGGTCAGCTCCCGCTGGCTGTTGGGGGTGTATACCGTCAGCAGGTGGAAATTCCCCATGTCCAGCGTGATCACCCGGCCCTCCCCGTCATGCTCCGGAAGACCCATGCCCAGGCGTACCCCTTGCGGCTCCCGCCGGGTGAAGATGGCCGTGCCGGAATAGCCCTTCTTCTCTGCGTAGTTCCAGTACTGGTGATACCCCGGCAGCGTCACCTCCGCCTGCCCCGCCTGCACCTTCGTCTCCTGCAGGCAGAGCACGTCCGCATCCAGCGCGGCGATGGATTCGTCAAAGCCCTTGCCCATCACGGCCCGCAGCCCGTTCACATTCCAGGAAATCAGCTTCATCATAGCCCTCCCTCGTCCAGCGCGTCCAGCAGCGCCGCCGTGTTTTCATCCGAATACTCAATCTCCGACGCCCACAGGCGCACGGTTTCCGTAAGCGCATCCAGGGTCTGCTCCCCTTCCCGCAGGAACAGCGCGCATATCAGCTTCCACCCCAGCACTACGAAGGCCAGCCGCCCCGCTGCGTCCCCGTCCTCCAGCGCGCCGGTCAGGTGCCGGTACAGCAGGCACGTGAGCAGCTGCTCCAGGGGCGCGTCCCATTCGGGGGACAGGCTCTCCGCCGGAGATGCGTCCATCAGGGCCGTCAGGCGGTGCGTCCAGGCTTCGTCCAGCCGCTCCAGGGTCAGCAGCAGCTCCGCCCACCGGGGCAGTGCGTCCCAGGGCAGGGGAATGCCGCTCATTTTCTCCAGCGCGTCCACCCGGGCCAGGATGGGCCTGCGCCTGTCCTGGGCCACGGCCATCAGGCGCTCCCGTAGCTGCAGGAACGCCCGCTCCTCCGCCGTGGGAGCCTCGTCCCCGCCGTCGTCCTCCAGGGTGATGAGCCTGACAGGCTCCGGCCAGGTGAGGATCAGCCGCGCCGCCGCCTCGCAGCACAGTCCCAGGCCGATCTCCGTCCTGTCGGTGAGGAACCCGCGATACCGGGGATGATCCGCGCAGACCTGGCACAGGCTGTCCTCCCCCAGACGGAGAATCAGCTCGCACAGGCCATCTTTCGTGAGGAAGGGGCAATTCTCCTGCTGATCCAGCCGGAAATGGGGCGCGTCGCCCTCCCGGTCGATGGCGCGGCGCAGCTTGTCCCCCAGGGGGCCGTCCACCCGCCCGTAGCGGGCCATCGCGGCATCGTCCACGTCGATCTCCCAGCCCCGGCAGCAGGTGTGGCGGCAGGCTCCCGCCAGGCAGCGGAAGCGCGGATAGTAGGCAGGCGCGATGAGCTTCATGGGTGCATCATCCTTCCGGAATCAAAAAACGGCCCGCAGGCCTCGTTACTGCGTCGGCGAAGCCGTTACGCCCCAAATAGGGGAGGTGTCGGAGGGGACCGCAGCCCCCTCTGACTGGGGAGCGGCGTCGGAGGGGGGCAAAGCCCCCCTTCGACTG
>JBJEUJ010000068.1:0-3354 GCA_051883775.1 Aristaeellaceae bacterium | reverse complement strand
CGGATCCACCAGGTGGCGTAGGTGGAGAACTTGAAGCCCTTGCGGTAGTCGAACTTCTCCACTGCCTTGATCAGGCCCAGGTTGCCCTCCTGGATCAGATCCAGGAACAGCATGCCGCGGCCCACGTACCGCTTGGCGATGGACACCACCAGGCGCAGGTTGGCCTCGGACAGCTTGCGCTTGGCTTCCTCCTTTTCCTCGGGGGTGCCGGTTTCCAGCTTCTTGGCGATTTCGACCTCTTCCTCCGCCGTCAGCAGGGGAACCTTGCCGATCTCCTTGAGGTACATGCGCACAGGATCGTCAATGCTGATCCCCTCGGGCACGGACAGGTCGAGCTTGCTGTCGCTTTCGTCAATGGGCTCGGGCTCAGCGGGCGTCTTGGCGTCCAGCTCGCTGACCACTTCCACGCCCAGGGCCTCCAGGGTCTCCAGCACCTTGTCGAGCTGATCGGGCTCCATGTCCATTTCCATCAGGCGATCCATGATGTCCTTGTAGGTCAGGGTGCCCTTGGATTTGCCATATTCATACAGCTCGTTCAGCTTGGCCTGGCGTGCGTTCGGTGAAAGCGTCAAATGGGATCCTCTCCTTTTCCTTGCCGCCGGGAATCAGCTCCGGGCGGACTTCAAGCGGTTCAGGTACGCGTTGAGCGATTGAACCTCGGTCATAGCAGCTATCTTTTCATCACCGCTGAGGGTGTTGACGGTAAGCTTGATCGCCTGAAGCCTCTCCTGGGTGCGCTTGACGCGCATGGCGTTCAGGCAGTCCTCCGCCATGCGGATGAGCTGGTCGGTGTTCTCGCTGGGGGGCGTGAGCAGCAGCCTGCTCACCCGGGCGCGGGACGGCTCATCGGGCTGCTCCTCCACAAGGCTTGCGGGGGAACGGCCGGCGGTCAGGTCGATGTAAATTGATTTCAGCAGCGGGTCGTCGAAATCCTCCTGGGTGGCGATGTCGCCGGGCAGCTGCCCTGTGGCCAGGAGCGAAATCAGCAGCTCCTGGGCCCGCAGCGCTTCGGATTCGTCGGCATCCCTGCGGCGCAGGGAGCCTGTCCGGGGCGCGGCGGGAGCGGATGGCGCGGCGACGGGCGCGGCAGGGGCCTTCACGCCGATCTGTGCCAGTAGCACATCCCGGCTGAAGCCCGTCTGCACCATCAGCTGCTGCAGATGGTTCTCCAGCTCCACTGGCTCCAGGTCCCGCAATATCACCGCGCAGGCCTTGGCGTACTCCGTCCGGCCCTCCTGGGTGGACAGGTCGTGCTCGGCGCGCAGGCGGCGCATGCGGTAGGTCTCGGGGGTCAGGGCGGGCAGCCTGTTGAAGCCCTCCAAACCGTCCCGGCGGATGAACTCGTCCGGGTCAAGCCCGTCGGGGAAGTCCAGCACCCGGGCGGGGATACCCTCCGCCCTGAGAATGTCCAGCCCGCGCAATATGGCGTGCTGGCCCGCGCTGTCCCCGTCGTAGCTCAGGTACACCTGCGGGGCGAAGCGCTTGAGCAATCGCGCCTGCTCGGCGGTCAGCGCCGTGCCCAGGGTGGCGCACACCCCCGGCACGCCGAACTGCGTCAGCGCCACCACGTCCATGTATCCTTCCACCAGAATCACCCGCTCCAGATGGCGCTCCTTGCGCAGGAGGTTGGCGGCATAGACGCCCAACCGCTTGTTGAACACGGGGGTATCGGAGGTGTTGAGGTACTTGGGCTGGCCGTCGCCCAAGGTACGTCCGCCAAAGCCCAGGACGTTGCCGTACTGGTCGATGATGGGGAAGATGGCCCGGTTGCGGAACATGTCGAAGGCGCGCTTGGGCCGGGCGGGCGCGTCGGCGGTGGCGCTCTCGGCCTCCTTGATCACCGTCAGCCCTGCCAGGCGCAGCTCCTCCAGGGAGTAGCCCATCTCCTGCAGGTGACGGGTCAGGCTGTCCCACTGGTTCGGGGCAGCCCCCAGGCCAAACTTGCGGATGACGCTGTCGGTGAGCCCGCGGCCCTTGAGGTAGTCCAGCATGGGCTTGCCCTCAGGGGTGAAGAGCGTCTGGTGGAAGTAGCGGGCCGCGTCCTTGTTGGCGGCCAGGAGCCTGTCGCGCTGGGAGCGGCGGCGCTGGTAATCAGGGTCGTCCTCCATCTGCGGGAGGGGCATGTGCAGCTGATCGGCCAGGAACCTGACCGCCTCGGGAAAATCCAGCCGCTCAATGTCCATAATGAACTGAATCACACTGCCGCTGGCCTTGCAGCCGAAGCAGTAATAGAGCTGACGCTCGCTGTCCACGGAAAAGGAGGCTGTTTTTTCGCCGTGAAACGGGCACAGACCCCAATATCTATGCCCGTTCCGCTTCAGTGTCACATAGCCTGACACAATCTGTACAATATCGGCCCGCGCGCGGAGCTCGTCCAGCCACGCGGAGGGAAAGCGTGCCATGTTTGCTTCACCTGCCTATATTTTCGCCACGCTTCGCGCTTTTCCTTCTTTTTATTCCTGTTGGATTTTGGGCAATCAGCCGTCCTTTACAGCGCCGGGAAGGACGCCGGGACGAACAGCTGCTGATAGGTGCGCACGGCGTAGCGATCCGTCATGCCGGAGAGAAAATCGCACACGCCCCGCGCCATGCCCTCCCGGTAGCCGATGAGCACATACTCCTCCGGCATCTCCCCGGGATGCTCGCTATAATAATGAAACAGCTGCTTCATCACAAGGTCGCAGCGGTGCTCCTCCGCGGCCCGCCATTTGTCACGGTACACCCGCTCGAACATGAATTCCCGCAGGCCGTCCATGGCCTCCTGCACCAGGGGGCTCATCATCAGCACATCCTGGCCCTGGCTGTTTTCCACAATATCCAGGATCATGGTGTTGATGCGCTGGCCGTGGGTCTGCCCCAGCACCTTCAGGCAGTCCGCCGGCAGCTCGAAGGGCTGCAGCACGCCGCCCCGCAGCGCGTCGTCCAGGTCGTGATTCAGGTAAGCGATGCGGTCGGCACGGCGGACGCACTGCCCCTCCAGCGTGGCGGGAAACTGCTTGCCCGAGTGGCACAGGATGCCGTCCCGCACCTCCCAGGTCAGGTTCAGCCCGGCGCCGCCGTTCTCCAGCGTCTCCACGCACCGGCGGGACTGCTCGTTGTGCCGGAAGCCCTCAGGCATCAGCTCGTCCAGAGAGCGCTCGCCAATATGCCCGAAGGGCGTATGCCCCAGGTCATGTCCCAGGGCGATGGCTTCGGTGAGATCCTCGTTGAGGTGCAGGGCACGGGCCAGGGTGCGGGCCACCTGCGCCACCTCCAGGGTATGGGTCAGGCGGGTGCGGTAGTGATCTCCCTCGGGGGAGAGAAACACCTGCGTCTTGAACTTGAGGCGGCGGAAGGACTTGCAGTGCAGGATCC
>JBJEUJ010000067.1:0-18214 GCA_051883775.1 Aristaeellaceae bacterium | reverse complement strand
CAGCTTGCCCGCGATCCACTCGGCGGTGTCGGGCATCAGCTGCATCAGCCCCCGCGCCCCCACGCTGGACTCCGCGTCCGTGCGGAAGGAGCTTTCGTTGAGGATGATGGCGGTGACAAAGGCCGGGCGCAGGTTGTATTCCTCCGCGTAGCGGGCAATCAGGTCGGTGTAGTACATGGGATGCGCGTCCACCACCGCCTGGTAGGCGGCCTCCCGCTCCTGCTGACGCTGGGTCAGGTAGGCCTGCATCATGTTTTGCGCAGCCAGCAGCGCCAGGGAAACAAACATCAGCGCGATGATGCACGCGGTGATCCACCGGGGCATGCGATGCCCTGCTTTGCGTGCCTTCTCGGGGATGGGCGCGGGGCGCCGGGGCCGGGCCATGGCAGGGGGCGCGTCCTCCTGGGTGACCATGGGCGGCGGAGCCAGGCGGGAGACCGCAGGCTCCTGTGCTGCGGGGGCAGCGTTCCGCGCAGCCCGGGGCGTGCGCTGATAGGCCGGGGCCGCAGGGGCTGCGGATGGTGCGGGAGCATAAGGGGCCGCCTCCTGCTGCTGATAGCGGTCAGCGCGCCGTCGGCGCTGGATGGGCGTCTGGGGATTCTCCATGGGGTCCTCCTTCGTCAGGGGCGTCGCTGAGATCAAGCTCCTGGGCGTACAGGGGCGGGATCATGGCTTTAGTGTAGCCGATTGAGCCGCTGGTGTCAATGATCACCTGCGCCCGCCGGGCTTTTTCCAGGGCGGGCAGCTGGCTGCGCAGCCGGGCCTCGGCCTCCTCCCGGGTGAAGCCGTCCCGCTCCATCAGGCGCGCGATCTGCGTCTCCCGGGGAATGTACACGCACCATACCCGCTGGCACAATGCGTCCAGCCCCGCCTCATAGAGCAGCGGCATGTCCAGCACGCACAGGGCCGCGCCGCTTTGCTGGGCCTCGTCCATGCGGCGGAGAATCATTTCCCGCAGCATGGGCTGCATGATGCCGTCCAGCCTCGCGCGCTTCTCATCGTCGCCGAAGACCACCGCGCCCAGGGCCCGCCGATTGAGCGTACCGTCCGGCTGAAACACCACGTCGCCAAAGGCCTCCCGAATGGCGGGCAGCGCCTCGCCTCCGGGCTGCGTCAGCTCGCGGGACAGCACGTCCCCGTCGATGATCACCGCGCCAAGCTGCCGCAGCGTGTCGCTGACGTTGCTCTTGCCGCAGGCAATGCCGCCCGTCAGACCGATGACCCGCATGGTGCGCGCCTCCTTCCATAGTAGAACGTTTTCCGGCGGGAAAAGACTCCCGCGGACACAAAGGGAGCCCGGCAGGCCGTTTTGCATGCCTGCCGGGCGGGAAAAATCAGTCGCGGTCCCACAGCTTCCACAGGCCCAGGGCGGCCAGGATGGAGCTGAAGGGCATGCACCCGCAGCCGCAGCCCCGGCGGTCACCCCGCCGTCCGCGGCGATGGCCCCGGTTGCCAAAGATGATCATCAGCAGGAACACCGTCAGGATCACCTTGCCCAGGCTCACGCCGGAGTCCTCATCCTCCTCGGTCACGCGGCGGACGGGGGATTCCGTGGCCTCGGGCTCGTCGCCCCGGCGCATCAGCCAGTCCTCCACGCTCAGGGGCGCGGCGGTGGCCGCGGGCGTGCCCAGCAGCCCGGACAGATCCACATCCTCCCGCCATGCCTTGGCGCATTCCGTGATCAGCGCAGGCACAAAGGCCCGCACCGCCCCGTCGTAGTCCTGCCGGAGGAAGGGCGTCTCCAGGTACGCGCTGAGCAGCTTCTGCTGGGTGGCGGAGGACAGATGGCCGGTCACATCCTTGCCGGGGAACAGGCCGAACTTATCTTCGCCCACGCACAGGAGCAGCAGCAGATCGTCATCGCCCAGGCTCCAGGCAGCACGTAGCCCATCGCCGTAGCTCTGCAGGCCCGCGCCATCCAGAAAGTCCACCGTGGCCACGGTCAGGGTCACACCGGTAGCCTTCTCCAATCGCTCGGCGGCCTTGGTCAGGTCGGTGACCACATTGGCGCTCAGCACGGCGGCAGCGTCGGTAACGCTGCCCTGCCCGGCGGGATAGCGGGGCGCAGCCAGCGCGGTGGATAAAAGCAGCAGGCAGGTCAGCGTAAGGCAAACGATGGTGCGAAGAATACGCTTCATATCGCCGCCTCCTTTACTGCACCGCCAGGGGCTCAACCCCCAGCAGCATGGCCAGCCTGCCCGTCAGGGAGGAAGCCAGCCTGTCGTTGAAGCGCTGCGCCGCGGCAGTGTAGGCAGCGGCGGAATCGGTGCCCTGGGAAAGGGTGCGGGTCAGGGTGGAAATGTACACCTGATCCCGGGCGCTTTGCTGCACGCTGTCAAGCAGGGGAAGGGAAGCGGCCAGCGTTTCCGCCAGGGCGGTAAGCTGCCCGTCGGCCCGGGTCTTTTCTGCGGCAGTGGCGGAGGCGTCCGTCAGCACTGCGCGGACGTCCTTCAGGGCCTGAAGATCCGCGTCGTCCTCCGCAAGGTGCCGGGACGCCACTACGATCAGGTTGGCCGCGTCCATAGCGCGCTCCTCCAGGACGGTGGAAAGATCCCCGTCCGCGGATACGGTGTGCAGCGCCTCATCCCGCTCGCGGCTCCAGCCGCGGTACGCGCCCAGGCATACCGCGCCTGCCGCCAGCACGATGGCGCACAGAATGCAAAGAATGGTCGTCAGGGTGTTTTTCATCAGCAAAGCCTCCAGGGCTTGTCGATAGGGATCAGGCAGCGCCTGTGCCGTCGCGGAGCGTCCCCTGGTCGAAGCTCAGGGCCATGTCCAGGCTGGTGGACTCCGCCATGACCAGCTTCACCCGGTTTTCCCCGGGCAGGGCCGTAAAATGCAGGGTAGAGGTGGCGACCGGCGAATCCGGTGAAACCTCCAGCAGGGTGGTGACCGTGCCGTCCGGGGCGATGTGCACAAGCTTCGCCCGCCCGGCTGTCACCGTCTGCGTGCAGTCGACGCTGACAGGCGTGTCAGCCTTTGCCTCCATGCTCCACACGGTCAGGGTGCCGGTGGAGCCCTTCATGGCGCAGTGCAGGGCGCCGTCCGCCAGCTGGTGCTGCCAGTCGTTCATGGTGTACCAGTCGCCCTTGCGGGCAATGATCGCGTTATCGTTGTAGGCGGCGGCCTGGGTGGAGCCCCCGCAGCCGGTCAGCAGCAGGCACAGGGCCAGCAGCAGGGGGAGAAGAATGCGTTTCATGGGTTTTCAGCATGCCTCCGGGAGCGTTACAGGTTGGTCTGCAGAAGCTTCTGCTTCAGCTCGCCCTCCATGCGGTAGAGGGTCTTTTCGGCCTCGATGCGCTTGTTGTGGCCGTCCCGCTGGATGTTCATGACCTCGTTGATGGTGTCGATGAGGCTCTGGTTGGTCTGGATCAGCGTCTCGATGTCGATGATGCCGCGCTCGGCCTCCTTGGCCGTCTCGATGGTGCCCATCTTGAGGGCCTCGGCGTTCTTCTTCAGCAGCTCGTTGGTCATGTTGGTGACGGCGGTCTGCGCCTTGAGGGCCTGCTGGCTGTTGTGCAGACCCAGGGCCAGCACCATCTGGCTCTTCCACAGGGGCAGGGTGTTGCTCAGGGTGGACTGGATGCGCTCCACCAGGAGGCTGTCGTTGTTCTGCAGGAGGCGAATTTGAGGGGCCATCTGCATGGACACCTGCCGGGTCAGCTTCAGGTCGTGGAGCTTCTTTTCAAACCGGTCGCACTGGGCGGCCAGGTCGTTGGCCTTCTGGGCGTCCATGGCGTCGCCGGAAGCCTCGGCCTTGCGGCGCAGCTCGGCCAGCTCGCCCTCGCGAACCCGGGCCAGCTTCTCGTCGCCGGCGATGATGTACAGCGTCAGCTGGCGGAAATACTCGCTGTTCTGGTCATAGAGCCGGTCGAACATGGCCACGTCCTTGAGCAGCTGGGCCTGGTAGCCCTCCAGGGAGTTGGCGATGTTCTCCACATTGCCGCTGACCTTGGTGTAGCGGGCCTTCATCTTGGTGATGCGGGTCTCGGAATTGCTGAAGAGCTTCTTGAGCCCCTTGGGCTCCTCCGCGTCGGCCTCAAAGCCCCGCAGCTCGCCCACCAGGTTCACCAGCATATCGCCCACCTCGCCCGTGTCCTGGGTCTTGACGGCCTCCAGGGCGGTGTCGGAGAAATCGGCGATCTTCTTCTGCGCGTCCGCGCCGAAGAGCAGCACGTGATCGGGATTGGTCACATCCAGCTTCTCCAGGAAGTCCTCAATGGCCTTGCGCTCGGCGGGGGTCAGCTGGCTGTCGTCCAGGCGGGGCGCACGCTCGGCTGCGGGGGCGGGGGCGGGCTGCTCCTGGATGGAGCGGGCCTGGTCGGCGGAAGGCGCGGCGGGCTCGGGCATCTCAGGGGTCAGGGAAAGCATGGGGGTGTTGTTCTGCTCGCTCATGGGGTGATCCTCCTTCTATCTTCCATCCTGTGCGGTGTATCAGCTCTTGCGGTCCTGGCTGTAAAAGGATACGAAGTCGTCGTCCTTGCCCGCGCCGGGGGTGCGCAGCACGGGAGCGCCCGTATCGTTCATCTGCTGGGAGGCGGCGGTGGCGGAGGGCTTGCCCGCGGTGGCGGCGGGCACCTGGCCCAGACCGCCGTCGGCATAGCCGTCGCGCTTGAGCATCTGCTCCAGCACGTCGATGTCCGTGGACACGTCCAGCATGGTATCCTTGTAGAGATTGTCCAGCTGCTTCTGGCAGGCGGTGAGCACCATGCCCATGCCGCGGATGGTGGTGGCCCGGGCCTCAGTCATGTCGGTGACGGACACGCCCCGGTCGTTCATGGTGCGGTAGGAGGCCAGCATCTTCAGCGTGGTGGGCAGGTAATAATTCATGAACTTGCGGATCTGCGGGGCCTTTTGCGGCTTCTCCGCCACGGTGGTGAAGATCTGCACGCATAGCCGCTCCAGTTCATCCATCTGCCCGGAAAGCACCTCGTCGGTGATGGCGTCGTTCTCGGCGCGGATGGTGTGGAGCATCTCCTGTCCTTTGGCGATGACCGCGTCGGCATCGCCGTTGCCGGAGAGGGGCAGCTCCTCCACGGGCTTGGGCTGAGCCTTCTGATCCTGCCTGTTGTGGGTGGTCAGGTCAAGCCCCTCGCCCATGGCGCCGATGACCTTGCCCGCCAGCAGCGCCAGCAGGCCGCAGATGACAAAATCCGCGATGCGGTACAGCGGGAACAGCAGGGCGTACAGAACAACCGTCACGCCCGCGGCAATGATACCGACCTTGCGGCCCTTGCGCTTTCTTTGATCCTTCTTGTCGGACTTCTTCATGGCGACTCCTTCGATCTCACAGATGGTACTGGTTTGCCCTTCAGCGTCCATGGTACAGGAAGGGAAGGATACGCGCAAGACATCCCTGCGCAAAAGTACGTTTTCCCGCCCGAAGGCATCCTGCCATGCGCTGAATCCGCTGATTCGTCTATCATTATAGCACAGCCCAAAGCCCATGGAAAGTGAGAATTTCATGAGGATGCGGTGGGAAAACAATAAGCCGCCGTCCCCGAAAAGGAGGGAACGGCGGCCTGGATGGCGGGCTGTTACCGATGGGAGCCCCGGGAGGCAGTGTCCTGCTCCACCCGGCGCTTCCAGGAGGAGGAACGCTCCCGGCACTGGCGGAAGCTGGTGGTGGCCTCGGCCACCGCTTCATACTGCAGGGACACGCCCGGCGCATCCGGCATGGCGGTGACGGCCCTGTCCTCGTCGATGCCCATGTCCGCAGCCACGGCAACGGCGTCCATGTTCGCGCCCAGGAAGATGAAGTCCCAGCCCTCCTTTTCCTGCCGGTCGCGGATCATCTGCTTCACCCGCTGGGCGCTGTATTCCTTGCTGGCGTTCTCCAGCCCGTCGGTGATGATGACGAACTGTACCTTGCCCGCCCGGTATTCCTCGGCGGTGTGGGCCTGCACGTTGTCAATCTTGCGGATGGCCTGGCCCACCGCGTCCAGCAGGGCGGTCATGCCGGCGGTGGAGTAGTCCCGCTCGGTGATGGGCGCGACGGAGCGGATGGGCTGCCTGTCGTGCAGGAGGGTCAGGTGATGGCTGAACAGGATGGTGGTGACGTTGGCGTCCCCGGGTTGGGCGCGGTTGCGCTCCAGCACGCTGTTGAAGCCCCCGATGGTGTCCTTTTCCAGCCCGTGCATGGAGCCGGAGCGGTCCAGGATGAATACCAGTTCCGTCAGATCGTTGCGCATGGTTTGTGACCTCCTTCATTGGATGGCATGAGTATACCATCCGGAGGCTGCCAAAAGGTCGCCTGCCAGGCGACAGTTTTACTCGCCCAGGATCGGCAGATCCAGCTCGAACAGGGCCACGTTGATCTGATGCACGTCGTACACGCCGTTGCGCAGGCAGTATTCCATCGCCAGGTCCAGGCGGCTGGAGCGGGTCAGGGCGTAGCCGGCCTTGCGCAGGAGCATGTCCGCGTCCTCCCGGGAAAGATGCAGCGCCAGGCAGAAGGCCAGTACTGTGGGCTTTCCCGGCTGATAGTGGGGGTTGGAGCGAATCTTGGAGAACAGGCGGCGATCCACATTCGCCCGCTTGTAGATGGTGGAGTCCTTTTCCCCGGACGCATCAATCAGCCGCAGCAGGCACTGGGAGAAGGTTTCCTCCCTGCGGAAGCGGTCCCCGGCCCAGCGCTTCAGCTGCTGCGCAAGATCCTCGCCGGGGGCGGCGGACATGGGGCTGGCTGCCTCCGGCCAGAAATCCTGGGGAGCGGAGGCTTCGTTCATCCACACCCCGTCCGGCTGCGGGGCGGTCTCCGGCGCGTCCGGCGCCACATCGGAGGGGGGAAGCGAACCGAACGCGTCCTGCCAGAAATCCATGGAGGACGCATCCTGCTCCATGGGCGCCCCGTCCTGGGGCGGGATGCTCCACGGCGCTTCCTCCTCCCGGCGGCGGGTGCGCGCCTCGGTGCGATAGCGCTGGAAGGTGGGGCTGTTCTCGTCCAGGTAGGAGGCGATGCGCCCGTAGAGCGTGCTGCCCTCCCGATAGCTGCAGCGGTCGAACAGCGCCAGGGTCACGTCCATGTCGGGGGTGTCGTCCCGGGTCAGGAACGCGCCGATGGCCTCCACCGCCACGCGGATGGCCTCCTGCCGGGGATAGCCGTAGATTCCGGCGGAGATCAGCGGGAAGGCCACGGAACGCAGGCGGTGCTGCGCCGCCAGGGTCAGCGCGGACAGGTAGCAGGAGCGCAGCAGCGCCTCCTCATGGGCATGCCCACCCTGCCAGACTGGCCCCACCGTGTGAATCACATACCTGGCGGGCAGCGCGAAGCCGGGGGTTATCACGGCGCGCCCTGTTTCACAATGGCCGATGCGGTTGCAGGCGGACTGCAGCTGCGCTTCCCCCGCGGCATGGAAAATGGCCCCGCATACGCCGCCGCCCTGCTGGAGGCGGTTGTTGGCCGCGTTGACGATGGCGTCCACACGCAGCTGGGTCAGGTCGGCGCGGATCAGGCGGAATGGCATGGCGCAAGCCTCCTTTGCAATGGATAGACACAGTATACCATAGATCCGCCCGGGGTGGAAGGAGGTTCTATCACCGGGGGAGGCCGCATAGCCTTTGGCAGACGGAAGGGGGACACGCAATGGATATGCGACTGCTCAAGGAAAGCGTACAGATGGAGCGCCTGGCCGCCCGGGGCGAAAGCCAGGCGGTGGTGGAGGGGGAAATGACCCTCCCCGGCGGTTTGCGGGAGGAGGCGCGGGTGCTCCACGCCGGCGGCATGGCCGTGGTGGACGCGGTGGAGGCGCTGCAGGACAAGGCCTCCGTTAGCGGCAAGGTGGCCTTCCATGCGCTGTACACCCAGGGGGATCCGGGGAAGGTCAACGCCCTGGAGGCCACGGCGGATTTCAGCCATATCATGGACATGCCGGGCGCGCAGCCCCGCTGCCGCTGCCATGTGGAGGCCCAGGTGGAGCATGTGGAGGCCAGCGTGTCCGGCGGCAGGCTGACCATGAAGGCCGTGGTGCGCCTCTTTGGCCAGGCCATGGCCCAGCAGCCGGTGGAGGCGCTGACGGGCGTCACCGGGGTGGAGGGGCTGGAAATGTCCACCCGGCAGATCACCGTGAAGCGCACGGTGGCCGAGGGCGCGGGGGAGACGCTGCTGCGGGAGGAGTTCGCCCTGCCCGAGGGGCTGAAGATCCGCGACACGCTCTATGGCACTGCCACCGCCCAGGTTACGGACGTCACCGGCGGACTGGGCCGCCTGGGTATGACGGGCCAGGTGAGCCTGGAGGTCGTCCATGCGTCATCGCAGCCGGGCAGGCCCATCGCCGTCACCCGGCACACGATACCCTTCGACTATGCGGTGGAGCTGACCGGCGAGGACGGGGAGCAGCTGGAGGGCCGGGTGGCCGTGCGGGATGTGGCGGTGATCAGCCAGGAGGGCGAGAACGGCGAGCGCACCCTGCGGGCGGAGGTGCTGCTGGGCCTGACGGGCTGGGCGGACCGCCGGGAGACGCTCACCGTGCTGGACGACGCCTACACTACCTCCGGCGACGCGCTGACGCTGACGGGGCAAATGGTATCCTGCCGGGTGGACGACAGCTTCTGTCAGGCGGCGGAGAGCGGCAAGGCGATGCTCATGCTGCCCGAGGGCGCGCCGCCCGTGCGGGGGCTGCTGTGCGGCTTTGCCTCGCCCGTGCTGACGGGCAGGGAGAAAATCGGCGGGCGGCTGAACGTGGAGGGCATGCTGGAGGTAACGCTATTGTACATGACGGACGATTCTCCCGCGCCGGCGGCGGTGCGCATGGAGGAGCCCTTCCGCATGACCTTCGCGGCCCAGACAGGGGAGGAGGACTTCATCGCCCTGACCCTGACCGACGCGGACGTGAGCGCCGTTACCTCCGACCGGGTGGAGATGAAGTACATCCTGCACCTGCAGGCCTGCGGCACCCGCACGCAGGAGGCCCGGCTGGTCACGGACGCCGCCTGCACTCCGGCGGAGGAAATGCCCGGCGGCATCATTCTGTACTTCACCCAGCCCGGGGAAACCCTGTGGGACATTGCCCGCCGCTATCGCGTACCCGTGCGGGACGTGCAGAGCCTCAACCCCAGCCTGAAGAGCGAGCCGAGGGTGGGCCAGGGCGTGGTAATCTGGAAGCGGGAGAAGGAAGCCGCAGGCACCTGACGATCAGGGGAAGAACGTCTGCGCTGTGACGGCACAGCCGGAAAGGATGTCCGGCGCTATCTCTGCGGACGGAACATGCGCCGCGGAGCCTTGCGGACAGTCCAGGCAGGGGGATTCGGCCCCCATGAAATCAGCCCGGCGGAAATCCCTCCGCCGGGCCTTCAGCTTGCTCATTCCAGGGTGTAGACGGCCTTGAACACCGGGTTCATCGCGCCGTGGTACAGCGCCTCGCCCTCGTACACCCTGCGGAAGCCGCATTTTTCCAGCACCCGCCGGGAGGCCAGGTTGTCCCCGTGGCACACGCCCTGCACCTGCGTGATACCCAGCCTTCTCATGATGACCGGCAGGAAGGCGGATACGGCCTCCGTGGCATAGCCCCGGCCGGTGTGGCTTCCGGCAATGTGGTAGCCGATCTCCCAGCCGTCCCCCAGGGGCGGCAGCTCCACATAGCCGATGAAGGTTCCGTCCTTCAGCAGCACCGGATGCACGAAGGGCCCCTCCCTGCCGCCATAGCAGCCCATCAGCTCCCCGATGATTTCCCGCGCGCTCTCCTCCGTGGGGAAAACCTCGTCGGGCAGGAAGCGGCGCACGTCCTCCTCCAGGGAGGCCAGGTGGAGGCTGCGGGCCATAACCGGGGTGAAGTCCGTGATAACCAGCCGAGGCGTTTCGATCCAGGTGGGGGTGGCGAGGCTTTCCCGGCAGGTGGCGCACAGCCAGGTGCGCGACCAGCGGGTGCGCAGCGCGTCGCAGGCCGACTGCGCCGCCTCCTCCCGTGCAAACACCCCGAACACCGCCGATCCGCTGCCCGTCATCAGCGCAGCGGCTGCACCGTGAGCCGTCAGCGCGTCGATGGCCTGGCCGATCTCCGGCCGCAGCTGCAGGCTGACGGGCTGCAATACGTTGCCCAGGCTCCTGGCCAGCAGAGGCAGGTCGCCCTCCGCCAGCGCACGGGCAGCGTCAGCCGTGGCGGGACGGGTGACCTCCGCCTGATGGTGCCAGGCCTTGAACACCGCGCCGGTGGACAGACCCTCGCAGGGCTGAATGACCACCAGGGGCCAGTCTCTTCCGCAGGGGAGGGGCTCCATCC
Source organism: Aristaeellaceae bacterium (assembly GCA_051883775.1). Lineage (GTDB taxonomy): Bacteria > Bacillota > Clostridia > Christensenellales > Aristaeellaceae > UBA11524. The sequence continues at coordinate 7,997 of JBJEUJ010000067.1, read as the reverse complement.
TTTCGCCAATGCCCGTGGTGCGCGTCAGCCCGCCCCGCAGGCAGAAGGGTACGTCAGCCCCCAGGTTCAGCCCCACCTGCTCCAGCTCCGCCTGGGTCAGACCCAGGTGCCACAGCCGGTTCAGCCCGTGAAGCACCGCTGCCGCGTCCGCGCTTCCCCCGCCCATGCCTGCGCCCACGGGGATGTGCTTCTCCACATGGATGGCCGCGCCCAGGGGGCAGCCGGTGTGCCTTTGCAGCGCCCGGGCGGCGCGCAGGGCCAGGTGGCTTTCGTCCGGGGGCAGCAGGGGGCTGCCGGAGGTGGTCAGGGTGATGGCCTCCGCAGGCTCGATGGTGACAACATCGTGCAGGGTGACGGGCTGCATCAGCATGTCCATCAGGTGATAGCCGTCCTCCCGCTGGCCGGTGATGTCCAGCGTCCAGTTGATCTTCGCCCGGGCTTCCATGCGCATGGCGGCACGCTCCTTCATGTTTGCTGCCCCTATCATACCTCCGATGGCGGAAATCCGCAAGCCCATGTGGCGTTTCCGGCGGATGTATGCTATAATGGGCGCAAAGGAGTTGAGGCATGTGAAGGAGCAGGCCACGGATGTGGTGGTGACGCTGTGCGGCATATCCGGCGAGCGGGGCGAGGAGGACGTGATCCGCGTGATGACCACCGGTCAGCTGCGCAGGACGCCCTCGGGGTATCTGCTGCGCTACCAGGAGACGCAGACGGACGATAACGACGGCACGGTCATGACGCAGGATATTATTCTCAGCCTGCAGCCCGGCCGCGTCAGCATGACCCGCCTGGGGGATTACGGCGCGACCATGGTTTTTGTGAAGGATCGCCGGTTTGAGGGCAAGTACCGCACGCCCTACGGCGAACTGGACATGGCGATCTTCGCCACCCATGTGCAGTGCGACCTGGCCCCGGAGAAGGGGTCGGTGCACCTGAAGTATCAGCTGGACCTGCAGGGCAGCTTTGCGTCCATGAACACGCTGCACCTGGAATATGTGGCCGGGCGGCAGGAGCAGCCGTGCTGACCCCGCTGCGCCGGGACATGCAGGCGCTGCTGGCTTCCGTACCCGTCCGCAGAAGGCCCGCTTTGCGCCGCCCGGACGCGCCGGAGGCCCTGCTGGCCACCGATCTGCCCCTGGCGGCGGAGGACGCGGCGGTGGCGGCGTTCATCACCGCAGCACAAGGGGCGGGCTGGACGGTTGTGCGCCGGGGCGACTGGCTGCTTCTGGATCATCCGGTGGAGGCGCCGGACTGTCCCGTGCCTGACCGGCTCACGGGGGAGGCGGGCTGCTGTCTGTCGCTGCTTTTGCGGCACGGGGGGCATGACGCGCCGCCGGAGGACGTTCGCGCGCTGGTGAAGGCCCGGGATGCGGGAGACGCCGCCCTGGCGCGGCTGTGCGCCGCCTGGCACCGGGACTGGGCCGCCCGGCTGCGCCGCCGCGAGCCCCTGCCGGGGGGGCTGCTGCCCTACCTGTGCGCAGCCATGAAAAGCAAGGCAAAGGAGGACGAACGATGATTATCAGCTGCATTGGCCATGCCAAGTTCCTCATGGAGCTGGAAAGCGGCATGCGCCTGGTGACCGACCCCTACGACGAGAGCTGCGGCTATCCCGTGACGAAGGTGGATGCGGACGTGGTGCTGGTGTCCCACGGGCATCATGACCACAGCGCGGTCAGCACCATCAGCGGCTACACACAGGTGATCGACGCACCGGGCGTACACACCCTGTCCCCCGACGTGAAGGTGACGGCTCTGGAGGCGTACCACGATGACGCGCAGGGCGCGAAGCGGGGCAGGACGCTGCTGTTCCTTATTGAGGCGGAGGGGCTGCGGGTGGCGCACCTGGGCGACCTGGGCTGTCCGCTCAGCCCGGCGCAGCAGGCGGCCATGGCCCCGGTGGACGTGCTGATGCTCCCCGTGGGCGGGTACTACACCATCGACGCGCCCACGGCCAGGGAGGTGGCGACCCGCCTGCAGGCCCGGGTGATTCTGCCCATGCACTACCGCACCGCAGCCAATCCCACCTGGCCCATCGCCCCGGTGGAGGACTTCACCGGGCTATACATGGACATGGCGGAGGAAGCGGAGCTGCTCAGGATCACGGCGGGGGATCTGTCCTGCCAGCCCCACCTGGCGGTGCTGCGGCCCCAAAGCCTGCGGTAAGGAACAACAATACGGCGCGGCCCGGAAGGGGTCGCGCCGTTTGCGTGGGCAGGATGATGGATGGCTACCCTCACCTCCGGACAACGCTGATGCGCTGCTGCACATGGCTGCCGCTGACGATCTCATCCACCATGGCGATGGCGTAATCAGCGTAGCTGATGATGCTTTCGCCGCGCTCGTTCAGGGTCAGCTCCTCACCGGCCAGGATGTACGCGCCGGTGCGCTCGCCCTCGGCATGGAAATCGCCGGCAGGGCTGATGAACGTCCACCGCACATCGCTGCGCTTCCGCAGCGCCTCCAGGGCCTTGCCCTGCGCCTTCGCCAGAGGCAGGAACATCGCCGGGAAATCCGGGCCGTCGGACACCACGGCGGTATGCTCGGGGTTGACGTACAGGCTGCCCGCGCCGCCGACCACCAGCAGCCGCTTGTCCGTGCCGGAAAGAATGTCGCACAGGTGCATCAGGGATCTGGTGTGGTTGGGCAGCTCCGGCTCCGCCCAGGCGCCAAAGGCGTCCACCACCACGTCATAGGCCGCCACATCTGTTTGGGTCAGATCAAACAGATCCTTGCGGACATACTGCCCGGCTGCCGTCCGGTTTTCGCCCCGGGCGATGGCGGTAACGTCCAGCCCTCTGCTCAGGGCTTCCTGCACAATCAGCCTGCCGGCCTTGCCATTGGCACATACAACTGCGATTTTCATTGGGATAACCTCCGTTAAGTAAATGTTGTAATCATCTTGATTACAACAAAAGCATATCACGAAATAGTTGTAATGTCAAGTGTTACAACAAGAATTTTCTGATCTTTTTTTCAGTTGTCATCATTGACATGACAACGCCTTGCGCCTATAATCAAGGGGTTGTGAGGTGAGCTGAATGCAGTATTCATCGAGGTTGCCGATTGCGGTGCATATTCTGCTGGCCATTGTGGCATTTGAAGGCAGGGAAAAGACCACGTCCGCCTTCCTGGCGGGGAGCGTCAATGTCAATCCGGTGATCATCCGCAATATCCTCGGCCAGCTGAAGGCGGCGGGGCTTGTCACGGTCAGGGCGGGGGAGGGCGGCGCGTCCCTGGCGAAGCGGCCTGGGGACATTACGCTCATGGATGTATTCGATGCCGTGGAAAAGGAGGAGGCGCTGTTCCACTTTCATGAGAATCCCAACCCGGACTGCCCGGTGGGCAAGCATGTGCATGCCGTGCTGGACAGCAGGCTGGCCGCAATCCAGGAGGCCATGCGGAAGCAGATGGCTTCTGTGACCCTGCAGGATCTCCTGGATGATATGGACGCGCTGATGGCGCAGCGGGATACCCCGTCCCCGTGAGAACAAAGCATGACAGGACAAAAACGGCGCGGCCCGGAAGGGGTCGCGCCGTTTGCGTGGGCAGAGAGGATCAGCGGATGTCCTTGCGGCTGTAATGGATATACCCCACCGCCACGGCGATCAGGGCATACGCCATGCCCAGCAGGATCATCCCGCCGTCCAGCGTGCCGGTGGACACAATGTCCGCCGCCTCGGCATAGCCGAAGGGGGTCACGTACTTGAGGCACTCCGCGTCGGCGGAAATGTTGGCGATCAGGTTCAGGAAGTACATCATGGCCGCCACGCCCAGGCCTGCGCCCACGCTGCCCCGCCGAAGGAACGCCGACAGCCCGAAGCACAGCCCCGCCAGCTCCACCTGCAACAGCAGGTTGCTCAGGTGCATCAGCAGAAGCTCCTTCCACGGGACAGCCTCGCCGATGGCCGCGATGGAGCCCAGCGACAGCGCCAGAACGATCGCGTTCAGCGCGAGAATCTGCGTCAGCACGGCGATGAGCTTCTCCGTCAGCACACGGGCCCGGCTGACGGGATGGGTCAGCAGGAATTCCGCCGTGCCGTCCTTTTCCTCCTTGGACAGCACGCTCACCGCGATGAAGGCGGCGAACAGCGCCCCGCCCAGCCCCAGAATGTTGCCGCACTCCACGCCGTAGAAGCCGATCAGCGTGCCGAAGCTGAGCCTGTCCATGCCAAAGGCGGCGGTGAAGGAGCCCATGGAGGCGAAGATGTCGCTGACGCTCTCCATCTCGCCCTTCATCTCGGGGAACAGGAAAATGCAGATAGCGATCAGCCCGCCGATGCCCGCCGTCCATACGGCCAGGGCTGTGCGCGCCTGCCGCCATTCATGCCGGACGATGGTCATTGCGCATCGCCTCCTTCCGTGTAGTAGTGCAGGAAGATTTCCTCCAGATCCGGCTCCGCCACGGTCAGGTCGGCCACGCGGCCCTGGGACAGACGGCGGATCAGCGCGTTCATGTCCCCATTGTACAGGAAGCTGATGGCCTCCTCCGCCTGGTGCAGGTCGCGGATGCCTTCCATGCCGGTCAGGTCGATGCGGCCATGCACGGTCACCCGACGGGCGCTGGTGCGGGACAGAGCCTCCACGCTGTCGCAGGCGATCAGCCGGCCCTCGCGGATGATGGCCGCCCGCTGGCAGTTGCGCTGGATTTCCGACAGCACGTGGGAGGACAGAAAGACCGTGGCCCCATGCTCGTGCCGCTCCTTGAGGATGGCGAAGAACTCCCGCTGCATCAGCGGGTCCAGGCCGCTGGTGGGCTCGTCCAGGATCAGCAGGCGGGGGTTATGCTGCAGGGCGCAGACGATGGCCGCCTTCTTCCGGTTGCCGAAGGAAAGATCCTCCACCTTCCGCCCGGGATCCAGCTGCAGCCGCTCGCACAGGGCGCGGGCCTCGGCGGTGCAGTCCTTCCCGCGCAGGCGGGCGGAGAGCTTCAGCATGTCCCGCACCCGCATGCCGGGATAGCAGGGCGCCTCGGAGGGCATGTAGCCCGTCTGGGCCAGGATGGCCCGGTGCTCCCGCTGAATGTCCATGCCCAGCACCTGCGCGCTGCCGCCCGTGGGCTGAATCAGCCCCAGCAGGGTGCGGATGGTGGTGGATTTCCCCGCGCCGTTGGGGCCGATGAACCCAAAGAATTCCCCCTCCGCCACCTGCAGCTCCAGGTCAATGATGCCCCGGGCCTTACCGTAGGCTTTGGTCAGTCGATTCGTCCTGATGGCTTCCACACAATCCCTCTTTTCTCGTATACAGCTGCTGCCAGAAGTCGATCATTTTCCCGAAGTCCCGGTTCATGCGCTCAATGTCCAGCGCATCCTCCTGCACCCGCTCCCACAGAAAGCCCTCCGACGTCCAGAACATCTCCTGGTACATCATCCGCAGATCCAGCCCGGGAATGAACTGCTCCGGGTTCAGGCGCTGCATGGCGGCGTTGTTCTTGTAGGAGCCATACCTGTCAATGAGCCGCTGCAGCTCCGGCTGAACCTCCGGGTCCTTCTCGTAGTAGCACTTCAGCGCGAAGGCCCCCAGGTCGGGGTAGCGGCGCATCAGGCTCACCTTGGCCTCCAGCCCCTTGCGCATGATCTCGAACAGATCGTTGCCCTCATAGCAGCGGTAGTCGCGGAGGACTTCCACGGTCAGCTCGGCGCAGGTGTTCCACAGGAACAGGTAAAGCTCCTTTTTGTTGCGGAAGTAGTGGAACAGCAGCGACTTGCTGATGCCCGCAGCGTCGGCAATCTCGCTCATGGGGCTTTTCCGGTAGGAGTTCCGGGAGAACACCCGGTACCCGGCGTTGATGATGGCCTGCTGCTTCTCCCTGGGGAGCGAAAAGAATTTCTCGTTCATGGTCATCCTCCGTAGACCGTACCGGTCAATTTCCATTATACTCCGTTGACCGTTTTTGAGAAGACCCCTCCGGCGGATTTTCGCAGCGGGCTTCCCGGAACGAAAGGAAGCCCCTCCCGGGCTGATGCGCGGGAAGGGCTTTTCGTATGGGACAGGGCTTATCGTGCGGGGATGATCAGCGCCGCAGCCTGCAGGCCGGGCGCGCTCACCCGGAGCCGGATGTCCCCGGCCGCGCGCGGGGCGCGGATGACGGCGTAGGCCAGGCCGCCAAAGGTGTCGCGGCAGCCGGAGCGGTACAGGGTCTGATCGTCGGGCCTGCCGTTGTCCATGCCCAGCAGCTCGCCGCCCTCCACCTGGACGGTGACAGGCAGATCATGGTCGGGGACAAGCTGACCCTGGGCATCCCGCAGGGCGATGTCCAGCTGCACCACATCGCGGCCATCGGCGCGAAGCTGCAAGCGGTCAGCCTGTACATCCAGATGATCGGGTGCGCCGGCGGGGCGCAGCACGGTGCGGGCGATTTCACCGCCGTGGATGTTCCGGCCAATGGCCACCACCTCGTCCCTGGTGAAGGGAATGTCCCAGCTCAGGTGCAGGTCGTTGGTGGTGATGGGGGCGAAGGGCCGGTCGAAGTGCGCCCATTCCCGGGTCATGCCCTGGTTGGGGAACTCGTAGGCCTTCACGCCATAGCTGACCCCGCCCACCAGCAGCTCCACCGAGGCGCAGTTGGTGTAGCAGATGATGGGATAGATGCTGCCCTGCTTGAGGCTCAGGTTCCGGTGCGGGCAGAGGTACAGCACGGGCTCGTCCTTTCGCCACTGGGAGCGGTAGAAGTGGTAGCCGTCCTTCTCGAAGCCGCAGGTGTCCAGCACGCCCGCGCTGCTGCCCTTGTCCGGCCAGAAGCACTCGCCCAGGTAGTCCACGCCCGTCCACATGAAGCTGCCGATCACGCTGCGCCGGGTGCGGATGTACTTCCACAGCTTCTCCGCCTTGAGCATCCGGGCGTCGTAGCGCTTCGGGCCCCAGACGTCCGCCTGGACGGACAGGTCGTAATCGCCCCGGCGGCCGTTGACCGCAATGTCCTCCGTGCCCAGCAGCAGCCAGTCGGGGTGCTCATGACGCTCCTCGTCAAAGAAGGTTTCCGTGCGTTCCCGCCACCGGTCCACATAGTTCACGCCCACAATGTCCAGCTCCTGCAGGAAGGCCTCCGTGGCGGGGTAGGGCTCGGCCTTCATCTGGTCGCAGGCCTGGGTGATGGGCCGGGTGGGATCCAGCCCGTGGCAGAGACCCGCCAGCATCCGGGCGTACTTCCAGCCGTCGGGCATGCTCTGCTCCCGCACCTCGTTGCCGATGGACCACAGGACGATGCTGGGGTGGTTGCGGTCCCGCTCCACCATGGCCTTCATGTCCTCTGCCGCGCAGGCGTCGAACCACTCGGAATAGCCCCGGCTGGCGTGGGTGTTGGAGCCGAACTCCTTGCCCTTCATGTGGTGCCACTCGTCAAATGCCTCGTCCATCACCACGAAGCCCAGGGTATCCGCCAGCTCCAGCAGCGCGGGATCCGGCGGATTGTGGCTGCAGCGCAGGGCATTGCAGCCCATGGCCTTCAGCTTTTTCAATCGGCGCTCCCAGACGGCGGGCGGCACCGCCGCGCCCACGCAGCCGCCGTCATGGTGCAGGCAGACGCCCTGCAGGATGACCTTGCGCCCGTTGAGCCGGAAGCCGTTCTCCGCGTCCCAGGCGATTTCCCGCAGGCCGAAGGGGGTCGTCAGCTCATCCAGCAGCAGGCCGTCCTGCATCAGGCGCGTCACCGCCGTGTACAGTACGGGCGTGTCGATGTCCCAGCGCCGGGGCTGCGCAACCTCCAGCTGCTGATGGGTGGCCAGCGTCGCCACGGGGGCCAGCGCGGCGCAGTCCCGGGCCACAGGCTGACCATCCGGGTCCAGGAGCGTGGTTTCCAGCGTCAGGCCCCGCTGGTCATACGCGCCCAGCACCTCGGTCTGCACGCAGACCCTGGCCCGATCCCCGGTGATTTCCGGCACGGTGACAAAGACGCTCCAGGTGCGGAAGCGCACGCCGCCCGTGCGCACAAGGTACACATTGCGGGTGATGCCGCTGCCGGTATACCAGCGGGAGCCGGGCTGCTGGCTGTTGTCCAC
>JBJEUJ010000066.1:0-3371 GCA_051883775.1 Aristaeellaceae bacterium | reverse complement strand
GCAGCTTGCGCGCTCCGCCATGGGGGTGAGAGGCGGCGACCTCCTGCGGAGGCCGACGGAGGCTACCTCAGCCCCTCCGGCCACGGGGCGGGTATGGAGCTATGCTGCTTGTCTGTGCCGGTACGGGTGGGAACGGCTGGGGCTTCTCGCGCCCGCGTCCCCGCCTGCGCGGACGAAAATTCCCCCTACTCAAAACCGCCAAAATACGGTATACTGTCTGTATCCACCGAACATACAAAGGAGGTCATACCGATGAATATTGGTCTGCGCCTGCACGACGCCGCCGGCGTTGCCCTGGAGGACAGGGTGCGCAACGCCAAGGCGCAGGGCTTCTCCTGCGTCCATATCGCCATGAGCAAGGTCATCCCCGGGTTCAAAATGAGCGACGCCCCCGCCCTCCTGACCCCTGAGCTGGCCGGAGAGGTGCGCGACGTTCTTGATCGCTACGGCATGCGGTGCGTGCTGCTGGGCTGCTACCTGAACCTGGCCAGCCCCGACCTGGAGGATCATGTCCGCACCGTGGAAATCTACAAGGCCCATCTGCGCTTCGCCAAAATGATCGGCGCAAGCCTCGTCGGTACCGAGACCGGCGCGCCCAATACCGGCTACAAGACCTGCCCCGAGTGCTGGACAGAGGAAGCCCTGCAGCTGTTCATCGACCGGGTGACCCCCGTGGTGCGCTACGCCGAGGAGGTGGGCCAGCCCTTCGCCATCGAGCCGGTGTGCCGCCACATCGTCAATACCCCCGAGCGCTGCCAGCGGGTGCTGGAGGCGGTGAACTCCCCCATGCTGCGGGTCATCCTGGACGCGGTCAACCTGCTGGATCGGAACAACCGTCCCCAGGCCGACGCGGTCATTGCCGACGCCATCGCCCGCCTGGGCGACAGCACCGACCTGCTGCACATGAAGGACTTCATCACCGAGAACACCCCCGCCTGCGAGAAGGCCATGGCCGAGGTCGCCAACACCAACATGTTTGACGGCCTGCTGTCCATCGCCTGCGGCCTGGGCGAAATGAACTACGCGCCCCTGCTGGCCCTGGCCAAGGCCCGGCAGATTCCCATGACCCTGGAGAACACCAACCCCGACAATGCCGAGGCGGCCCGCCTGCATCTGGAAGCCCTGGCAGCCCTGTAAGCCCCGCAAACGCACGCAGCCCCGGAGGAAGCCGATTCCTCCGGGGCCTTTTGATTGAGCAGGTGCGAAGGGAGTCTCTACGCTGGAGGCGTGAATCAGAAAGAAAGCCGCCCAGGATGGCAGGCAGCCGTGCGGAGCGCTGGCATGAGCCATCCTGCGGGCGTGCCGGATGCCCGGAGGTTTCATCTCCGCCGAGGCAGCCCGGGCTGCACCTGGAGGCCCCGGCGGCCCTGTAAGCCCCGCAAACGCACGCAGCCCCGGAGGAAGCCGATTCCTCCGGGGCCTTTTGATTGAGCAGGTGCGAAGGGAGTCTCTACGCTGGAGGCGTGAATCAGAAAGAAAGCCGCCCAGGATGGCAGGCAGCCGTGCGGAGCGCTGGCATGAGCCATCCTGCGGGCGGGCCGGATGCCCGGAGGCTTCGTCTCCGCCGAGGCGGCCCGGGCTGCTGCCATGACCGCTCGTGCGGCTGTACACCCGAATGCCGGACTTCCCTGCTGTGCCCGAACGTCAGCCGCTCTGCCCGGGCTCCTGTGCCGCCTGCTCCGCCCACAGCACGCGGTCTGCGCTGCCATGCGCCATGGTCAGCAGCGTTTCTCCGCCCAGCGGGAGCTGCCGGCCTGTGCCGTCCTCCAGCAGGAAAAAGCTCGTGCCGTACAGGCTGTCATCCTGCCGCCACATGTTCATGGGATCGTAGCCGCACAGGCGGAAGGGGCCGGACAGTCGCCGCAGGGGCCGGGCGCGGAAGCCCGCCAGCAGGGCCCGCCGCTGCTCCCGCTGCCTTGCCAGCACGGATGCCCAGTACGCGGCTTCCTCCGGCGCAAGGGGCGCAGGGGATGCGGTCGGCAGCTGCGCCGCCAGCTGCGCGGAAATGCTCTCCTCCTGCCCTGCGGGAAGGGGCAGTTCCGCCAGGCGCGCCAGCGCCAGCAGGCACACCCCGCTGTCGTAGCTCACGCGGCGGGTGTCCAGCTGATGCGGGCCCGCCTCGGCCAGCCGGACGGCCGTCTGCCGCAGCCGCTGTGCCGCCTTCTCCGGCGAAAGCTGCGCCAGGGCCGACAGCCCCACCCATTCCGCCGTGCCCTCGACGGTCTCCGTGAGGAACCCCTGCCGCGCGTCCTCCGGGCAGCACGCCTCCCGCAGCGCGCGCAGGGCGAACACCTCCCCCAGCAGCCCTGCCGCCTTCTCCGGCCCGGGACGCTCCGCCGCCCTGGCCAGCAGCCCATGCTCCCGCTGACGCAGGGCCAGGGCCTCCGCCGTGGGCGGATGGCACAGCAGCCGCAGATCATCCGGGAAGCGCGTCTCCCCTGCCGTCAGCTGATGGGCGTGGAACATCTCGTGGGTCAGATGCCCGGCCAGCACGTCCGCATCCGCCACAGGATTCATCCCCACGTCCCAGATGGCCATGTACCCGCCCCGCCAGGGGATGGCCGTGTTCCCGCGGAAGTCCTCCGGCCGGGGCAGTACTTCCCCATCCACGCAGGCATTGCGCGCGTCGTACAGCGCGAAGGGATACCGCCGGAACCCCGGCCACAGCGCGCCCATGTTCACCCGGTTCAGCCGGGACAGCACCCGGTCATATTCCTGCTTCAGCAAAGCAACCGCCTCCCCCGGCATCAGCTTAACCGGGAAGGCGGTTGCATGCAACATGAAATCATGGGGTCCTTTCCGGCATGGCCCGCTGCAGCGCCGTGAGCGCCGCTGCTACCCGGGCGGTTTCGCCCCGAAGGAGGATCCGCGCCATGCCGCCCTCCCAGTACCAGACCATCCGCACCCCGCCCTCCGCCGCCAGGGCCAGGGCCGCGTCCATCAGGCGGGCGGCTGCGTCGTCATCCACGGGGACGTCCGTCACGGCGCAGGTCTGCCCGGCGGTATCCATGCGCCGGTGGAGGAAATCCTCCGCCTGGGCCATCCGGTTGGCGCGCATGGCCCGGCGCACGGCAGCGCTGCCCATGAACGCGAAGGCCTGCTCCCGGGTGAAGCGCCAGCCGCGGGGCGTTTTCTCCCCCGCAAGCAGCCCCGTGCGCAGGTAGGTGCGCAGCGTGCGCTCCGTCAGCAGGGTCATCTCCGCCAGCTGGGCCAGGGTGAAGCGTGGCTCCGTCATGGGCGCATCTCCCCGCACAGGTTCCGGCTGAGCAGCCCGTCGGTGTCCGGCTGGGCAAGGGCCCACATCAGCTTGGTGACGGCGGCCTCGGTGGTCATGTCCAGGCCGGAGATCACATCGGTCTTGAGCAGCTGCG
>JBJEUJ010000065.1:0-3393 GCA_051883775.1 Aristaeellaceae bacterium | reverse complement strand
ATCGCCGCTGTCCGTTCTGCGACGAATATGATGAATACGAAGATTCCTACGCGCGGCCGGAGCGTACCTCCTCGCGCAGCAGCGGCGGCGGAAAACGTCTGGCCCAGTCCAAGCGGCGGGGCGGCGGCTATACCAGGACCTCCCCCCTGAAAGTCATCTCCATCATCATCTCCCTGGCGGTCATTTTGTTTGCCGCCTGGATCGTTGTGACCAAGGTCATGCCGATGGTCCAGCGCGGGGATGTCGGCACGGTGGATCCCAACAGCAGCCCCAGCAGCAATTCCGCTTCCGATCCCACGCCGGACTCCTCCCCGGATGCAAGCCCCGACATCAGCGAGCAACCCGCCGTCTCCCCTGCGCCGGGCACGTCCGCCGCGCCCTCCTCCGATACGGCCACCGGCTTCACCCTGAACAAGTCTGAGTTCGCTTTCAGCGACCAATGGCCCAATCCGATTACCTTGGAAGTGACCTTTACCCCCGCCGGTTCCACCGCCACCATCACCTGGACCAGCAGCGATCCCGACGTCGCCTCGGTGGATGAGAACGGCACGGTCAGCCACGGGAGCAAGCGGGGCTCCGCCACCATCACGGCCGCGATGTCCAACGGCGTGACCCAGACCTGCACGGTCTACAACCAGCTCAGCAATCTGAGCACATCCGGCAGCAACGGCGGGAACAGCACGACCGCCTCCACGAACTACACGATCAACAATCCTGACTTCACCTTTGATCACCTGGGCGAAACCTATCAGCTGAAGGTCAAGAACTACACCGGCGGCGTCACCTGGTCCAGCAGCAACACCAGTGTGGCCACCGTCAGCAGCAACGGCACCTGCACCGCTGTGGGCAGCGGCAAATGCACCGTTACCGGAACGCTGGACGACGGCTCCAAGGTAACAGCCATTGTGCGCGTCAGCTTATGAACACAACTTAAAAAACGGCGGACAGCAAATGAACGCTGTCCGCCGTTTTTTGTTTTCATTTTTAAAGGCTTATTCCTTTTCGTCCAATCTGCGGTGCACGTCCCTGCGCAGCAGGGTGTAGAGCACCGACGCGACGGGCACGCTGACCAGCATCCCCACGAAGCCGAACAGACTGCCGCCCACGGTGACCGCCGCCAGCACCCAGATACCGGGCAGGCCCACGGAGGTACCCACCACCCGGGGATAGATCAGGTTGCCCTCCACCTGCTGCAGGATGACCAGGAAGATCAGGAAGGTCAGCGCCTGCACCGGGGACACCATGACCAGCAGCAGAGCAGACAGGATGGCGCCCAGGTACGCGCCCGCCACCGGGATCAGGGCGGACACGCCCACGATCACGCCGATCAGCGGCGCGTAGGACAGGCGCAGCACCGTCATCCCCAGGAAGCAGAGGAAGCCCAGAATACACGCCTCGATCAGTTGGCCGGAGACGAACTTGGTAAAGGTGTCGGCGGTCAGCTGGCACACGTCGAAGACCACCCGGCTGACCCGCTCGGGCAGATAGGCTTTGATTACCCGCCGGCACTGGGAAAGCAGGGTGTCGCTCCCCGAGAGCATGTAGATGGAAAACACGAAGGCGAGCACACCCGTCACCACAATGCTGACCACCGTACTGGTGATGGACAGCAGCTGGGGCAGCGCGGAGGTCGCCGCCTCCAGGATCTTGCCCAGCAGATCCTGGAGGGTTTTGGACAGGTTGCTCAGGTCCAGGGACTCCAGCATTTCCAGGTCCAGCCTGGCCAGCAGGGCGTTGATCCACCCCTGGAGCTGGGTAATATAGCCGCCCACATTGGACAGGAACAGCTCCAGACTGTCGATGACCTGCGGCACAATGAACGCGATGATGGCGGCAATGGCCAGCACCAGGACCGCGTAGGCCGAGATCACCGCCAGCGGCCGGACCAGCTTTGCCGCCCGGCCCTTCAGGCCGCGGGCATACAGCCGGTGGAAAAACCGGCAGGGCCGGTTGAGGACAAAAGCGATGGCAAACCCGATGAAAATGGACTTGAAGCTGCCCAGCACCTTACCCAGCAGCCCGGTCAGGTCGTCAAAACGCACGATGACCAGGATCAGGACCACCGTATAGGTGATCAGCAGGATCAGGCGTTTGAAGAGCTTTTTATCCATAAGACACCACCCAAAAACAGGATGTCAACAATGTACCATGAACGCAGTGGAAAATCAATTAACAAATTTCCGTTGCTGTCAATGCACGTCGTCGCCGCGGCGGGCCTCCACATTCATCTGCCGCTTGCGCTGGGAGGAATAGGTCAGCTTCTCCTCCAGCTTTTCCACATCCCCCGCCTCCAGCACCTCGCGGTAGGCGCGCAGGTTGTCCTCCAGTCGGCGGATGACTGTGGTCAGGGCCGGAGCGTTCAGGGAGAACAGCTCGCTCCACAGGGGCACGTCCAGCGCCGCCACCCGGGTGCAGTCCCGGAAGGAGCCGCCCTCAAATCCCTTGCAGTCAAACAGGTCGGGGTCGTCGCACACCGCCACCGCCATGACGTGCATGACCTGGCTGGTGTAGGCGATGATGGCATCGTGCTTTTCCGGCGTGGTGTTGACCACATCCCGGAACCCCATATGCTGGGCCATGCGCTCCAGCAGGGCCACATGCGCCGGGTCGCTTTCGTCCCGGGGCGTCAGGATAAAGTGGGCGTTGCGGAACAGGGTCGCCTCCGCGTTTTCCAGCTTGGAGGTCTCCTTGCCCGCCATGGGGTGGCAGCCGATGAAGTCCACCTCCGGCGGCAGCACCCGCGCCGCCTCCATGACGGCGGTCTTGATGCCGCACACATCGGTCACCAGCGCCCCCGGCTTGAAGTGGTCCTTATGCTCCTCCAGGAATCGGATGATCGCCCTGGGCTGCATACAGAGCCAGACCACATCCGCCTCGGGCAGGGCCTCCATGGGGTCCAGGGTCACCCGGTCGCAGACCTGACGCTCCACCGCATACTCCAAGGTGCTCTGCGAACGCACCACACCGGTGATGACGGCGTCTTCAAATCCCTTCAGCGCCATGGCCAGGGAGCCGCCGATCAGGCCCAGGCCGATCACTGCAATGTTCATCACAGGCTTCTCCCCACGCACTCCGCGATGGGAGCCAACTTGCCCATCAGGTCGTCAAACTGGGCGGGCGTAATGGACTGGGCGCCGTCGCACAAGGCGTTCTTCGGGTCGTTGTGCACCTCGATGATCAGGCCGTCGGCACCGGCGGCTACGGCCGCCAGAGCCATGCGCTCCACCATCCAGGCCCGGCCGCAGGCATGGGAGGGGTCCACCACCACGGGCAGGTGGGACAAGCTCTTCACTGCCAGCACGGCGGACAGGTCCAGGGTGTTGCGGGTGTAGGTTTCGAAGGTGCGGATGCCCCGCTCGCACAGGATGACCTGGTCGTTGCCGCCCGCCATGA
>JBJEUJ010000064.1:0-3413 GCA_051883775.1 Aristaeellaceae bacterium | reverse complement strand
GCCCCGTCCATGGGCGATACCTGGCTCCACCAGTCGGATACCTCCGCCATGGGGGCCAGATGCTCCCGCCAGATGAGCGGATCGTCAAACTCCTCGCCGACGAACATGGTTCCCTCCTGCTCCAGGGCCACGGAAGCGTTCTCCATCAGCGCGTGGGCGCACAGCCACATCACCGCGTCCCGGTGCGTGCGGGCAGGGAAGCGGGACAGGCACAGGAGAATGGTCATCTCGTCGCCGTCCGGGGAGAAGTACGCGGCGGATTCCCCCGCTAGGTTCATGGCCTTGCCAACGGACGCCAGCAGCGCGGTCCGCTCCGGGTCGGTGAGGGGCATGTCGGCCTCCCAGCGGAGCAGCCGCCAGGCGTAGGGATTCCGGGGCAGCGCCTCGCTGTCGACAGCTTCACCCAGCAGCAGACATTCCATGGGCGTGCGCGGTTCGGTAGCAGGGGACATGGCAGACTCCTTTCTTCGGGCAGGGTGTATAGACAAGCAGACGCAGCCGGATCCGGCGCGTCTGCAAGATGTGGCTCATCCTATTGTAGCTTTTTTTCTCCGTTTTGAAAAGGGCTCTCCGGGGCGGATAGCCACTTTTTTTGCATGCAGTCCCTTTTCGGGCCTGTCAGCAGGCGCTCATGCCGGTGAAGAAGCCGGGATCGGTGAAGTGAATCCGGCAGCGGCCGATCTCGTCCAGCACAATCACCCGCAGGGACGTGCCGACGCTCTTCTTGTCCAGGCCCATGGCGGCGATCAGCTGCGCCTCGGGAATGTCCGGAAGATCGGTGGGCATGCCCAGCGCGCGCAGCAGATGATCCAGCTGCGTGGATGTACCCAGGGCCGTCATGCCGCGATTTTCTGTCAGCCGGGTGATCACCGACATGCCCAGCGCCACCGCTTCCCCGTGGCGCAGCCCCGTGTAGTGCTGGCAGGTCTCCACCGCGTGGGCGATGGTGTGGCCGAAGTTCAGCGTCATGCGCAGCCCGGTGTCCGTTTCGTCCTGGGCCACCACGTCCGCCTTGGCCTGAATGCACCGGCGGAGAATCTCGTCCATGCGGCCCATGATGGCCTCCCGGCCCCCCGGCGCGCACTCCTCCAGCAGGGAGAACAGCTCCGCGTCGCCAATGCAGCCGTACTTGACCACCTCGCCCAGGCCGTCCCGCCAGTATTCGGGGGTCAGCGTGGTCAGGGCTTCCGGGTCGCACAAGACCAGGCTGGGCTGCCAGAAGGCCCCCACCAGGTTCTTGCCCTGGGGCAGATCGATGGCCACCTTTCCGCCCACGGAGGAATCCACCTGGGCCAGGAGCGTGGTGGGCAGCTGCACAAAGCGCACGCCCCGCAGGAAGGTTGCCGCCGCCAGGCCCGCCAGGTCGCCGATCACGCCGCCGCCCAGGGCGACCACAGCGTCCTTGCGGGTGATGTGGCTGTCGCACAGGAAGGTGTACAGCTCACTCAGGCGGGCAAGGCACTTGGTCTGCTCCCCGTGGGGCAGCACAATGGACGCGGTGCGCAGCCCGGCGGCATGGAGGGAGTCCTCCACCCGATGGAGGTACAGCGGCGCCACCTGATCGTCGGTGATGATGGCCAGGGCGCAGTCCCCCAGCGTGTCCCGCAGGAGGGTCCCTGCCTTGTCAAGAAGCCCGGGGGCAATGTGAATCGGGTAGCTGCGCTGGCCCAGCGCAACGGTGATGGTCTGCATGGGGAAGCCTCCCTTCGGTATGGTTCAGCCCTCCACCCGGATGACGCTCTCCAGCCGGGCAGTGTCGGGGTTGAGGCGGCCCAGGGCGGTGTGCATGGCCTTCTCGGAGGCCATGTGGGTGATGAAGATCAGCGGGACGCGGCCGTTCTCCACCGCGCCCTTCTGCAGCATGGTGGCGATGGACACGTTCTCCCGGGCGAAGCACCCGGCGATGTCCGACAGCACGCCCGGCGCGTCCTGGGCGGAGAGGCGGATGAAGAAGCAGCTCTGCCAGTCGTCGGTGAAGGTGAGGCTCTCGTCCGCGTCGGCCCGGTTGGCGAAGGTGGGATGCACATGCACGTCCACCGTGGCGGCATGGAGAATGTCGCCCACCACCGCGCTGGCCGTGGGCATATCGCCCGCACCCCGGCCCTGGAGCATCATTTCCTTGCAGGCGTGGCCGTGGAGGTACACGGCGTTGAAGCTGCCGTTGACCTGGGCCAGGGGATGGTCGGCCCTGAGGAAGGTGGGATGCACCCGCACCTCGATGGTGTCGCCGTCCCGCTTGGCGATGGCCAGGAGCTTGAGCACATAGCCCATTTCCTTGCCGCAGGCGATGTCCGTGGCGGTGACGCGGGTGATGCCCTCCCGGTACACCTTGCCGTAGGGCACCCGGGCATGGAAGGCCAGGGAGGCCATGATGGACAGCTTGTAGGCCGCGTCCATGCCCTCCACGTCGTTGGCGGGGTCGGGCTCGGCCAGGCCCAGCCGCTGAGCGTCGGCCAGCACGGCGGCGTAATCCTCGCCGCAGTCATACATGCGGGAGAGAATGTAGTTGGTGGTGCCGTTGATGATGCCCATGAGGGTGTCGATGCGGTTGGCCTGCAGGGGGGTCATGAGGGTGGAGATGATGGGAATCGCGCCGCAGACGCTGGCCTCGTAGTACAGGCCTGCGTTGTTGCGCTGGGCGGCCTCCTGCAGGCGGTGCCAGTTCAGCGCCACGGCCACCTTGTTGGCGGTGACGACGGTCTTGCCGTGCTCCAGGGCGGAGAGGAGGTAGTCCGTGGCGGGCTGCTCGCCGCCCATGAACTCCGCCACCATGGTGATCTCCGGATCCTCCAGGACGTCGGCAGGGTTGGTGGTCAGCACCTCCTGGGGCACGGAGCAGGTGCGGGCCTTGCTCAGGCTGCGCACCAGCACCTTCTTCACCCGGACGGTGATGTGATCCCTGTGGGCGATCTCCGGGGCAAAGGAGTGCAGCAGCTCCCACACGCCGCCGCCTACATTGCCGCAGCCCAGGAATCCGATAACAATCTCTTTCATTTGGCGACACATCCTTCCTTGTTCCGCTCGTAGATGAGCCGCAGGCCCTTGAGGGTCAGCAGGCCGTCCAGCTTGTCAATGACCTTGGCCTCCTCGGCCACCATCACGGCCATGCCGCCGGTGGCGATGACCTTCGCGTCCCTGCCCAGCTCCTGCTTGATCTGGTGGACAATGTTGCTCACCAGCCCTGCGTAGCCGTAGTACATGCCCGCCTGCAGGTTGGTCAGCGTGGTGCGGCCGATGATGCTCTCCGGCCTGGTCAGGGCGAAGCGGGGGAGCTTGGCCGTGCCGGACACCAGGGCCTCGCTGGCCAGCTTGATGCCCGGGCAGATGCATCCGCCCAGGAACGCCCCGCCCTCGTCCACCACGCCGAAGGTGGTGGCGGTGCCGAAGTCGATGAAGATGCAGGGCCCGCCGTA
>JBJEUJ010000063.1:0-3417 GCA_051883775.1 Aristaeellaceae bacterium | reverse complement strand
ACGCCGCAGGCCGTGCAGATGGTGGT
Organism: Aristaeellaceae bacterium; assembly: GCA_051883775.1. Taxonomy (GTDB): domain Bacteria; phylum Bacillota; class Clostridia; order Christensenellales; family Aristaeellaceae; genus UBA11524. The sequence goes on along the minus strand of JBJEUJ010000063.1, from coordinate 3,391 downwards.
GATGACGCTGGCCGCGATGAACCACAGGATGAAGAAGGGGAAGAGCTTCTTCAGGCTGACCTTCTGCCCGGCGTCCTTCTGGCCCCGGGTGCGCAGGAAGGCCAGCGCCAGGGTGATGGGGATGATGGCCAGGGTGCGGGTCAGCTTCACGGTGACGGCCTTGTCCAGGGTGGCGCTGCCCAGGCCGAACATGCTGTCCCAGGTGGCGGCGCAGGCGGTCACGGAGGAGGTGTCATTGACGGCGGTGCCGGCGAAGATGCCGAAGGCCTCGCCGCTGGTGGTGGAGAAGCCCAGGGCCTGTCCCAGGTAGGGGAAGATGATGGCTGCCAGCACGTTGAACAGGAAGATGACGCTGATGGCCTGGGCGACCTCCTCGTCATCCGCGTCCAGGACGGTGGCGGTGGCGGCCACCGCGCTGCCGCCGCAGATGCTGCTGCCCACGCCCACCAGGGTGCTGATGGTGCTGGGAACGTGCAGCACGCGGTGCAGCACGTAGGCGATGATCAGGCTGGTGGCGATGGTGCAGACGATGATGGGCAGGCTCTGCGCGCCGGTCTTGAGCACCACGGACAGGTTCAGCCCGAAGCCCAGCAGCACCACAGCCCACTGCAGCACCTTCTTGCTGGTGAAGCGGATGCCGGGGGCGCACACGCCCTTGTTCTTCCAGAACAGGGAGATGATCATGCCAGCCAGGATGGCGATGACCGGCCCGCCGATGATGGGGAACATCTGGCCCAGCAGATGGCTGGGCACGGCGATCACCAGGCACAGCAGCACGCCCTGCCAGATGGTCTTGAGCTCCTGAAGCAATTTGTTCATGGGTAGGAGACTCCTTTCGTTCATAGAGGGAATACAAGTAGAATTCCATGGGGAAGGAAACATTTCCTGCCGGTTTGTAAGGTTTTCTCCGGAAGACGGGCAGCGTGCCGTATCCCCTCACAAAAATCTGCGGGGCGCGCAGAAAGGATCTGCGTGCCCCGTGCTGCTTCCGTCGGTACGTCCGCATCCAGCGACACTGCGCGGGAAGGGACTCAGCGGTGCGTTCGCCCCTGCGTCAAGGGCGGCGGATGTTCATGCCGGGCGGTTCATGCCTCACAGCCGCAGTCGTGCTCGTGGCGGCAGCGCTCCCGGCACTGCTCGCGGCAGCGATCCTCGCAGCGGTCACGGCAGCGATCCTCGCAGCGCTCCCGGCAGCGGCTGCGGTCGTCGTCATCATCGTCGTCGTCATCATCGCAGTGGCAGTGATTCTCATGCTCGCAACAGCGGCGGCGCTCCCGGAGCCAGAGCAGGTTCAGCCAGCGCCAGAAGTCGCCGTTGCAGCAGCCGCCGGTGAAGCGGCAGGCGCAACCGGCCTCCCGGGCCAGGCGGCGCAGCTGACGCCACAGGCGGCGGGCGCACTCGTCGTTGGGGTGGGTCAGCACATGGAGCCACAGATCCCAGACCTCCAGGGCCTCCAGCTGCCTGAGGGTGGCGCAGGAACCGCAGCCGCAGTGGCGGAAGCCATCGAAGCAGCCGGAGAACCGGGGCAGGAAATCGCCGTCCTCCAGGATGTCCTCCAGGGCCAGCTCCTCCAGGAAGAGCCCCGCGTTGCGGAAGCTGCAGCCGCAGCGGTTGTTGCGGCAGCGGTTGCAGCCGCAGCTGTTATTGTTCCACCAGTTGTTCCAGTTGTCGTTGTTCCAGCAGCCGCAGTTGTTCTGGTTCCACCAGTTGTTGTTCCAGCAGTCGTTATTGGTGGCGCAGCAGCCGAGGGTTTGCAGGTTCAGGCCGCAGGTATCGCAGCAGTCGGACTGGTTGCTGCAGCCCGTACCGCAGGAATGGCAGCAGGAGGAAGCGATCAGGCCGTGCTGGTTGCAGGGCCTGTTACAATGACAGTTGAAGCGATTGTGCATAGGAACCTTCCTCTCCTGTTCGTATGGTAGGCGGAACGGAGCGTTCCGCACCATCAGCCTATGCAGGGGAGGAAAAGGGGTGCGAAAAGGACGGCAGATTCCTCCGCCGTCCGAAGAACATCCAAAACGCTTACAGCAGGAGCATGACCGCCTGGGCCGCGGCGACGGTCAGGCATGCGCCGATGGCCACGGTAAGGAGGCTGCGGCCCCGCCACGCCATGATGACCGCGACGATGAGCCCGGCCAGGGCCGTCCACAGGCTGCCGGTGGAATACAGCACGTCCGGGAAGGTCATGGCGCCCAGCACGGCGTATGGGACGTAGTGCAGGAAGGACTTGACGAACACGCTGTGGATCTCCCGGCGGAAGACCGTCAGCGGGAGCATGCGGATCAGGTACGTTACCCCGGCCATGACGATCAGGTAGGGGAAATAATCAGTCCAGCTCATGCGTCGCCCTCCTTCACCGGGAACAGCAGCGCGCCCAGGGTGGACGCGGCCACCGCGCAGATGATAATGACAAATCCGCTGGAGACATGGCTGAGGGCGGGGATATAGCGGAAGCAGAGGCTCATGGCCACGGCAGCCACCACCACCACGCGGACGGGATGCTCCTTCCTGGCGGGGGGGAGGATGATGGCCAGGAACATGCCGTAGATGGCGATGCCCAGGGCGGTACGGACGAAGGCAGGCAGCAGCTGTCCGGCCACCGCGCCGATGAGGGTACCCAGGGCCCAGCCCAGGTAGGGCATGGACATGAGGCCGTAGAGGTAGGTATGGTTGACCTTGCCGGGCTGGGCGGAGGCGACGGCGAAGATTTCATCGGTGTTCATGAAGGAGAAGAACATGCGGCGGGGCGTATTCATGTCCTTGTCCATGCGCTGGGAGAGGGAGAGGCTCATCAGGGCGTAGCGGAGGTTGATAATCAGCTGGGTGAGGGCGGCCTCGATGAGGGAAGCCTGAGCGACCATCAGCGGAAGGCCGGCGAACTGGCCTGCGCTGGTGACGTTGGTCATGGAGATGAGGAGGGCCTGGAGGGGCGTGAGGCCGTCGGAGACAGCCTTCATGCCGAAGGTGAACGCCACGGACAGATAGCCCAGCCCGATGGGCAGCCCGTGCTTCACGCCCTTGAGAAACAGTCGGTTCATAGGGATTGCGCCTCGCTTGCGTATAGCCGCGCCTTTGCGGCTTTTGTGCTTCTGGATGCCAGACAGGCTTTATCATATCACGGCGTGAAAGGTGCGTCAATGAGCTGTTCAGCAAAAGTACAAGGAGGGGACGCTGGGGCTCCTCGGTGGGCAGTGCCCACACCCGGCCCGCGATGGAGCAGGTTTCCTCCGGTCTTAGTACATGCGCGTGGAGATGGGGGAGGACGCTGGGGCTTCTCGCCCCAGACCCTCGCCAAAGAGCCTTCGGCTCTCTGGACTCTCATTCGGGGGGATCAGGCTGGGTTGGAGGCACGGCGCGCGGAAGGCGCGCCGCGCTTGCGGGGGTCACGCCTCGC
>JBJEUJ010000062.1:0-3436 GCA_051883775.1 Aristaeellaceae bacterium | reverse complement strand
GAAATCCGGAATGTAAAGGGGGAACCCGCTTGTAACCAAACTGTAATTGCTTTTTCGGGGGGCAAACCATATAATATGAATAACATTTTGTGTCGAACCCATCGTCCATCGGAGGATGATTGCAATGGAAAAGAAAGAAAAGAAAGCGGGCAAGCGCGTGAAGAAGAGCGGGAAGAGGTCCGGGGCTCCCATCGTGTGCGCCTGCATCGTCGTGGTTCTGGCCGGGGCCTATGCGGGCCTCTGCGCCTGGGCCACCGGGCACATCCTGCCCAACAGCGAGGCCGCGGGCGTGGAGCTGAGCGGGCTCAGCCGTGCCCAGGCCGAAGCGCGCCTGGAAAAGGCGGAGAAGGACTGGCAGGGCCGGAGCGTGGAGCTGACCTTCAACGGAAAGAGCGTGACCTGCGAGCTGGACAAGGCCGAGCCGTCCTTTGACACCGGGGCCGTTCTCGACCAGCTGACCGCCGGGGAGGAGCCCTTCCCGGCCCGGGGCGCGGCCTGGATCAAGGCGCTGCTGGGCGGCGAGCGCCGTACGGCGCAGACTGCGCTGGTCTTTCAGGACCAGCTGTACATCGACGGCCTTCTGACCGAACTGACGTCCACCCTGTCCCAGCCCATGGTGCAGCATGAGACCGAGGTCAAGGATACTTACATTCTCTTCACCCGGGGCCAGACGGGCATGGCCATCGACACCGAGACGGTGGAGGAGGCCCTGCTGACCCGGATCGCCGCCGGGGACTACAGCGACGTGGCCCTGGAGGCCGCCATCACCGAGCCGGACGCGCCCGACTTTGAGGAGCTCCGCCGGCAGGTGCACACCGAGCCGAAAAACGCCGCCCTGGACCCCGAGACCTACGAGATCATCCCCGGCGAGGACGGCGTGTCCTTCGACACCGCCGCCGCCCAGGCCCTGTTTGAGCGCGCCGAGCCCGGCGAGAGCTTCAAGATCCCCCTGGAGTTGACCGAGCCGGAGATCACCACCGAAAAGCTGGAGGAATCCCTGTTCGCCGACATCCTGGGCGAGAAAATGAGTGTTGTGGGCGGCAGCAGCAACCGCCTGTCCAACGTGACCCTGGCGGCCGAGCTGTGCAACGGCACCATCCTGCTGCCCGGCGAGGAGTTCTCCTACTGGTCCAAGATCGCCCCCTGCACCACGGAACAGGGCTTCAAGCCCGCGCCCTCCTACCTGAACGGCCAGACCGTGGACTCCATCGGCGGCGGCGTGTGCCAGATGTCCTCCACCATCTATACCGCCACCCTGTACGCCAATCTGGAGATCGTCCAGCGCAACCAGCACACCTACGCCGTGGGCTACCTGGACGAGGGCAGCGACGCCATGGTCAACGGCGGCAGCTCCGACTTCAAGTTTAAAAACAACACCGATTACCCCATCAAGATCGTGATCACTCTGAAGAACCGCGAGCTGACCGTGCGGATCTGGGGCACCAAGACCGACGACACCTATGTGAAGATGGAGTTCAACAACCTGTCCTACACCCCCTATGAGACCATCTACAAGATCGACGACTCCGTCCCCGCCGGCACCACCAAGGTGGAGGTCACCGGCTACACGGGCATCAAAAACGAGACCTACCGCTGCGTCTACGCCGGGGACGGCACCCTGATCAGCCGCACCCTGGAGAGTAAAAACAACTACAAAAAACGCGACAAGGTCGTGCTGATCAACTCCGCCGACGCCGCCCAATACGGTCTGGACCCCACGGGCCAGCCCCTGCCCTCGACCCCGGCCACCTCCGAGACCCCGGCTACTTCCGAGCCGCCGGTCACTTCCGAGCCGCCGGTCACTTCCGAGCCGCCGGCCGTCTCCGAGCCGCCGGCCACTTCCGAGACCCCGGAGATCCCGGCGGCCGAGACCTCCGAGACCCCGGAGACCCCCGTGCCGCCCCCGCCCCCGGCGGAGGAGACGGCCGGTGAGACGGAGAACACGCTATGAAGCACACAATGCCCCCGCGCCTGGAGCTGAAGACCCAGGCCAAGCGGCGGATGGGACAGGCCCTCGGGGCCTGTTCCGCGTTAGGGGCCGCCGTGGCCATCGTGGAGCTGCTGGCGGACGCCTTCCTGCAGCGCGCCGGGGGCGCGTTCCCCCTGTACTACTGGGACACTGCCAGCCACGCCATCCAGACCAGCGTCAGTCTCAGCGCCCAGGGCCTGTACGCCGCCCTGCGGCTGGACGAGGTGGGAGTCGGGCTGTCGGTGGCCATCTCCCCGGCCACCCTGCTGACCTTCGTGCTGGTCCACCTGTGCGTCGGGGCGGTAGCCGCCCCCCTGCGTCTGGGCTGCCTGGACCACCTCTGGGCCGCGGAGCAGGGAACACCCAGGCCCTTCCGGGGCGTGTTCGGGTGGTATACCGACCTGCGCCGGGCCGGGCGGGCCGCTGCGCTGGAGCTGATCCTCGGGTGCGTGCAGCTGGTACTGCTGGGCCTGTTCTGCATTCCCGCCGCCGCGGCGCTGGTGGGGTCGGGCGGCAGCCTGACGGGCTTCACCGCCGCCGCCTGGCTGCTGCTTCTGGCCCAGGCGGCCGTCTGGTGCGTCATGACCCAGCTGGCGCCCGCCCGCTACCTGCTGGCCCGGGGAGGCGGCGTGGGGGCCGCCCTGCGGGATTCCCAGACCATCCTGCGCTCCCGCCGGGGACAGTACCTGGTCTTCCGGCTGTCCTTCTGGTTCTGGGACCTGCTGAACAACCTGTCCCGGGGCATTTTGTACCTGTATGTGTTCCCCTACGAGGGTCTGGCCAACATGGGCTGGATCCGGGCGGCGGAATCTTTGAATGCTGAATGCTGAATGCAGAATGATGAATGAGGGGCGGAGACGAGCATGAATGTGATCGGAAACGGCACCCAACGAACGATCGAAACCCGGGAGGGGGAGACCATCCTGGCCGCGCTGCGGCGCTCCGGGATCGCCGCCCCCGAGGCCCCCTGCGGCGGCAACGGCACCTGCAAAAAGTGCACCGTGACGGTGGACGGGCGGGAGGTGCTGGCCTGCCGCACCCCCGCGGCGGAGGACTGCACGGTGGTCCTCCCGGAGCAGAACGCCGGGGCGGTCATCGCCAGCACGGGGCGGGGCACGGACTTCCCCCTGACCCCGGGCGAGGGCCTGGGGGCCGCCGTGGACATCGGCACCACCACGGTGGTGGTCCACCTGTACGATTTGCCCAGCGGCGCGCTGCTGGGCACCCGCAGCGGCGTGAACCGCCAGCGCGCCTTCGGCGCCGATGTGATCTCCCGCATCCAGTACGCCATGTCCCAGCCCGACGGCCTGGAGCAGCTGACGCGGGCCATCCGGGGCCAGCTGAACGGGTACCTGGAGGAGCTCTGCGCCTGCGCGGGGCGGAGCCTGGACGAGCTTTCCACCGTGACCGTCGCGGCCAACACGGTCATGGAGCACATCTACGCGGGGCTGTCCCCCGCGTCCATCG
>JBJEUJ010000061.1:0-3437 GCA_051883775.1 Aristaeellaceae bacterium | reverse complement strand
CCCAGGTCGCCGCCGCAGGAGGCCATGGAGCCGATGTTGATGATGGAGCCGCCGCGCTCATTCTGCTGCATGTAGGGCAGGACGCACTTGGTGGCGTAGAAGGTGCCGCGCATGTCGCTCTGGAACACCTTGTCCCACATTTCCAGGGTCAGCTCGTCCACGCGGCCGTCCTTCAGGCCCACGTTGGCGGCGTTGTTCACCAGCACGTCGATGCGGCCGAACTGCTCGGCGGTGTCAGCGAAGAGCTTCTCCACGCTGTCGGTGTCGGTCATGTCCATGAAGTGGTAGGAGGCGAAGCCGCCCTCCTTGGCGATCTCGTCCACAACGGCCTGGCCGCGCTCCTGGCGGCGGCCGCAGATGATGACCTTGGCGCCCTCAGCCGCGAACAGATGGGCGATGCCCACGCCGATGCCGCTGGTGGAGCCGGTAACAATGGCAACCTTATCCTGCAACCTGTTCATGATAATTACCTCCTTCAAGCCTTCCTGCCTGTGCGCGGGAACGCACGACGAAATTGCTCTACGTTAAATATACAACAATCTCACGCGGATTGCAAGCCCCGCCTGCCCGCAAGGGGCGGGAAACAGTCGGAAAATGGCAAAAAAATAAGACGCGCCTAACCACCGGGCTGCGTCCGGGGTGAAGCGATCCTCGAAGGACTCCGCCAGCACCGCACCACAGGCTGAAAATCAAACGCCGGAATGGCAGGGAAAACGACTGGCCCTGTATCGCGCATGGTGATGCGCCTCTGACGGGAAGGGTAAGGACGGCCGATGCCCGGCATAGCGCGACCCTGCCGCAGGGTATCCGCATAACGCAAAAAAACGGGAACCCTCGATCACTCAAGGATTCCCGGATCTGTGGAGCATAGCGGATTCGAACCGCTGACCCCAACACTGCCAGTGTTGTGCGCTACCAGCTGCGCTAATGCCCCGCGAACAAGATATAGTATAGCACACGGTTGGCAGTTTGTAAAGGGGTAATTTGCAATTTTTCTGAATTTTTTTTGTGTCCCTGGTCAGGACGGCTCCTCGATGAAGGCTACCTTCAGCAGCAGCACGGTGATGTTGTCCGCGCCGCCGCCCTCCAACGCTGCCTGAACCAGCGCCGGAGCGGCCTGCTGCAGATCCGGCTGGCTGAGGAGAATCCGGCGCAGCTCCTCATCGGGCACCATGTCGGTCAGCCCGTCGCTGCACAGCAGGAAGATGTCCCCGTTCTCCAGGGGAATGGCCGGGGAGCAGTAGGGCTCGTGAACGCCGTCCGCCTCGTCGCTGCCGCCCAGGTAGCGCAGGATGGCGTGAGCCCCGGGGCCGTCCGGCGCGCCGCCCATCTGCGCGGCCCAGGTGTGCTCCTGGGAGATGGGCTCCAGCAGCCCCTCGTGCAGGAAGTAGGCCCGGCTGTCGCCCACGTTGGCCAGGCGGGCCGTGGCCCCGTGCAGGCACAGGAGCGTGGCGGTGGTGCCGGAATCCCCTGCCGCCCCGCGCACCGCCTGATGCGCCGCCTGGAACCACGTCGCCATGCGCTCGGGATGGGCGCAGTCCCCCAGCACCTTGTCCCGGTGGTCGGCAAAGAACCGGGCCGCGCAGCAGGAGGCATCCTCGCCCCGGGCATCCCCGCCCACGCCGTCAAACACGCCGAACAGATGGCTCTGTCCCCGCTCCGTCGTGGCGCAGGAGACGTTTCCGTTCATCTGCTCCAGGGGGATGGTGAAGTCGTTGATGCAGCAGTTGTCCTCGTTGTTTGCCCGGTTGTAGCCGATGTAGTTGATCATGACGGCCTGCACGCCGGTGGAGCGGCGGTCGGGCCGGAGGGTGTTGACTTCGCTCATGGTTGCTTCAGCTCCTTTGCCTGCGCGTCAGTCCGCCAGCTCAATGCAGGAGATGGGTACGTAGCCCTGAAGGGTGCCCTCGGGGCTGTTCCTGACCTCGATGCACGCATCGTCCCCGTCGAAGAAGAGCAGGGTGGCCGTGGCGCCGGAGGACAGGGTGCACAGGGGATAGCGGCCCTTGCGGGGCTCGTCGGTGATCTCGGTCCTGGTGGTGATGGTGACAGCCAGGTTGGCCAGGGGAATCTGATCCTCATTGGCCCGGACGGAAACCTTCATGCTGCTCCCGTCGATGAAGCCCCTGCGGTAGCTGCCCTTCTGGCTGCCGCCGGTGACCTCGTATTCCACCAGGTACCAGCTGTTGATCTTGCCGTAGCACCAGATGGTTCCGCCGGAGTCCACCAGCGCCTTGCCCATGGCCGCCCGGGTGTACCTCGTGCCCGGGCCGGTGTAGACCGCCATGTTCAGCCGCCCGGATACCGTCATCACCTGGGCCTCAGGCAGCGCGTACCGCTCGCGAAGGGACGCCAGCGTCACAGGAGCCTCGGTGGGGACGGGAGTCCTGGTAGGCGCGGGAGTCATGGTGGGCGTTGGGGTGGGCGTGGGCGACGGGGTGGGGGTCATGGTGGGCGTTGGGGTGGGCGTAGGCGACGGGGTCGGTGTCATGGTGGGCGCGGCGGTGGCGGCTGCGGTGGGCGCGGCCGTCGGAGCCATGACGCTGATGGGCGTCTGAGTGGGAGAAATATCAGGAATTGCCGATGATTCTGTGTTACCGGTGGGAGCATCAACGCGAATGATCGACGCTGCTGGCACCTCGGTGGGAGCGTCCGTATACCGGACCGTGTTGGCGGGGGCTTGCGCGGACGTTGGGGTGGGCGTGGGAGAAGGAGACGACGTGGGGGCGGCGGTGGGAAGGAGCGCCTGTCCGGTGGGCGCGCTGAGCCAGACGAAGGCTCCCGCTCCCAGCAGCGCGGCCAGGGCCAGGCAGCAGCCGGCGATGGCCAGCGTCCGTCCGGCGCGTCCGCCGCTCCGGGATGCGCCCGGGGCCGCCGGGGGAATCACCTGAAAGCGCTCCGGATCCATGCCTGAGCGCCGGACATACTCCGCCAAGTCCTGGTACAGCTCCGCAGCCTGCTGGTAGCGGCTGGCCGGGTTGTAGGCGCAGCAGTGCAGGATGATGGCGGCCAGGGGCGCGTCCGCCCGGACGGGAGGCGGCAGGGGGCAGCCACGCTGGCGCAGCTCGATGGCCAGCTGCTCATGGCTGCGCAGCTGGAGCCTGGTGCGCTCGGGAAGCGGCTGGGGGGAGCGGGAGAGGGCGGCCTCAGCCTCGTCGGAGAGGAAGCCCTCCGCGTCCCGGAAGGGCAGCTGGCCGTCGTTGCACAGCTGGTAGAGCACAATGCCCAGGGAGTAGATGTCCGAGCGGGGGTCGGCCCGATGGAGGCTCTGCTGGTTCAGGTGGAAAACCTCCGGGGCCATGTAGGCGAGGGTGCCGCGCAGGCCCACGGTGGTCTTTTCGCTCTGGGCCTTGGCCTCGCCCGCGTCGGAGAGGTAGAAGTTCCCGTCGTAGCTGTAAAGGATGTTGCCGGGCTTGATGTCCCGGTGGCGGATGCCC
>JBJEUJ010000060.1:0-3460 GCA_051883775.1 Aristaeellaceae bacterium | reverse complement strand
GCAGTCCGGCACGGCGCAGAACCCCGACGTGTATTTCCAGAACCGGGAGGCCTGCAACCGCTTCTATCAGGCTTTGCCTGCCATTGTGGAAGGCTGCATGGCCCGTGCGGCGGAGGTCACCGGCCGCCGCTACCGGCTGTTCGACTACGTGGGCGCGCCGGATGCGGAGCGGGTCGTCATCCTCATGGGCTCCGGCGGGGAAACGGCGGCGGAAACCGTCCTGCACCTGCAGGCCCAGGGGCAGAAGGTGGGCGTTATCAAGGTGCGGCTGTTCCGGCCCTTCTCCCGGGAGCATCTGCTGGCGGCTCTCCCGCCCACGGTCAGGGCCGTGGCTGTGCTGGACCGCACCAAGGAGCCCGGCGCACCCGGCGAGCCCCTGTACATGGATGTGTGCGCCGCGCTGCAGGGCTCGGGCCGGGAGGTGCAGGTCACCGGCGGACGCTACGGCCTGGGGGGCAAGGATTTCACCCCGGCCCAGGTGAAGGCTGTGCTGGACAACCTGGCGGGCGCGATGAAGTCCCCCTTCACCGTGGGCATCGAGGATGACGTGACCCATCTGAGCCTGCCCCTGGAGGAAGGCTTCGACCCGGCCCCTGCGGGAAGCATGACCTGCCGGCTCTATGGTTTTGGCTCCGACGGCACGGTGGGAGCCTGCAAGCGGGCCGTCAAGCTCATCGGCGACCATACGGACAGCCATGTGCAGGCGTTCTTCGCCTACGATTCCCGCAAGTCCGGCGGGCTGACGGTGAGCCACCTGCGCTTTGGCCCAAAGCCCATCCACAGTGCGTACCTGACCGTCCATGCGGACTATGTGGCCTGCCACAGCCCCGCCTATGTGGGGCAGTACGACATGGTTTCCTGCCTGAAGGAGGGCGGCGTGTTTCTGCTGAACTGCCCCTGGACGGCAGCGGAGCTGGACGCGCGGCTCCCCGGGCGGATGCGCCGGGAGCTGGCCCGGAAGAAGGCCCGGCTGTACCTGCTGGATGGCAGCGGTCTGGCGGAGCGGTGCGGCCTGGGGCAGAGAATCAGCATGATCATGCTGGCAGCGTTCTTCCGCCTGACCGGCGCGCTGCCCTACGCTCAGGCGGTGCCGCTGATGGAGCGGGACGCGGAGGTGGCCTTCGCCAGGCAGGGCGAGGAGGTGGTGCGGCGGAACATCGAGGCCATCCGCCAGGCGGGGGACGCGCTGGTGAAGGTGGATATTCCCGCCTCCTGGCTGGACGCGCCGGTGGAGGACGCGCCCCGGGAGCCGGAGGAGGACGACTATGTCCGCCGTTGCATCCGCCCCGTCCTGAGCCAGGAGGGGGATCAATTACCCGTCAGCCTGTTCAACCCGGCGGGGCTGGCGCCCACGGCCACCTCCCGCTACGAGAAGCGGGGCGTGGCGGCCATGGTGCCCCGGTGGGTGGCGGAAAACTGCATCCAGTGCGGCCAGTGCGCGCTGGTGTGTCCCCATGGGTGCATCCGCCTGTTCGCCACGGGGGAGGAAAGCGTGCCGCCGGGGCTGACCACCCTTCCCGGCAAGGGGAAGGAGCTATCCGGCAAGCATCTGCGGGTGCAGGTATCGCCCCTGGACTGCACCGGCTGCACCAACTGCGCCCAGGTCTGTCCCGCGCCGGGCAAGGCCCTGGTCATGGAGCCCGCCGATACCCAGCGGGCCGAGCAGGCCAACTGGGCCTGGGCCATGTCCCTGCCGGATTATCATCCCCAGCGGCGGGACAATGTGCAGTCCAGCCAGCTGTGCCGGCCGCTGTTCGAGTTCTCCGGGGCCTGCGCCGGCTGCGGCGAAACGCCCTACATCAAGCTGATGACCCAGCTTTTCGGCGACAGGCTGCTCATCGCCAACGCTACGGGCTGTTCCTCCATCTATGGCGGCAGCTTTCCCACCTGCCCCTACGCCGTCAACGAGCGGGGCCACGGCCCGGTCTGGGCCAGCAGCCTGTTCGAGGACAACGCGGAGTTCGGCCTGGGGCTGCAGCTGGCGGTGAAGCAGCGGCGGCAGCATCTGGCGGAGGCGGTGCGCGCGCTGGCGGCGGAGCAGGAGGGCGACATCCGCCGGGCCTGCGAGGAATGGCTTGCGGGCATGGAGGATGCGGAAATCTCCCGCCGGGCCGGGGAAAAGCTGCGGGCCGTCTGCGCCCGGCTTTCCTCCGACGCAGCCAGGACGGTTGCGCGCCACGCGGATCTGCTGGTGAAGAAGTCCGTGTGGATCATCGGCGGGGACGGCTGGGCCTACGACATCGGCTTCGGCGGCGTGGATCACGTGCTGGCCCTGGGGGAGGATGTGAACCTGCTGGTGCTGGACACGGAGGTATACTCCAACACGGGCGGGCAGGCCTCCAAGGCGACCCCGGCGGGAGCCATGGCGAAGTTCGCCTTTTCCGGCAAGCGGACGGCCCGGAAGGATCTGGGCCGGATGGCCATGTGCTACGAGCATGCCTACGTGGCGCAGGTATCCATGGGCGCGAGCCCCGCGCAGCTGATTCGCGCGCTGACGGAGGCGGAGAGCTACCCGGGGCCGTCGCTGGTGATCGCCTACGCGCCGTGCATCAACCACGGTGTGGACTTGCGCCATGCGCAGGAGGAAATGCGCCGGGCGGTGGAGAGCGGGTACTGGACGCTGTACCGGCGGGATCCGCGGAAGCGCCCAGCGCTGACGCTGGACAGCAAGGCTCCGGAGGGCGGATACCGTGCGTTCCTGGAGGGGGAGACGCGGTATGCGGCGCTGATGCGGCAGGCCCCGGAGGAAGCGGCGGCGCTGTTCCGGCAGAGCGAGGCGGACGCCCATCGCCGCCGGGAGGCGCTGGAAGGAATGCGGGAGGAACAGTAAGTTTCCTCCCGCTCCTTTTGGGTGCTGCTTGCTGGCGCGAGGTTCCTTTGCCCGTTGCGCGGGCGTGGGGGCTGTTCTTTCCCGCTCGCGGGAAAGAACCAAAGGGCGACCGGGGGCAGCCAAATTCAGTCAGCACCATGGCTGCCCCGGACCCCTCGCCGCTTGGCTTGGGGAAGCAATCTCCTGTCGCATGAGGCTAAGACCTTCCTCGCGGGGGCGGCATGGAGGTACTTTGATGGTATGTCACTTGTCTGCTGGCGGCCGGGCGGCACCGGTGGGCCGCCCTCGTTGCGCGAGGGTTGGTGGGCCTGTCAGGGCCTATGGTGGTGTATATGGACTGACGGAACAGACAAGGAGCTGTTCTGTGCCGCGGTGCATGGCCGGAGGGGCTAAGGTAGCCTCCGTCGGCCTCCGCAGGAGGTCGCCGCCTCTCACCCCCATGGCGGAGGGCGCAGGCATGGGCGAAGCGGGGCGACCGTAGGGGAGCCCCGCCCGAGCTCACGCAACCAAGGACTCCTTCCCCGGAGGGGAAGGTGTCACGGCAGTTGCCGTGACGGATAGGGGGAGCCCCGCATGACCGCGTCGCGCCTCGCCCGTTGCGAGGCGTGACCCCCGCAAGCGCGGCGCGCC
>JBJEUJ010000059.1:0-18925 GCA_051883775.1 Aristaeellaceae bacterium | reverse complement strand
ATGCCGAAGTTGGCAGTCTCCTGCTGCCACTGGTCGTAGCCCTCGGTGAGCAGCGCGGCGTACCTGCCGCCCAGCGCATAGAGCCCCTGGGCGATCAGCCCGGCGAAGGCCAGCGCGCCCGCAGGCTGCAGATGGGAGTTGTCCCGCTGCCCCTGGGGGAAGTGGGGATAAATGCCGGCGGGCAGGTTCATGTAGTAGGCAGTGCGGGCCGCCTCGCCCTTTTCGGCCAGCAGCGCCTTGGACATGGCCGTCAGGTCGATGAGCGCCACGTCCAGCGCCCTGGCCGTGCGGCGCATGGATTCCGCCCAGCGCACATGGTTGTACATTTCATCCGCCGGGTCGCCGCCGTAGCGGGCCAGGGGCGTGATGAACACCGGCGTGGCCTTCTTGTTCCGGGCCACGTTGACAAACTTGCCCAGGTTCACGGGGAAGTCCGTATCCGGGTCGGTGTAGCGGGCGGGATCCTGAATCTTTTCATCATTGTGGCCGAACTGGATGAACAGGAAGTCCCCCTCCTTGATCCGGTCATAGATCACCGCCAGGCGGCCCTCGTCAATGAACTGTTTGGTGCTGCGGCCGTTCTCGGCGTAATTCTCCACCTGCACCTCATAGCGGCGGACAAAGCGCTCGAACACCTGCCCGATGCCCGTCTGCGGATAGGTCTCGATGCCGTTCTGCTTGACGGTGGAATCCCCCGCCCAGAAAATGGTGGTCATATGGTTTTTCTCCTTTACCCATAGAATACCGCTCGCCCACGGGGCCGACGCGGCGCCTCTGCTGTCGCCTCTATTATACCATGCCTGACAGCGTTCGGCAAGCGGCCCATGGCCCTGTCTTGCCCAGCCCTCGCGGGCAGATTGTACAAAGCGTGTACTGCATTGTTTTTCCTTCGCGCAGCCGCTTGACATCCGCTTCCCGCAGCCCTATAATCCAGCCATGCAAAGGCGCTTGATTCCCCTGTGGGATCAGGCGCCTTTCTTCATAGGATACGGCTGAACAACGGAGTTCACGGCAGCGCTAACGTGAACTCCGTGCTGCGTTTACGGATACCCGGGATGCCGGAAGGAGAGAAGCAGGCATGATCCGACTGGAGAAGGTCAACAAATACTTTGGCGAGCTGCATGTGCTCAAGGATGTTGACCTGGAGGTCAAGGAGGGCGAGAAGCTGGTGATCATCGGGCCCTCGGGCTCGGGCAAGTCCACCACGGTGCGTTGCATGAACTTTCTGGAGGAGCCCAGCAGCGGCCATGTGTACATTGGCGGACAGGAGCTGACCGCCCGCAACAGGACGAAAATGGTGCGGGACAACATGTCCATGGTGTTCCAGCAGTTCAACCTCTACCCCCACATGACCGTCCTGCGCAACCTGACCCTGGCGCCCATGAAGCTCCAGCACAAGAGCCGCGCGGAGGCCGAGGCGCTGGCCTGGCACTATCTGGACGTGGTGGGCCTGCGGGACAAGGCCCATGTCTACCCCACCACCCTCTCCGGCGGACAGCAGCAGCGCATCGCCATCGCCCGGGCGCTGTGCTCCCAGACGAAAATCATCCTCTTTGACGAGCCCACCTCCGCCCTGGATCCCGAGACCATCCAGGAGGTGCTGGACGTGATGATCCGCCTGGCGAAGGAGAAAATCACCATGGTGGTGGTCACCCACGAGATGGGCTTTGCTCGGCAGGTGGCGGACAGGATTGTCTTCATGGCGGACGGGCAGATCATCGAGGAGGGCCCGCCCGAGCACTTCTTCGAGCACCCGGAGAACGAGCGGGTGAAGCAGTTCCTGGGCAAGATTCTGCGCAAGTAAACGCCGGTTTCCCGCCCGCCCTCCCCAAAGGCGGGCCTGAAATACAACCATTCATGTTAAGGAGGCATTTCAATCATGAAGAAGACAATCGTGTGCATGCTGCTGACCATGGCCCTGCTGCTTGGCGCCGTCGGCGCCCTGGGCGAGGGCCTCGCGGCTGATGTCCAGGCCATTGTGGACCGTGGTGTGCTGCGCGTGGGCGTGAAGAACGCCGTGGTGGGCTTTGGCTACCAGGACACCCTGACCGGCGAATACACCGGCATGGAGATCGACATTGCCCGGAAGCTGGCGGAGAGCCTGGGCGTGGACGTTGAATTCACCACCGTGACCGCCGCCACCCGCACCGAGCTGCTGGACTCCGGCGACATCGACTGCGTGCTGGCCACCTTCACCATCACCGAGGAGCGCCGGCAGAACTGGGACTTCTCCACCCCCTACTACACCGACTATGTGACCGTGCTGGTGGAGGACGCCTCCGGCATCGCCACCCTGGCGGATCTCATGGGCAAGAAGATCGGCGTGTCCTCCGGCTCCACCTCCGCCCGCTCCGTGGTGGAGGCCATGATCGCTGCGGAGCTGCTGGACGGCTCCGGCTATGACAAGGCCACCTTCGACCCCGCCACCTGGACGGAGGGCGTGTCCTTCCGGCAGTACGACGACTATCCCACCATTTCCACCGCCCTGAGTGCCGGTGAGATCGACGCCTTCTCCGTGGACAAGTCCATCCTGGCCATCTACAAGACCGCCGGCCGCTCCTTCATTGACGCGCAGTTCGCGCCCCAGGAGTACGGCGTGGCCACGGTGAAGGGCTCGGGCTTCTCCGCCTATGTGGAGGAGCTGGTCTCCGCCTGGCTGGCTGACGGCACCATCGCTGACCTGATGGCCGCCAACGGCGTGGAGTAATCCCGCTCACCCATGCATCCGTCCGGAGCGGCCCCGCTGCTCCGGGCGGCTTTTGCACCCCTGCGGCCGCTCCCCTGACAGGGCAGCAAAGGGCCGCAGGCTTTATCCCCTTCCAAAGGAGGAATGCCCATGTCCGTTTTCTCGGCGGAGGCCTGGGCCAAGGTATGGACCTACCGGGGCACATTCCTGCTGGGGCTGCGCAACACGGCTGCCACGGCCGTGTTTGCCATCCTGCTGGCGCTGACGCTGGGCATTGTGTTCGGCCTGTGCGCCACGGGCCACGTCCGGCTGCTGCGGGGCATCGCCCGCACCTATGTGGAGGTCATCCAGAATACCCCTGTGCTTTTGCAGATCTGCTTCCTGTATTACGCGCTGGCCTTCTCGGGACACAGCATCGGTATTCTTCCGGCGGGCATCGTGGCCCTGGGCGTGTACCACGGCGCGTACATGGCGGAGGTGTTCCGCGCGGGCATTGAGGCCATCCCCAAAGGGCAGTTCGAGGCCGCCCAGTCCCAGGGCTTCACCTACGTGGAGCAGATGGCCTGGATCATCCTGCCCCAAAGCATCAAGATCATCCTGCCGCCCATGGTCAACCAGGTGGTCAACCTGATCAAGAACACCTCCTGCCTGTACATTATCGGCGGCTCCGACCTGATCTCCCTGACGTACAGCTTCGTCACCGGAGCCAGCACCGGCGGCGCCTACGGCCCGGCTTATCTGATCTGCGGCGCGCTGTTCTTCCTGATCTGCTTCCCCCTTTCCCGCCTGGCCGGACGCTGGGAGGAGCGGCTGAAGCTCCGTGACCGCCGCACCACCCTCGCCCCCGACAGCCGAAAGAAGGTGTCCGCATGACCAATCTGCAGGCCAGCCTGTCTATGCTGCGCAACCCCGCCCTGATCCAGTACCTGCTCCGGGGCGTGCTGTTCACGCTGATCATCTCCCTCATCGCGGTGCTGGCGGGCATTGTGATCGGCTCCGTGCTGGCGCTGGTGCGCAACTACGCCACCCGGGGCAGGGCCCGCATTCTCCGCCGCCTGGCGGTCATTTACATTGAGGTGTTCCGCAACACGCCTTTGCTTCTGTGGATTTTCATCTGCCTGGTGTTCTGTCCCACGCCCTCCTTCCTGAACCGGAAGATGTTCGGCCTAAGCTCCTCGGCGGATGTGAAGCTGCTGTTCAAGGCCTGCGTGGCGCTGGTGCTGTTCACCTCCTCGGTGATTGCGGAGATCATCCGGGGCGGCCTGAATTCCGTGGCGGATGGGCAGTTTGAGGCCGGGCGCTCCCAGGGCTTTGGTACCGTGCAGATCATGCGCTACATCGTCCTGCCCCAGGCCTTCCGCAATGTGATTCCCACCCTGCTCAGCCAGGTCATCACCACCATCAAGGATTCCTCCTACCTGGCCAACATCGCCGTCATCGAGCTGATGGCCCGCACCAAGCAGATCATGAGCTCCGCCAACCGCTACAACGGCACCGGCACCATCAACGTCTCCGACGTGTTCGTGCTGTTCGGCCTGGCGGCGCTGATCTACTTCATCATCAACTACACCCTGTCCTGCGTCGTGCGGGCCATGCAGAAGCGCATGAAGCGCGCCCCTGCCCGGCCCACCGTCTCCTGAGGAGGGAACGCCATGGAGCATTACGTGATCGCCATTTCCCGGCAGTTCGGCGCGCTGGGGCGCACCGTTGCCCAGCGGCTTTCCGCCATGCTGGAGGTGGAATTCTGGGATCGGGATATTGTGGAAGAAGCTGCCAAGCGCATGGGGCAGAGCCTGGCCATGGTCAGCGACGCGGAGGAGGTGTCCGGCTACCCCCTCTTTCCCCACCGGCCGGAGCGCATCAGCCTGACCAGCTACAGCATATCGGACGAGATCTTCGACGTGGAGCGCAGCATCATCCGGGATGCGGCCCACAAGAGCTCCTGCATCATCGTGGGCCGCTGCGGGGATTCCATCCTGCGGGACTTTCCCAACCTGCTCAGCGTCTACCTTTACGCCCCGGACGAGGCCCGGATCCGCAACTGCGTGGAGCGGCTGAACATGGACGAGAAAACCGCCCGCAAAACCCTGCGCAACATGGATCTGGCCCGCAGCTACTACCACCGGAAGTACTGCCCCGACATGAAAACCATCTTCGACGGCAAGGATCTGATGATCGACACCTCCCGCTTCGGCGTGGAGGGCACGGCGCAGGTGATCCACGACGTGGTGCGCCGCCGCTGGGATCATGAATGACATGCAGCCGCCCCCTTCCAAACAGCACGGAGGGAGGCGGCTTTTCATCGCTCAGGCGTCTCAGCCATTGACAACCCCATGCCTGCCCTGTATAATACAAGTAATCGGATCCCACGTTCATAATCAGGGAGGAACTACCCATGCAGAAGGTTACTGAAACCCAGGCATTGCAGGCACTTTCGGACTTTGAGCTGGGCGGCGCGGCGCTCTCCGCCAAGCCCTACGGCAACGGTCACATCAACGATACCTTTCTTGTGAAAACCACCGGGCGGGACTATATTCTCCAGCGCATCAACACCGATATTTTCACCGATCCCGACGGGCTCATGGCCAACATTTCCGCCGTCACCGCGCACCTGGGGCAGCGCATCCGCGCCCGGGGCGGCGATCCTCTCCGGCAGACGCTGACCGTGGTGCCCACCCGTGGGGGCGAGGCCTTCCACCGGGACGAGAATGGCTGCTGGCGGCTGTATGTGTTCGTCACCGGCTCCGTGACCCACGAGACCGCCGAAACTCCCGCCGTGCTGGAGAGCGCAGGCCGGGCCTTCGGCGCCTTCGTGCTGGACCTGGGGGACTTTCCCGCCCACACCCTGCACGAGACCATTCCCGACTTCCACAACACCCCCGCCCGCCTGAAGCAGCTGCAGGACGCCATCGCCCAGGACAAGGCCGGCCGTGCGAAGGACGTGCAGGCGGAGATTGACGCGGTGCTGGCCTTCGCGGGCGAAACGGACACGCTGGTGCGCCAGCTGAAGGCCGGGACGCTCCCCCTGCGGGTCACCCACAACGACACCAAGCTGAACAACATCCTCTTTGACACGCAGACCGGCGAAGGCATGTGCATCATCGACCTGGACACGGTCATGCCCGGGCTCATTGCCTACGACTTTGGCGACGCCATCCGCGTGGGCGGCAATACCACCACCGAGGGTGACCCGGATGTATCCCACGTGGATGTGCACATGGCCAACTTCGCCGCCTTCACCCGGGGGCTGCTGGAGACCGTGCCCTCCGTGCTGACGGACGCTGAGGCCGCGTCCCTGGTCACCGGCGCGAAGCTGATGACCTGGGAGGTTGCCAGCCGCTTCCTGGCGGATCACCTGAACGGCGACGTGTACTTCCACATCCACTACCCCGGGCAGAACCTGGACCGCGCCCGGAACCAGATCGCCCTGGTGCAGGCCATTGACCGCCATCAGGCGGAGATGGAGGCCATTGTGGCGGAAACCTGGCAGCGGCTTCGGGCCCGCTGACATTATATGAACAGAGCCGATACGGACATGCGCCGTACCGGCTCTTGCTTTGTCAGGAGCGATCAGCCCTTCACGCCGCCTGCGGTCAGGCCAGCCACCAGGTGCTTTTCAATGCACATGAACAGCACCACAACGGGGATGGTCGCCAGCAGCGAGGAGGCGAACAGGTAGTTCCACTGGATCATGGTGTAGGAGCTGAACTGGGTGATGCCCACGGTGATGGGCCGGTTGACCGCGGTAGAAATCAGCACGGTGGAGATGGTGTACTCGTTCCACGCGTTGATGAACACGAAGATCAGCGCCGTCACAATGCCCGGGGCGGCCATGGGCAGCAGCACCCGCAGCAGCGCGCCCACCGTGGAGCAGCCGTCGATGCTGGCAGCCTGCTCCATCTCAGGCGAGATGGCCACGAAGGTGCCCCGCAGCAGCCACACCGCAAATGCCTGGTTGAAGGCGGCATTGATGAGGATCAGGCCCAGCAGGGTGTCGTTCAGGTTCAGGATGCTCATCAGCTTGGCGATGCCCACCAGCAGCACCACCGGCGAGAACATCTGGCTCATGATGATGAACGCCATGAACGCCGACCGGCCCTTGAAGCGCATGCGGGCCATGGCGTAAGCCGCCGGCACGCCGCACAACAGCGTCAGCGCGGTGGAGCCCACGGCGATAATCAGGGAGTTCAGCAGATACCGCGGCACGCCCCGCTCCATGATGGCCGCCATGTTCTCCCACTTCCACTCCGTGGGGAACATGTTCTGGAAGTACATGTCGGTGGTCTCCGCATCCGCGCGGAAGCTGGTGATGAACATGACGTAGTACGGGTACAGCGTCACCACGCACAGCACCACCACAAAGGCGATCATCAGCCCCCGGCCCAGGGTTTGCCCCAGGCTGCCCTTGAGCAGCATCACCGTTGCCAGCAGCGCCATGAACAGGATCGGCGCCAGCAGCCACCAGCTCACCGTGGCATGGTAGTCCAGGCCGCCCACCAGGGACTTGATGCCCTCGCCCATGGCCCCGCCAAAGAGGAAGTCGTTGGCCCGGGCCAGCAGCTCATCCGCATGGGCCACGGCCAGGTCGCTGGCGATCAGGTCCAACTTGCGACCAAAGACCACGTTGCTGCTCATGACGAACACCGGGGTCAGCAGCAGCGCCAGCAGCGTCAGCCAACAGGCGGCGGTGCGCAGCGCCTTCGCCCGGCCCTTCAACGCGCGGTAGGGGGTATCCAGCGTCCCCCACGCGCCCAGGCCCGCGCAGACCGCCGCGCCCAGCACGCAGAGCAGCAGCGCCGCCAGCACCAGCCCCGACACAAAGCCCGATGTCAGGAACTGCCAGCCCGTGCGCTGCAGGGACTGCTTCACCGTGAAGGCCACCATGGAGGTGGTTTCACCCTTGGAGTTGACACGCTCCGTGACGGTTTCCTCCACCTGCACGCTGAGGCCCTGGGCCTCATACTCCGCCACGGCCGCGTCCACGGTTTCCTTGGCCGCCAGGTAGCGCTCGTCCCCCACGAAGGTGTTGCCGGACTTTTTCGTCAGCAGGTTGACCTCCAGGGTATACACGGGCAGGGAGACAATCACCAGCGTCAGGAGCAGCGCGGCGGCGCATACGGCCAGCGCTGCCAGGTTCTTCCTGCGGGGAGAAAGGGAGGCTCGCTTCATCAGGCATCCTCCTTCCGCATGGTGATGCCCATGTACACAGCGGCGATAATGCACAGGATCACGAACCCGATCACCGACAGCGCGGTGGCCGGGCCCTTCTTCTGCTCCACAAAGGCCAGCATGTACAGGTAGGTAATCATGGTGTCGGTCTTGTTGGCAGGCGCGCCGCGGGTGATGGTATAGATAATCGGGAAGCTGTTGAACACGTAGATAATATTCAGCATGGTGCTGACCGTCAGCGAGGGCTTGACCAGCGGCACCGTCACATGCCACAGCTTCTTCCAGAAGCCCGCGCCGTCCACCGTGGCCGCCTCGTAGTAGGTGGCGTCAATGGACTGCAGGCCCGCCAGCACGCAGAAGGTGACAAAGGGAATCGTAACAAAAATACCCACGCCGCACTCCCACGCAAACTCAATGTGGTAGGATGCGCGCCAGTTGATTGCGTCTTTGATGATGCCCAGGTTCAACAGGACATTGTTCAGGTTGCCGAACTCGTACTTGATGATGTAGTTCCACACCGAGGCCTGAATGACCAGCGTGGTCGCCCAGGGCAGCACGACGATGGAGCGAGCCACCTTCCGGCCCACGAACTCCTCATTCAGCACCAGGGCCACCACGAAGCCAATCAGCGTGGACAGCCCCACCACGGCCACCACCCAGATGCCCGTGTTGGCCATGACCGTGCCGAAGGCGTCGCTGGAGACAGCCTCGCGGAAGTTGTTCAGGCCGATAAAGCCGCCCACAACGCCCGCACGGGAAATCTCGCTGAAGGAGAGTTTGAAAACGATGGCCACCGGGAATACGACAAAAATCAGCATCAGCAGGATGCTGGGGAGCAGCCAGAGATACGGCTCCCATTTATGGCGGACAGGAATGGAATTCAATGCTTCATCTTCCCTTCTGACTGGAATCGCGCCATCCTCAACGCAGAAGGTCGCCCGCCGGCGGTGCGGTTCAAGGCGCTTGGAAATGAAAAGGGAGAGCCCGGCTTACCGTCAGGCTCTCCCCGATGACCGTGTTACTCGGCGGTAACCTTCTGCTGAAGGGCGTCCAGCAGCGTCTGGGGATCCTCGCCCAGCATGGCCTTCTGCTCAACCTCGATCACGCCCTGCTTCACGTCGATCCATTCCTTCTTGCCGGCAGGGTAGAACTTGCAGCGGCCCAGCAGATCCAGCCAGGTCTGGTAGGTGGGATCCTGCTCGATCATGCTCTGCATGCCAGCGCCGGTGGCGGGCAGGAAGTCCTCCATGGTGACCCACGGCACGTACACTTCGTCGGAGTAGAAGAACTGCACGAACTTGGCGATGGCGGCGTTGCGGGCAGCCTGGTCAGGAGCCGCGTCGTCGCGGAAGGCCATGATGCGGTCCATCACGCCCATGACGGTGTTGGTAGCGCCCTCGTTGGTGGGCAGGTAGGTGAAGCCGTAGTTGATTTCATAGCCCTTGCTCTTGAGGTAGGTGGGGATGCCGTTCGGGCCGATCATCATGGCAATCTTGCCGGCGCCGAACATATCCTGCAGGTCGTAGCGGTTCTGGGTGTCGGGGTTGGGGTTGGTGTAGCCGTCCTTGTACAGGCCCACGGAGAACTGCACGGACTCCACGTTGGCGGCGGAGTTCAGCGCCCAGTTGTTGTCCGCGTCCACAAAGCCGCCGTTGTTGTTCCAGGCGTAGTAGCCGAAGGCAGCCTGGCCCTCGTCGGTGGTGAAGTCAAGGCCCCAGGGGTACACAGCGCCGTCATAGAAGTCGATGATGGCCTGGCACACGTCGCGCAGCTCGTTCCAGGTGGAGGGCACTTCCACGCCGACCTCGTCCAGGATGTCCTTATTGTAGTACAGCGGGCGGATGGAGGCCAGGTCAGGCACGGCCCAGGTCACGCCGTCGATCACGGACTCGTTCAGGAACTCGGGCATGAACTGCGCCCGCAGATCTTCCGGCACATAGTCGTCGATGGGCAGCAGCAGGCCCTCGTTGGCGTAGTCGGCGAAGGAGTCGATGTTCAGCACATCGGGGGTGTTGTTGTTGGCGATGCGGGTGCTGACCTCGGTGTAGATCTCCGTCCAGGAGACGACCTCCAGGTTCAGCTTCACATCGGGGTTGGCCTCCTCAAAGGCCTGCACAAAGTTCTTGCCGTTGCCCATGCCGGTGGTGGTGCCCAGGAACCACTCCTGGGTGTTGGGGCCGTACTGGGCGATGATCACGTCCAGGGTGATGGGCTCCTCCGCCGCGGCAAAGCCCACGCAGGACACGCACAGCACCAAAGCCAGGAACAAAGCGACCAGCTTTTTCATGAATATGTACCTCCCTTACTTTGATTGGTCAACTGGAATTGCCTCCTTGGAATGCCATCAGTGTACTATATTTCCCCGGATTTGTAAAGCAGTATTTGTTCTTAATCGGAAATATTCCTACCATATTGAAGCATGGACAATGAAAAAGCAGCAAAAAACCGGAGGAATACATTCCTCCGGCTTTCCACAGGCAGCGAATGAAGAAGCGGTTTACTCCTTCACAGCGCCGATGTTGATGCCCTTGACGAAGTACTTCTGCAGGAAAGGATACAGAATCATGAAGGGCAGGATGGCCACGATAACGGCGGCATTCTGCACGGTGTTCTCCGTGGCGGAGCCGACGGCGGTGGGCAGGTTGGAGCCCATCATCATGGAACGCAGCTTCATCTGGAAGTTGTACAGGTTGTCCTTGGTGATGTACAGCTTGTAGTTGGTGTAGTCGTTCCAGTACGCCACGGCGAACATCAGGCCGATGGAGGCCAGCGCAGCCTTGGACAGGGGCAGCACGATCTTGTAGAAGGTCTGCATGGGGGTGCAGCCGTCCAGCGTCGCGGACTCGAACAGCGAGGTGGGGATGCCCTCGAAGAAGTTGCGCATCAGCACCAGGTTGTACACGTTGATGGCGGGCATCAGGATGACCACCCACAGGGTGTTGGTCAGGTGCAGGTTGCGCATGACGATGTAGCTGGGGATCATGCCGCCGCTGAAGATCATGGTGAACAGCAGGATGCCCGCGAACAGGCCGCGGCCCGGCATGTCAAACTGGATCAGCACATACGCGCCCAGGGTGGACAGCAAAAGGCCCAGCAGGGTGCCGCTCAGGGTGGTGATCACGCTGTTGCGCAGGGGGGTCACCAGGGAGGGGTTGGTCATCACGGTGACGTAGCCGTCCAGACCGAAGTTGTCGGGCCACAGCTTCATACCATAGCCGGTGGTCAGGTCGAAGGAGTCAACCAGCACCTTCCAGATCGGCACGAGGATGATGAGGCAGATGATGACGAACAGGACGCCGTTGACGTAGGGGAAGACGTTCAAAGGCTTGCGGGGACGCTTGACATTCGCGTTGGTTTTCGTAGCTTCCATCTTGTCACACCCTCCTTTCTTACACAATGCCGCGGCCGCGGACCTTCTTGCTGGCATAGTTGCAGATGAGCATCAGCGCCATGCCGACCAGGGAGCGGAACAGACCGATGGCCGTGGTGTAGCCATAGTCCGGGATGCCGCCGCTGTTGAAGGTCTGGTAGTAAACGTAAGTCTGCAGAACCTGGGACACGTCCATAACAGCGTCGTTCTGCAGAACGAAAACGCTCTCGAACAGGTTCATGATCTTGGCCAGGTTCAGGATCAGAACGGTGATGATGGTGTTGGCCAGGGAGGGCAGGGTGATGTACCACATCTTCTTCCAGCGGCCCGCGCCGTCGATGGAGGCGGCCTCGTAAATGCCCGGGTCGATGCCGGTCAGCGTGGCCATGAAGATGATGGTGCCCCAGCCGGTGTCATGCCAGACGTTGATCAGGTAGTAGGAGCCCGTCCACGTGGCGGAGCTGCCCAGGAAGTAAATGCCCTTGTCGATGATGCCCAGGTTGATCAGCACGGAGTTGACCAGGCCGGCCGTGGTGGGGGACAGAATCAGCTGGAACACGGAGGCCGTCACAACCCAGGACATGAAGTGGGGCAGGTAGATGATGGTCTGCGCCAGCTTCTTGCCGGGGACGCTGATCATTTCGTTGAGCAGCAGGGACAGAATCACGGAGAAGCCCGTGGTGAGCAGGAGCTTGACAACGCTCAGCTCAATGGTGTTGGAGAACGCCGTCCAGAAGTTGGGCATGGAGAACAGGCGCTCGAAGTTGGCCAGGCCCACCCAGACGGGAGGCTTGATGATGTTGTACTTGGTGAAGGAGAAGTAGATGCCGAACATCGGCAGGTAATGGAAGACGATCAGGAATACCAGCACAGGAAGAAACAGCACGTAGAAGCCTGCATATTTCTTCATCCGCGGCAGGAGGGGCTTCTTGGCGGGCTTGTACTTGACAGCGCTGTCCATGCAATGACCTCCTTTATTGATGATGGAATAACGGGCTGGAGGGCAGGGACGCCCCATGGACGTCCCTGCCCCGAAAGGTTTTTTTCATCCACAATGTGCTGCAGTCATTGCAGGCAGCGCACCGGATTTTTACTGGGCGTTCAGGCTCTCGACGATGGCGTCGGACCAGCCCTGGCCCTGCTTGGCGAACTCGGCCATGGCGTCGTCGTAGGTCATCTCGCCCATGGCCACCTTGGCGATCAGGCTGTTCTTCAGGGTGGTCAGGTCGCCGTTGTAGGTGGTCATCACATCGGTGGAGGGCACCAGCCAGGCCGCGCGGCTGTTGGCGGCGAACAGGTTGGAGGACTCGATGTTCTCAGGCTGCACGATCTCATCCTTGGGATCATCGTAGCCCTCGGCGAACAGCGCCAGGGAGCCCACGGGATCGGTGTGGTTCTTGGTGTAGGCGGTGCCGGGAGTCTCCCGGTTCTCCAGGAAGTGGAACTGGCCTTCAGCATACTCCACGCCCAGGACGGTCTCTGCAGCGCGGCTCCAGTGCACGCCCTCAACGCCGTAGGTCCACAGGAACTGCATGTCGCCGCCATCCAGGATGGTGTCGATGAAGTAGGTGAACACGCCCTCGGGATTCTCGCAGGTCGCGGAGATGGCCCAGACGGGCGGCGTGCGGTCAAAGTAGCCGGGAGCGCCAGCCAGAGGAGCGATGGCAACCAGCTCGGAATCGCGGTTGTTGTTCTCCAGGTTGACCTTCAGGTTGGTGGCCCAGGTGCCGGACCAGTAGGTGAAGATACCGGTGGTATCGTCATAGAACTTGTTGCGGCAGTCCTTGGTGCCGTTGGTCAGGGTGGTGGGATCGATCCAGCCCTTGGTGTAGCCCTCGTTCAGGCGCTCCAGGGCGGCTTTCATGGCGGGCTCGGTGAAGCCGTCAACCCACTTGCCTTCCTCATTCTTGTAGAAGGAGGGATAGGCGTCCTGATAGAACTCAGGCAGATAGTTGATGTAGGGAGCCTCGGTGCCGATGAAGCCCGCGGCGGTCACGGCGTAGGTGTCAGCCTTGCCGCTCTTGTTGGGGTCGCCGTTGACGAAGGCGTCGCACAGGGCGGCGTACTCGTCCCAGTTGGTGGGAGCTTCCATGCCCACGGCGTCCAGCCAGGCCTTCTTGATGTAGGTGACGCAGCCGCCGCCGATGGCGTCCGCGAAGCCGTACAGGCGGCCGTCGATCTTCAGGCCCTCAATCACGGACTCGTTCTTGAGGCGGCCGGAGTTCTTGGTGGCGGAGGCGTCCCAGGCGTCGGTCATGTCCCACAGCACGCCTTCCTTGGCGTAGGCAGCATAGTAGGTGGAGGACAGGATCATCACGTCGGGCCAGTCGCCGGAGGCGATCTGCTGCTGCAGCACGTCGTAGTAGGCGTCATGGTCGGGCTGGATGATCTCCAGCTCGATGCCGCTCAGCTCTTCCCAGCGGGCCTTGAACTCGGCCTGGCCGTTGGGCTGGGTGACCACGGTGCCGTCGATGAAGATGGTGATCTTCTGGGGCTTGGTGACTTCAGCGCTGGCGGGGATCATCATGATGGACATGATCATCGCGACCGCCAGAACCAGGGCAGCCAGCTTCTTCATAGATAGGTTCCTTCCTTTCAGAATGGATTGTGCAGGCACCTTTGTGCAAACAGCACATACGCGCGTACACTTCATGGTTCAAACTTTACCATACGGCAACAGCGTGCGCAAGCGACAAATTTTGGCGATGGTACAATTTTTGCGATTCAAGAGCGCAAAATTTGTACGCTGAACGGGTGAAAGTCTTGAAAAATCGTCCCCTTTTGACTATAATCAAATTGCCTGCATGAATTCGATTTTTCTCAAGCAGCCCATTCTGCGCTTTCCCCGGGGGAGTGAACCGCCCTCCGTGATTCATTCAATTTCATGAGAAAGTGTGATGAACGTGACCGTTTTTCCACGCCATCGCCAGGAGCAGTCCCGGAAGCCTGCCCTGTCCACATCCGTGTATATTGCGCTGTCCTACGCGGCGTTTCTTCTGATCTGCCTGATTCTGATCATGGTGATCTTCTTTTCTTCCACCAATGCCAGCCGCGAGGCCTACTGGAGCCAGCAGGCCGCCCACCTGGAGACTGACGCAGCCACCATGCACAGCTACGTCGCCGCCATGAATACCTATACCTTCCAGCTGATGACGGACTCCACCTTCGTGCGGCTGTCCCACATGGACCGCTCCAACATGACCGAGCTGGTGGCGACCGCTGCGGAAATCATGAAGGAGCTGTCCACCCGCAGCTTCGGCCTGCTGAACATGCCCGTCACCAGCAGCCACATCTACCTGGAGCGCAGCGGCTACGTCATTGCCTCCAGCCACTTCAGCGAGCTGGAGCAGTATTACCGGGCCTACCGCAACTTCCAGGTCAGCCACTATGACGAGTGGCTCCAGATGCTCGCCTCCGCCCCGGTCAGCGGCGCGTTTGTGGACGCATCCGCCTGCACCGGCATGCCGGATTCCCTGTTTTTCTTTCAGCGGCTGGAAACCCGCCTGCAGCCACCGGACCGGGCGGTGATCTGGTTTGAGCTGGATGTGCCCACCCTGCGCGCCATGTTCCTGCACGAGGGGACGGAGGGCGCGTCCGTCACCATCTGCGCCGCCGACGGCACGCCCCTGCTTCACCTGGGCGAGGAGCTTCCCGACGCCTCCCCCGTGTACAACGAGCACGGCATGGCCGACCTGGGGGATTACCGCTTCATCCGCCGCTATGACGCCTCCGGCTGGTCCTACGTCATTGCCCTGCCCCACCGGCTTTGCGACGCCGCGGTGGGCAATTTCTCCTTCCTGGCCGTGGGCGTGCTGGTGCTGTCCCTCCTGGCCGGCGCCACGGTGGTCTTCCTGCTGGCCCGGCGCACCCTGCTGCCCATTCGCCAGCTGAATACCCAGCTCACCCAGGCTCAGGATGACAACGCCGACCTCCTGCGGCAGATCGACGCCCAGCGGCCCGCGCTGCAGTCCTCCTACGTGCGCACGCTGCTCTCAGGCCATGTGTCCTCGGCGGAGGAGTTTGCCTACATGATGCGCTACCTGAACCTGGAGGGGAGCTACCGCTACTTTGTGCTGTTCTGCATCGCCCACCGGCAGGACAGCGCCGCCGACGATCCCATGAGCGAGTACGACACCCTGGCCGAGCACCTGGAGGAATACCTGGCGGGTCAGCACCCCATGTACTACTACACCACGCCGGACCGCAGCTTTGTGGTGCTGACGGCCTACGATCAGGACGGCCCTGACCCGCTGATGGATCTGCAAGCCCGGGTGGTGGAGATGCACGACGACCTGGCCGCCCACCACAGCCTGTGGTTCTACGCGGGCGTGGGCTCCGGCTGCACCCAGCCCCAGCAGCTGTGGGAAAGCTACGAGCAGGCCCGCACCGCCGCCCGCTACACCGCCAAGCATCATATCTTCCTGCCCTATGAGTACATCCGCAAGGACGCGGACAGCTGGTACTATCCCATCGAGATTTCCGCCAAGCTCCTGCACTTCATCACCACCGGCAACCAGCAGCAGGTGACGGAGATGTTCGCGCTGATCTACCGGGAGAACGTGCAGGAGCGCAGCCTGGCCGTGCCTCTGCTCAGCCTCCTGCTCTCCGACCTGAAGAACACCCTGCTCAAGGCCCGCTTCCAGGTGCCTCCGCCCCAGTCCGAGGCGGAGAAGGCTGCCCTCAGCCAGCTGGACGAGCGGCTCTACGCCGCCCCCACCTTCCCCACCCTGGAGAGCTGCGCCGCGGCGCTGTGCACCTTCTTCACCCGCACGGAGGTGCCCTCCGACCCCATCCCGGAAATCGAGCGGTACCTGCAGGAGAACTTCTCCGACCCCAGCCTGTGCCTGAGCAAGCTCAGCGACCGCTTCAACATCTCCGAGAGCTACCTGAGCCACCTGTTCAAGGACCGCACGGGGCAGAATTTCTCCGTCTACCTGGAGAAGCTGCGCATGAACGAGGCCCTGCGCCGCCTGGCCTGCAAGGATTGCAACCTGTCCACCCTCTACATGGATCTGGGCTACACCAACCCCACCACCCTGCGCCGCGCCTTCAAGAAGAACTTCGGCGTGAGCCCCAGCGAAATGCGCCAGCAGCTTGCCCAGCAGGGCGCGCAGGGCTGACAGCCTCATACAGCAAACAGACCGGAGTCGGCCATGAAGGCTTGCTCCGGTCTGCTTTTTTGTGTATGTGCTGACCTGTCCGCTTTCAATTCAGACTTTGGTCGGTTTTGCTGCTTACGCCTCCCGGGTGGCTTCATAAACAGGGCGGTTCTCCTTCCCGGGACGGACAATGAACCACAGGATCGCCGCGGCATTGATGGCGCACAGGAGCAGCACGGCCAGGCGGTAATCCATGATCTGGCCCAGCGCACCCGCCCCCAGCTGGCACAGGATGCACCCCAGGGAAATGATCACGCTGAACAGGGCGTTGACCCGGGCGCGCATGTCCGGCTGCAGGTAGCACTGCACGGCGCTCTCGCGGATGGTAGCGCTGGTGACCCCCAGCGCGCCGCAGAGGAAGCGGTTGAGCAGAATCAGCGGATAGGGCAAAAGCAGGACGATGGCCTCCATGGCTGTGTAGAAGCCATAGACGAACTTGGTGAAGGCGAAGCGCTTCTTGACAGGGATCTGCACCTTGTACTGGATCATGCCGCCCAGGGAGCGTCCCAGCATTTCCGCGCTGGTGGTGACGCCGTAGAGGGCCGCGCCCAGCCAGGGCGCCGTCTGGAAGAAGGCCTGCATCAGCACCGACGTGCCGCTGGAGGCGCCGTTGGTCACAGCCATGTAGCAGTAAATGTTGCGCACGCCCTTCTCCCTGCGCAGGTAGCGGAAGCCCCCCAGAATGTCCTCCCGGTACTGGCGGAAGCTGTAGCTCTCCGCCTTGGCCGCGCCCCGCTCCCGGATGGCGACCTCCGCCGCCACCGACAGCAGCACCAGCGCCGCCGCCACCCAGAAGATCACGCTCATGGACACCCGCTCATACATCAGGGCCGCCACGGGAGCCATGGTCATGGCAATCACCGGGTACACCGTGGAGGACACGGCATAGCCCTGCTGCTCCGCGCCCAGAGGAATCAGGTCGGGGTACCAGGCCTGGTAGGCCAGGCGGTAGAACACGGAGATCGTGCCCACCGCCAGGGTAAACAGCAGATACAGCGGGAAGCTGAACGCATGGCCATGGATCCACCAGCCCATGGCCACCAGCACCACACCCAGCAGCAGATCCAGCGACACCACCCAGGGCTTCTTGCTGCTGTGGTCGATCAGCGGAGCCACAAAGATGGGCAGCACCACGTCCGGCAGCATGCTGCATACCATAATCAGCGCCGAAGCCAGGGTGGAGCCCGTCTCGTCGAACACCAGCAGGCTGATGGGCAGGTTCAGCGCCTCCCCGCCGATGGCGGAGAGAATCGCCGTCAGGGTGATGCAGGTAAAGTCCCGGGACCAAAGCCGGCTTTTCTTCACAGGGAATCCGTCCCTTCCGATGCTTTCTTCACCAGCAGGATACACGATTCCCTCAAGGCTGTAAAGCCCCGTCTTTGTGGGAAAATCGCGGCCTCTGCATCCGCCTTACACGCCGGATTGGCGCACCTTGCGGGAAATCGACTGCTCGAAGGCCAGGGCGCGCTTGTATTGCCGCTGGCGGACGCAGGCCTCCGTCATCATATCCCGATAGAAATACACATAGCCAAAGTGCGCCTCCCGCTCCACCGCCGAAAGCAGCCGCTCCAGCAGCGCCAGGTACGCCGGGTCCTCCAGGAACCCCGGCCGGCATTCCATCACGGCCTCCTCGTACCACAGCGTGCTGCCCTCGGAGGGCTCCGGCATGGCGTCCAGCAGCGCCTTCATCTCCCGGAGGACGGGCTGCGCGTCCTCCACGCGGCCCATGCGGATCAAGGCCAGAGCCTGCTTGTGCCGGATGGCCAGCAGCTCCGTCGAGCCCGCCTCCTCCGCCATGGCCAGGTACCGCAGGCCCTCCCCGTACTTGCTCAGGCTCACCAGCGTCGCGCCTATATTATAGTAGATTTCCCGCCGCTGATCCGTCCAGGCGGTGTTGCGCAGCAGATGCAGCGCCCGCTGATAGCAGCCGAGCATCATGTCCTCCTGGTTCAGGCAGGCGTAGGCGCTGCCATTGCACTGATAGTAGGCCGCCAGCATGAAGGTGTTGCCTTCCTCCAGGGCCACGCCGGTGACGCGGCTCTCCATGCGGTGGATGAGCGCATAGTCCCCCCGCTGCATGGCCATCACGCACACCTCCAGCAGCGACTGGCTGTCCCCCAGCACCGCCGCAGCCTCCTGCGCCAGCGTCAGGCTGTCCGGGTCGTTCATGTGCCGCATCGCCCAGGCCAGATCCCGGTACGCCCTCTGCCGGGGCGTCAGGCAGGCGGACAGCTCGTCCAGCTGCGCGAGGGTATCCTCCCCCTCCAGGGCCCGGACAATCAGCCAGTCCGCGCACAGGGGGCTGTAGGTCAGCAGCGTGTCCTGCGCCATCAAACGGCGGAATACCTCCTTCGTGTCCAGGCCGTAGAGATACTGGTCATGCCAGTCCGCCAGGAGCGCCCGCAGCGGGGCCAGCCCGGCCTCGTCCGAGGTGTAGGCGACCCCCAGACGGGCAAAAAGCGCGGCAAGCATCGCCGGGTCTGGCTGCGCGTCCCCGTGCTCGATCTTGCTCAGGTAGGAGGTGACGCACACCCCCTGGCA
>JBJEUJ010000058.1:17353-18970 GCA_051883775.1 Aristaeellaceae bacterium | reverse complement strand
AGAGAGCCGAAGGCTCTTTGGCGAGGGTCTGGGGCGAGAAGCCCCAGCGTCCTCCTTTTCAATCGACCCGAATTGTGCTATACTACCCCCGAACCGACCACAGAAAGGACGCACCCATGAGTAAAACGAAGGAACGGATCAGGGACAGCCAGCTGCGCTACAAGCAGGGGCTGGGGCAGAATTTCATCTACGACGAGGCGCTGCTGGAAACGCTGGCGGGGCTCTCCGGCGTGACGAAGGAGGACGATGTGCTGGAGATCGGCCCCGGCGCGGGCTCCATGACCCGCTACCTGTGCCGGGCCGCCCATCACGTCCTCGCCATCGAGCTGGACGAGCGGCTCATCCCCCTGCTGGAGGCGTACATGCACGAGGCGGACAACTTCACCCTCGTCCAGGGCGACGTCATGCAGCTCAACCTGCCGCAGCTGACCGGCGGGCTCCGCAAGCCCCTGTCCGTGGTGGCCAATATTCCTTATTATATTACCACCCCGCTGATCAACCTCCTGCTCACCTGCGGCCTGCCGCTCAAGCGCCTGGCCCTCATGGTGCAGAAGGAGGTCGCGGACAAGATCCTCGCCTCCCCCGGCGACGAGGGCTGGGGCATGCTCGCCGTGCGCTGCCAGTACCTCTGCGAGCCGTACCTGGCCCTGGATGTGCCCGCCAGCTGCTTCACCCCGCAGCCCAAGGTGGACAGCGCCTTCATCGTCCTGCCCGTGCGGGAGACCCCCGCCGTGCAGCCCCTGTCGGAGGAGGACTTCTTCCGCGTGGCCGCCTCCGCCTTCGCCCTGCGGCGCAAAACCATGACCAACAACCTCTGCGCCACCTTCCGCATGACCCGGGAGCAGGCCGTGGGCATCATGCAGGCGGCAGGGCTGGACGAGCGCGTCCGGGGCGAGAAGCTCACCCTGCAGCAGCTTGCCGCCCTGTCCGACGCCTATACCCGCTGGAAGGAGCAAGCCGTATGACCGTCGCCCGCTTTGAACATGTGTCCCCGGAGCAGTACGCCCGGGATATGAAGCTGCCCGGCGCCATGGGGGTGGAGGAAATCCCCCTGCCCCGCCGCGCCACCCGGGGCAGCGCAGGCTATGACTTCACCTGCCCGGCGGAGGTCACCCTTGCGCCCGGCGCGCAGGCCGTCGTGCCCACCGGCGTCAGGGTGCACATTGAGCCCGGGTGGGTGCTGCTCAACGTCCCCCGCAGCTCCCTGGGGCGCAGGCACAGCATCCGCCTGGCCAATACCATCGGCGTCATCGACAGCGATTACTACGGCGCGGACAACGAGGGCCATATTATAGTCATGCTGGTCAACGGCGGCGACCATACCGTGACCATCAGCCGGGGCGAGCGCTTCTGCCAGGGGATTTTCCTTCCCTTCGGCCTGGCTGAGGAGGAGGACGTGACTGGCGTGCGCAGCGGCGGCTTCGGTTCCACCGGCGCATGAAGTGTACGGCGGGTGTACGGCAGTTGTTCTTTTTTATCCGGGCAGACCTGTCATTCTTGACAAGAGTAGTCGGGTATGATATGATTTGTCCAGCCTTCGGGCGAGTTCTGGAATGACGGGGGGCGCAAGGATGTTCACGTGCATGTTGAACGAAATGTGTACCATGTGCGCTTGCA
>JBJEUJ010000058.1:7388-17253 GCA_051883775.1 Aristaeellaceae bacterium | reverse complement strand
CACCCGGAAACCGCCTTTGAGGAAAACCTCACCACCGCCCACATCCGCAGCGTGCTGGAAAACGCGGGTATCGCCATCCTGGACTGCGGCATGCCCACGGGGCTTGTGGCCCGCATTGACGGCGCGCACCCCGGGCGCACCATCGGTCTTAGGGCGGACATCGACGCGCTGCCCATCCAGGAGGAATCCGCGCTGGACTACGCCTCGGTGATTCCCGGAAGGATGCACGCCTGCGGCCACGACTTCCACGCCGCGGCGGCCCTGGGGGCGGCGCTGCTGCTCCACGAGCGCCGGGAGGAACTCAGCGGCAGCGTGAAGGTCATCTTCCAGCCCGCCGAGGAGGTGGACGGCGGTGCGGAGCGCGTCGTCGCCACCGGGGTGACGGACGACTGTCAATGCTTCCTGGCGGCACACACGTACCCCGGCTTCCCCGCAGGTACCGTGGGCATCAAGGAGGGCCCGGTCATGGCGGCGGTGGACCGCTTCGCCCTGACCATCCGCGGCCGCGGCTGCCACGCGGCGCACCCCCACGAGGGCATTGATCCCATCGTGGTGCAGGCGGCGCTGATCCAGGCGCTGCAGACCATCGTCAGCCGCACGCTGTCGCCCTTCTCCAGCAGCCTGGTCAGCGTGACCCACGTCAGCGCGGGCAACACCTGGAACGTCATCCCCGAGACCGCGCTGCTGGAGGGCACCGTCCGCACGGTGGATCCGGCGGACCGCGCGAAGGTGGAGCAGCAGTTCCGTCAGATCGTGCAGGGCGTGTGCGAGGCCTACGGCGCGACGGCGGAGATCGACTGGCAGCCCGGCTCCCCCGCCGTACTCAACGACAGCCGCCTGTGCGCCCTGGCCCGGCGGGTTGCCCTGGCCGACGGCCTGAAGGTTGACCGCCAGGAGGACACCCTGGGCGGCGAGGACTTCTCCGTGTACCTGAAGGACAAGCCCGGTGTGTTCGTGCGCATCGGCACCGGCGGGGACTATCCCGCCCACCATCCCCGCTTCACCGTGGATCCCGCCGCGCTCTGCCCCGCCGCCAGCTACCTGGCGGATCTGGCCCAGGCCTGCCTGGCCTCGGGGGAGGCAGCCTTTCCCACGGGCAGCGTCGAGGGCGGGCAGTAAGCCTTTCGCGTTTCCCATCCCTTTGCATGGATCACAAGATAGATAAGGAGGAACTCCCGACATGAAGCATCTGGTTCGTTCCCTGCTGGCGCTGGTGCTGGCGCTGACCCTGCTGGCCTCCACCCCCGTGCTGGCCTCCGCCGAGGGCGGCAAGTCCGTGACTGTTGGCGTCACCTCTCCCGTCACCTCCCTCAATCCCCTGCTGTGCGACGCCACCGAGATCGTCAAGTACGCCACCTCCCTGGTGTTCCTGCCCCTGGTGGAGCTCAATGCCGACCTGGAGTTTGTCCCCCAGCTGGCGGAGAGCATCACCACCGAGGACAACCTGACCTTCACCATCAAGCTACAGGACAGCGCCGCCTGGTCTGACGGCACCCCCGTCACCGCCAGGGACGTGGAGTTCACCTTCCTGCTGATCACCAGCCCCGAGTGCTTCTACTCCTGGCTGAACCAGTCCAGCATCGTCGGCACGGACGACAACGGCCTGGCCCCCGAGGGCGCCACCAGCCTGGAGGGCGTCAAGGTTATCGACGACAAGACCCTGACCGTCACCACCAAGTGGCCCGTGGCCCTGTACACCTTCGAGAACATCCTGGGCCGCTACCTGTTCCCCCTGCCCGAGCATGTGCTGGGCGATGTGCCGCGGGATCAGCTGCTGAACGACGAGTGGTTCCGCAAGCCCACGGTCATCTCCGGCCCCTACTTTGTGGAGGACTATGACGCCAACCACTACGTGAACTACGTCGCCAACGAGAACTACTTCCTGGGCGCGCCGAAGATCGACCGGCTGAACCTGAAGGTCGTGGCTCCCGCGCAGATGCTGGCCGGCCTGCAGTCCGGCGAGATTGACCTGGTGCAGCCCACCACCGGCGACATGCCCCTGGAGGACTACGCCGCCATCACCGCTCTGGAGGGCGTTACCGCCAGGGCCGCCACCCCCGTGACCAACCAGTGCATCTTCTTCAACACCCAGCGGGTTACGGATGTGCGCATCCGTCAGGCGCTGGCCTATGGCCTGGACCGTCAGACCATCCTGGAGGGCCTGGTGCTGGGCTATGGCGAGCTGGTGGATGCCTTCCTCTGCTCCGCCTCCCCCTTCTACTCCGAGGAGCTGGGCGTGACCGAATACAACCCCGACAAGGCCCGGGAGCTGGTCAATGCCGCCGTGGCTGACGGCGTGTCCACCGACCTGACCTGGTATGTCAACAGCGGCGACTCCACCTTCGTCAACGCCTCCGCCTACATCGCCGCCACCCTGCAGGAGATTGGCCTGAACATCACCATTAAGACCGTGGATCTGTCCATGCTGATGGAGGTGGCCGGCTCCGGCGACTTCGACGTGCTGAGCGTGGAATACACCCTGGCCCCTGTGGATCCCTACAGCGACATCGCATGGCTGCTGTCCGCGGACGGCTGGACCCACTACACCAATGACGCCGTGGCCGAGGCCCTGGCCCTGACCCAGTCTGCCACCGACATGGCGGAGGTTCGCGGCGCGTACCTGACCGTGAACCGGGACGTGCAGGAGAACGTGCCCATGATCTCCTGCTACATCGTCAGCAAGCTGGGCGCGGTGAGCAACCGCGTGACGGGTGCGAGCCCCGACGTGTTCGGCACCTTCGTCAACGTCCACGAGTGGGACGTGCAGTAACCCATCCTTCTTCCAGGCCCCTGCTTCCGGGCAGGGGCCTGCAGTCCTGTCCGAGGGACCTGTCCCCCGGGCAGGCTTTTCCCTATCTGACCTGTGAAAGGTATGAGCGCATTGGAGCCAATCCTTGAGGTGAAGGATCTGGATATCGCCTTCGACAGCGGCAGGAAGCGCGTCCCAAAGACGGACAAGGTGTCCTTCACCGTCGCGCCGGGGGAGATCGTCTGCCTGGTGGGCGAGAGCGGCTGCGGCAAGAGCATCACGGCCCTGTCCATCCTGGGGCTATTGAGCCGCCAGGGGCACGTGACCGGCGGATCCATCCGCTTTGGCGGCCAGGAGCTGCTCACCATGACCGAGAAGCAGCTGGACCGCATCCGCGGCCGGGACGCAGCCATGATCTTCCAGGACATCATGTACTCCCTCAACCCGGTCTTTACCATCGGCAACCAGCTGACCGAGGGGCTGCGCCGCCACGAGAAGCTGCCCAGGGCGGAGGCCCGTAAACGTGCCGTGGCGCTGCTCACCCGCACGGGCATCCCGGAGGCGGAGACCGTCATGCGCAAGTACCCCCATCAGCTCTCCGGCGGCATGCGCCAGCGGGCCATGATCGCCATGGCGCTCTGCTGCCGGCCAAAGCTGCTCATTGCCGACGAGCCCACCACCGCGCTGGATGTGACCATTCAGCTGCAGATCATGCAGCTGCTCCAGTCCCTGCGGGACGAAACTGGCCTGGCCATCCTGCTCATCACCCACGACATCGGCGTGGTGGCGGAAATGGCGGACCGGGTGGTGGTCATGTACGCCGGGCAGTGCGTGGAGCAGGCGGACACCCGCACCCTGCTCACCGCCCCGGCCCACCCCTACACCCGCGCGCTGATGCAGGCCGTTCCCGGCATCCACGACGACCGCAGCCGCCGCCTCTACGCCATCCCCGGCGCGGTACCGGAGGATTACAGCGGCATGGCGGGCTGCCGCTTCGCCCCCCGCTGCCCCTACGCGGCGGATTGCGGGAAGCAGCCCCTGTACGCGCCGCTGACGGCGGAGCATCTGGTGCGGTGCGAGAAAGCCCGGGAGGTGCAGCATGGCTGAGAATCACGATCCCCTGCTGGAGGTACGCTCCCTCTCCAAGACCTACCCTGCCTCCTCCGGGAGCTTTCTGCGCCGGGACCGCTTCGCCGCGGTGCGGGAGGTGAGCTTCCAGGTGCACAAGGGGGAGACCTTCGGCATTGTGGGGGAGAGCGGCTGCGGCAAGTCCACGGTGGCGCGGCTCATCATGGCCCTGGAGAAGCCCGACAGCGGCCAGGTGCTCCTGGAGGGAACGCGCATCGACAACCTGCCCGAGCATAAGCTCCGGCCCCTGCGGCCCCTGTTCCAGATGGTGTTCCAGGACAGCGGCTCCAGCCTGAACGCCCGCAAGCGGGTGTCCGACATCCTGGCCGAGCCCATGCTGTACCACCATGTGGTGGCGAAGGCGGATGTTGCCCGCCGGGTGGACGAGCTGCTGGGGCTGGTGGGTCTCCCCGCCGCCGCCCGGGACCGCTATCCCCACGAGTTTTCCGGCGGGCAAAGGCAGCGCATCTGCATTGCCAAGGCCCTGTCGCTGAACCCGAAGCTGGTCATCCTGGACGAGCCGGTGTCCGCGCTGGACGTGTCCGTGCAGGCGCAGATACTGAACCTGCTCAAGGATCTGCAGCAGGAGCTGGGGCTCACCTGCGTGTTCATCGGCCATGGGCTGGGCGCGGTGCGCTATGTCAGCCACCGGATTGCGGTGATGTACATGGGGCGGGTGGTGGAGACCGGCGACGCGGAGACGCTCTTCGCCCATCCTGCCCACCCCTACACCCGGGCGCTGCTGGACGCGGCTCCCGTGGCGGACTATGACCAGCGGCACCGCCAGCGCCTTGCCCTGACCGGCGAGGCCCACAGCGCGGCCCAGGGCGGCTGCGCCTTCCGGGATCGCTGCCCCTTCGCCGGGGAGGGCTGCGCCCGCCTGGAGCCCGTTCTTACTCCCGTGGCGGGCGACGGCGCCCACCTGTCCGCCTGCGACCGCGCCTTCAGGCAGGAGGAATCCGCATGCTGAAATACATCCTCAAGAAGATCCTTCTGGCCATTCCGGTGCTGCTGGGCATCACCATCATCGACTTTCTGCTGATGAACCTGGCGGGCAGCCCCATCGACATGATGACCGGCCCCAAGGTCACCGAGAGCATGAAGGCCCTGCGCGCCGCCTCCTGGGGGCTGGATCAGCCCATCTGGAAGCAGTACCTGGGGTGGCTGGGGGAAATCCTTCAGGGCAACCTGGGCTATTCCTACAAGACCTACCAGCCCGTGGCGGAGATGATCGGCAGCCACATCGGCCCCACGCTCCTGCTGATGGGCTCGTCCCTGGTGCTGGGGCTGCTCATCGCCATTCCCGCGGGCATTTACAGCGCGGTTCACCGCTACCAGAAGCGGGACTACGCCATGGTCACCACGTCGTTTGTGTTTTCCAGCGTGCCCAGCTTCTTCATGGCGCTGCTGCTGATCTACCTGTTCACGGTGCGGCTGGGCTGGCTGCCCTCCTCGGGCATGACCACCCCCGGCCTGGAGGGCAGCGTGACGGACATTCTAAAGCACATGGTGATGCCGGTGCTGGTGCTGGCGGTGGGGGTCGCGGGCAGCAACATCCGCTACATCCGCTCGGCGGTGCTGGAGATTCTGGAAATGGACTACCTGCGCACGGCCCGGGCCAAGGGCATCGGCCGCTTCCGGGTGATCAACAAGCACGCCCTGCGCAACGCGCTGCTGCCCATCGTCACGGTGATCGGCATGCAGATTCCCACGCTCTTTGGCGGCGCGGTGATTGTGGAGCAGGTGTTCTCCTGGCCGGGGCTGGGGCTGATCACCATGAGCGCCATCCTGGGCCGGGACTACCCGGTCATCATGGGCGTGTGCCTCCTGTCGGCGGTGGTGGTGCTCCTGGCCAACCTGCTGACGGACATTGTATACGCTCTGGTGGATCCCACCATCAAGTATTAAAGGAGGGCACCCCATGCTTTCATCCGGCTGGGCGCCGGTCTTCCGGCGGTTCTGCCGCCATCGTCTGGCGGTGGTCAGCCTCTTTGTGCTGACGGCTCTGATTCTCATGGCGGTGCTCGCGCCGCTGATTGCCCCCTACGCCCCCACCAAGCCCTCGGGCGGCTTCTCCAAGGCGCCGGACGCGGCCCACATCCTCGGCACCGATCAGGTGGGCCGGGACGTGTTCAGCCGCCTGCTCTACGCCATGCGGATCTCGCTCCTGGTGGGCTTCCTGGCCACGGTCATCTCCACGGTCATCGGCGTGGCGCTGGGGCTGGTGAGCGGGTATCTGGGGGGCTGGGTGGACAAGGCCATCATGTCGGTGACGGACATGGTCATGTCCTTCCCCTACATCCTGCTGGTGCTGGTGGCGGCGGCCATCTTTGAGCCCGGGCTGTGGACGATCATCCTGATCCTGGGCTTTGTGGACTGGCCGGGCGTGGCCCGCCTGGTGCGGGGCAACGTGCTGTCCCTTCGGGAAACCAACTTTGTCAAGAGCAGCAGGGCGGCGGGCATGCCCGGGCGCTACATCCTCTTTTCCGAAATTCTGCCCAACACCCTGGCCCCGGTGCTGGTGTACGCCACCAGCGTCTTCGCCCTCTCCATCCTGGACGAGGCGGCCCTGAGCTATCTGGGCATGGGCGTGCAGCCGCCCACCCCCTCCCTGGGCAATATGCTGGGCGGGGCGGAATCCCTGTCCATCCTGACCACCAAGCCCTGGCTGTGGGTGCCGGCGGGGCTGGCGGTGATCCTGCTGGTGACCTGCATCAACCTGGTCGGCGACGCCCTGCGGGACGCGCTGGACCCCCGCAATTCCCTGACATAAGCGAGGTATGCACACATGAAGAACCGACTCATCACCCAAACCACCGAGTATGACTGCGGCCCCACCAGCGTTGTCAACGCCCTGCGCTATCTCTACGAGCGGGAGGAGCTGCCCCCCTGCCTGGTCAAGAGCGTGTGGACGCTGTGCAACGATACCTTCAGCCTCCAGGGCGAGCATGGCAAGCGCGGCACCTCCCGGGCGGCCATGCGCTACCTCTGCTCCTGGCTGAGCGGCTTTGCGGAGGGGTGCCAGTTCCCCATCCGCGCAGCCTATCAGGATGGCGACGACGCGGTCGTTGCCCCGGGGAGCCTGGTGGAAACCTGCCTCAGGCAGGGCGGCGCGGCGGTGGTGCGCTGCTGGAGCGAGCATTACCGGCATTACGTGCTGCTGACCCAGCTGCTGGAGGGGAACCGGGTGGGCATCTTCGACCCCTATGATGAGCCGGACGAGCTGGTCTCCCAGGCTCCGGGACTGAAAATTGTCCACGGGGAGAAATACTACAACCTGATCCTGCCCATGGAGACCATGAACCTCCACGGGCAGACCAACTACGCCCTGGGCGACGCGGAGGATCGGGAGATTCTCATGCTGTGGCGCACGGCGGATCCGATCCCCGGAGGAGGCTGTCCCCATGAAGCGACGTAACGCGGCCCAGCGCATCGCCCTGTGCGGGCTGCTCACCGCGCTGATGCTGGTGCTGGGCCTGGTGGAGAACCAGATTCCTCTGAACGCCAGCATCCCCGGCATCAAGCTGGGGCTGAGCAACGGCGTGCTGATCTTCGCCATCTACATGCTGGACATTCCCACGGCCTTCGGGCTGATGGTGGTGAAGGTACTTCTGTCCAGCGCGCTGTACGCGGGCTTTGGCGCGGCGCCCTACGCCCTGTGCGGGGGACTGCTCAGCGTGGGCACGATGGCCCTGCTCAGCCGGATGAAGGGCATTCATCCCGTGGCGGTGAGCATGCTGGGCGGCGCCATGCACAACGTGGGCCAGGTGGCCCTGGCCATGCTCATCACCCGCACGCCGGGCCTGATCGGCTACATGGGGCTGCTGATCGCCGTGGGGCTGGGCTGCGGGCTGCTCACAGGCGTGTGCGCCACGCTGGTGATGAAGCACCTGAAGCACGTCCGGCTGTGAGACCTTCCTTTGATCCATGACACGGATCCCATGATGAGAAAGGTTGGATGCATCCATGAAGATTGTTGTCATCGGCGCGGGGGCCATGGGCTGCCTGTACGGCGCGTACCTGTCGGAGAAGAACGACGTGACCCTGGTGGACGCCTACGCGCCCCAGGTGGAGGCCATCAACCGGCATGGCATTACCGTGGTGGAGCCCGACGGCACGGAGCATGCCTATCCCCACGTGCGCGCCTGCCTCTCCGGCCAGTGCAGGGAAGCGGCGGACCTGGTGATCCTCTTTGTCAAGTCCACCATGTCCGCCCAGGCCCTGGAGGAAAACGTGGCCCTTTTCCGCCCGGAGACCATCGTCATGACCCTGCAAAACGGCGCGGGCAACGACCGGAAGATCGCCCGGTACGTGGCGCCGGAGAACGTCATCATCGGCACCAGCAAGCACAACGCCGTGAACCTGGGCCAGGGCAGAACCCGCCACGGCGGCCCGGGCGTCACCACCATCGGCAGCAACCACAACGCCCGGGACAACCTGGCCAGGGTGGCGCAGACGCTGCGGGACAGCGGCCTGGAGGTGGAGATCTGCGACGACAT
This sequence comes from Aristaeellaceae bacterium, assembly GCA_051883775.1. Classification (GTDB taxonomy): domain Bacteria; phylum Bacillota; class Clostridia; order Christensenellales; family Aristaeellaceae; genus UBA11524. The sequence continues at coordinate 8,877 of JBJEUJ010000058.1, read as the reverse complement.
CCAGCGGGTGATCTGGAGCAAGCTGTTTGTGAACCTGTCCATCAACACCTTCACCGCCATCACCGAGACCCCCATCGGCTTCATGATCCAGGACAAGTATGCCTGGGACTTCGCCAAGCGGCTGATCTACGAGGCGGTGGACGTGGCGGAGGAGGACGGCACCTACTTTGACCGGCGGGAGGTGCTGGCCAACGTGCGGCAGGTGTGCGAGAACGCCGCGGCGGGCTACTCCTCCATGTACCAGGACCGCAAGCGGGGCGTGCTGACCGAGATTGACGCCATCAACGGTGCGATTGTGGAGCAGGCCAAGCTCTACGGCATCGCCACGCCCTACAACGCGCTGATTGTCGACCTGATTCACGCCATCGAGGGCGGCGACCGCTTCAACCGGGAGCAGGCCGCCCAAGCAAGGAGCTGACCGATATGCCCCGTGACCTGACCCCCAATGAGAAAATCGAACGCAGCATCATCAAGCGCTTCCGCAAGGAATTGTGGAAGCCCTTTATCGTGGCGGTGAAGCGCTACGAGCTGATCCAGCCCGGGGACAGAATCGCCGTGTGCATCTCCGGCGGCAAGGACTCCATGCTCCTGGCCAAGCTGATGCAGGAATTGCACCGGCACACCTTCATCCCCTTCGAGCAGGAGTTCATCGTCATGGATCCCGGCTACAGCCCCCAGAACCGCGCCCGCATCGAGGACAACGCCCGGCTGATGGAGATTCCCATCCGCATCTTTGAAAGCGACATCTTCAACGTGACCAGCGGCATGTCCAGCAACCCCTGCTACATGTGCGCCCGGATGCGCCGGGGCTTCCTCTACGACCGGGCCCGGGAGCTGGGCTGCAACAAGATCGCCCTGGGGCATCACTTCAACGATGTGATCGAGACCACCGTCATGGGCATGTTCTACGGCGCGCAGCTGCAGGGCATGATGCCCAAGCTGCACAGCAAAAACTTCCCCGGCATGGAGCTGATCCGCCCCCTGTACTGCATCCACGAGGACGACATCCTCTCCTGGTGCCGCTACAACGGCCTGACCTTCATCAACTGCGCCTGCCGCCTGACCGAGCGCGCCGCCGGGGACGTGCATGCCTCCAAGCGCAAGGAGATCAAGGAGCTGCTGCGCTCCCTGCGCCAGCAGAATCCCGATGTGGAAAAGAGCGTGTTCAACAGCATCCATGCCGTGAGCCTGGACACCATGCCCGGCTGCAAGTGGCGCGGGCAGGAGCACACCTTCCTGGAGTGGTACGATCAGGCCGGGGAGGCGGAGGAATGACCCTGTTCCTCACGCCCCTGACCCCCGCTCATCCCGACCTGCCCCGGGTGATGGCCCTCATGGCCCGGGCCTTCCCGGAGAACGAGCGGCTCCCGGCAGCCTTCCTCTTTGACCCCGGGGACGGCAGCCGGGACTTCCTGGCCATCCATGAGGGGGAAACCCTGTGCGGCTTCATCAGCCTGCTGAGCTGGCGGGACATCACGCACATCATGTT
>JBJEUJ010000058.1:0-7288 GCA_051883775.1 Aristaeellaceae bacterium | reverse complement strand
CCCTGTGCGGCTTCATCAGCCTGCTGAGCTGGCGGGACATCACGCACATCATGTTTTTCGCCGTGGAGGAGGCCATGCGGGGCCGCGGCATCGGCGCGCAGACCCTGCTGCTCCTGCGGCAGCGGAAGAAGGGCGCGCGGATCATCGCCGACGTGGAGGCCGAGGCTCCCGCCGCCCCCAACCATGCCCAGAGGCACCGGCGGCGGCAGTTCTACCTGCGCTGCGGCTACGCGCCCACCCGCATCCACTATGCCTGGCGGGGCGAAAGCTGGGACATCCTTTCCAGCGGCGGCGATGTGACAGAGGCGGAGTTCCGCGCCTTCTGGCGGCACTTCAACCGGTGAGCCTTTCCGCGCAGCAAAAAAACCGGCGAAGTGTTCGCCGGTTCAGACTGTCCAAAAAAACTATGGGAGGTGTCGGAGGGATCGCAATCCCTCCGACTGTCATCGTATCCGGCGGCTTTGCCGGCGGGGCGGGGTTTTCTCGTCTATGGCGAGAAATTTCCTTGCAAATCCGCCGTCCGGGAGCATAGCGACCAGGCGGATTTGCGCCGTCCGCAGACGGCGTTTCTCCTTCTCAAAACAGTGGCCGCAGCCACTTTTTTGACGCGCATATCCGGCGAAGTGTTCGCCGGTTTTTTTGTGTCACGCTTCCGCTGTCTTTGCCGCCGGGGAGAGCTTGGCCTTCTCCAGGGCCAGCACCACCGCAGGCACCACGATCAGGTGAATCACCGCGCCCACCGCCGTGCCCACGAAGTAGCTGCTGATAAACGCCGCCATGGTGAAGGGCGACTTCGACGTGATGGCCCCGAAGGTCAGCAGCAGGGCCTTGGCCGCGCCGCCCACCAGCCGGCCGCCTACCATGGCGATCACCATGGTCAGCAGGATGGCCGGCAGATGGTTGTCCTTCTTCAGCGCCCGGCGCAGCACGGGATAAAGCAGCCCCGTCAACAGGCCGTAAGCGGCGCACTCAAAGGCCATGGGCAGCGCGATGGGCAGCGGCGGCATGCCCAGCAGGCTGCTGGCCAGGGGGATCAGCGCGCCCACCACGCAGCCCCAGGCCCCGCCCAGGGTCAGCCCGGCGATCAGCGCGGGAATGTGCAGCGGGCTGATGGTCTGCCCCAGCACCTGCACGCCCCCCAGGAAGCGGGGCAGCATCATGCCCACGGCCAGCAGCACCGCGGCAATCACCATCCGGGTCACCTGTGTCTTTTTCATGCTTCTCGACTCCCTCAACAAAAAAATACCATGAAGAAAGCCGGACTTCATGTCCGCGGGCTTCCTTCATGGAAACAGGAATATTATACCGGACTCAGGTGCCTTTGTCAAGGCCATGCCGGATGCGGGCCTGCTGAATCCCGTGGCCCAGGGTGATCACCGCGCCCACAATCAGCGACAGGTAATACGTGAAGAACCGCCACAACAGCAGCGCCATCAGCCGGATGCCGTCGGGGAACACCTGGGCGAAGTACAGCGCAAAGACGCCCTCCTGCGCGCCGGAGGCTCCGGGCAGGGGCGTGTAGGCGGCGGAGGTGTAGAGCATCACGCCCAGGGCCGTCAGCTGCCCGTAGCTCACGCCCTCCAGGCTGAAGGCGTGGTACACGAAGTAGATCACCGCCATCAGGCTCAGCAGCTGCCCCGAGGCAAAGAGCATCTGCAGCAGCAGGTCCACCGGGCGGCCCATCAGCAGCATGATGCTGTCGTGGAAGTTGTTCAGCACCTCCTCCCACTTGCGCATGGAGGCGTCGGGGTTCTTGCACAGGCGGATCCTCGCGCCCAGGCGGATGATCAGGCGGATGAGGAAGCGCACCAGGCGCTTGTTGGTGGCCATGAGCACCACCATCGCCACGGAGAAGCAGTTGTACACATACCCCACGATGAGGATCCACATGCTTGCGCCCACCTGCTGCTGGATGAAGGGCCCGTTGGCAATCCACAGCGCGGTGCCGATCACCGCCAGCATGAACTGGAAGCAGAAGAACTTCACCGTCAGCGCGGAGGTGCCGATGCCGATGGGGATCTGCCGCTTGGTCAGATAATACACCTGCATGGGCTGGCCGCCGGTGGCGCCGGGGGTGATGTTGGAATAATACGAGCCCATGGCTGTGACGAACATGGCATAGCGGAAGGTGATGCGCTGGCCCTGGCGGCGGAGGAAATAATACAGGCTCAGGGAGTCAAAGGACAGGCAGGCCAGGTAGGACAGGGCGCACAGGGCGATCCACTTCGGCCCGATGGACCTGAGCGCCTCCACCGCGCCGGTCATCTCCTGACCGTTCACGCCAATGAGGATCACCACAGCCAGCGTGCCGAAAATAAACGCGAAGTTCAGGATGGTTTTCGTAGCCGGCTTCATGATACCTCCTCGATTCTCTTATAGGGGATGCGAGAAGTATACCATATTTGCCTGCCTGCGGCAAGTTAAAGCTTCATGAGAGCCGCGCGCCCTGCGCCCCGGACGCATGAAACCCCTTCCCATCCGGCAGACTGTGTAACGGGGTCGGGAGGGGCATGGCATGAAGGAAAGCAGCCGCCTGATGGCGAAAAGAATGGAGGAGCACCTGCGCGCCCTGGAGCAGCTGCAGCTGACGGAATATCTGCGCTATGTGCAGGACACACGGCGGCTGATGCGCACGCAGTTTGTCTCCGGGCTGTTCCGGGGGATGGGCATGGCCGTGGGGTTTACCATCCTGGGCGCGGTGCTGGTGGTTGTTCTGCAGGCCCTGGCCCAGCGGAATCTCCCGGTGATCGGAGATTTCCTGGCGCAGATTGTGGCCATTGTCCAGAGCAGATTGGAGTAAAGCATGATACGACGCTATGGCTGGATTGCGCTGCTGGTACTGGCAGCGGATCAGGCCGTCAAATACCTGGCCTGCCGCCTGCAGGCCGCCTTCACCCTGATTCCCGGGGTGCTGGCCTTCACCTACGCGGAGAACACCGGCATGGCCTTCAGCCTGCTCAGCGGCCGCAGCTGGCTGCTGGGGCTGCTCTCGGCCGCGGTGATCGTGCTGGGGCTCATCGCCCTGCACCGCTACCGCCTGGGGCCTCTGCCCTCGGCGGCCGCCATGCTGATGCTGGGCGGCGCGGCGGGAAACATGATCGACCGCCTTCTCCACGGCTATGTGGTGGATATGTTCGAGGTGCTGCTGTTCCGCTTCGCCATCTTCAACGTGGCGGACGCGGCCCTCACCGTGGGGTGCGTGCTGATGGCCGCGTCCCTGCTGTTCAATCCCAAAGACTGGAGCAATGTAAGCCATGCAGACCAGTGAGCAGATCATCGAATGCACCGGGGACGGCAGCCGCATCGACGTGCTGCTGGCCCAGCACAGCGGCCTGACCCGCAGCCGGGTGGCCGCGCTGATGGAGGATGGCCAGGTCACCGTGGACGGCAGGCCCGAAGCCAAAACCAGCGCCAGGCCCGGCCCCCATCAAATCGTGCGCCTCACCGTTCCCGCGCCAAAGCCCGCCATTCCCCAGGCCGAGGACATTCCCCTCACCATCCTCTACCAGGACGACGACCTGGCCGTGGTGGTCAAGCCCTGCGGCATGGTGGTGCATCCCGCCGCAGGCAACGAGGACGGCACCCTGGTCAACGCCCTGCTGCACCACCTGGACAGCCTGGGAGGCATCGGGGGCGAGCTGCGCCCGGGCATCGTTCACCGGCTGGACAAGGATACCTCCGGCCTGCTGCTGGTTGCCAAGAACGATGCCTCCCAGCTGGCCCTGAGCCGCCAGCTGCAGGAGCGGCAGATGGAGAAGCACTACCGCGCCCTGGTGGACGGCGTCGTGAAGGAGGACAGCGGCCGCATCGAGGCGCCCATCGCCCGGAGCAAAAAGGACCGCAAGAAGATGGCGGTGGATCCCGAGGGCCGGGAGGCCGTGACGGAGTGGAAGGTGCTGGAACGCGGCCGGGGCGTGACGCTGCTGGACGTGCATATTCTCACCGGACGCACGCATCAAATTCGCGTGCACATGAAGCACACCGGGCATCCCGTCTGCGGCGACCCCATCTACGGCAGCCCCAAGGGCGCAAAGGCGCCCCGGCTGATGCTCCACGCCTACACCCTTACCTTCACTCACCCCACCACCGGCCAGCGCATGACCTTCACCGCCCCCCTGCCCGAGGCGTTCCTCCGGGGGCTGAAGGCCAACGGCATCGACACGCAGGAGGACAGCGGATCATGACCGTCACCCTTGACCCCATCCGCTTGGAGCAGAAGTCTGTCCTCATGCAGATGATGGAGCTGAACAGCTACGACTTCTCGGAATTCACCGGCGAGGACATCAATGAATACGGCTACTATGGCTATGCCCACATCGACGATTACTGGAACGAGGCGGGCCGTTATCCCTTCTTCATCCGGGCGGACGGGAGGCTGGCGGGCCTTGTGCTGATCCGCTCCTGCTGCGAATACAGCGACCTGCCCCATCCCCACTGCGTGGCGGAGTTCTTCGTCCTTCGAAAGTACCGCAGGCAGGGCGTGGGCCGCGCCGCCGCCGCGCAGGTCTTCGACCGCTTCCCCGGCGGATGGGAGGTCGCCGCCCTGCTGAACAACCGTGCCGCCCGGGCCTTCTGGGCAAGCGTGATCCGCGGCTGCACCCGGGGGCATTACGCCGTCTTTTCCACCCGGGAATGGGAGGTTTTCACCTTCGTCAACGGATGAAGCCCTTCACGGCGAGGAAGCCTCCTTCGGGCGCAGGGCAGCGTACTGCTCCACCCCCGAGGCAATGGCCTCCCCCAGCCGGGCCTGGTATTCCGGCGTGAGGAGCAGCTTTTCCTCCGCAGCGTTGGAGATGAAGCCGCACTCCACCAGCGCGGAGGGCGCATCCAGCTGCAGGATGAAATAATCACCCGCCATGGCCTGCCGCTTGCGCGCCGGCTGCAGATACTCTATCAGCGCCTCCTGCAGGCACCCGGCCAGCAGCCGCCCCGCCTCCGCCCCCTGACGGTAGAACACCTGCGGGCCGGACTGGCGGCTGTCCCGGTACTCGTTCATGTGGATGGACAGCACCATGTCCGCGTGGTTCGCGACGGCGATGGCCACGCGGTTTTCCATATCCTGACGCTTCTTCGTCAGCGACGCGGGACGCTCCGCCTCGCACAGATCCTCGTCCTCCCGCCGCGTCATTACCACCGACGCGCCCCGGGCGGCGAGGCTTTTTTCAACCTCCAGGGCCACGGCCAGGTTGATGTGCTTTTCCCACGTGCCGCTCACCCGCGCCCGAGCCCCGCCGTCATAGCCCCCATGGCCGGGATCCACCAGGATCACCCAGCCCGCCAGGGGCTGCGGCGTGGTTGGCTGTGCCGTCTGTACCGGTTCGGGCGTGCCCGGCTGCTCCTGCCGCCCGCCCGCCTGACAGGCCGCCATGACCGCCGCCCCCGCCCCCAGGATCAGCACTGCGATCACCGCGCCCGCCAGCCAACGCTTCCCCTTGCCGCCGCCCATGCCACGCACCTCCTGCCGCCATGCTATGCCGCCCTCCCGCCCCGCAGAACAGGCCATACCCCGCATGGACAATCTGGCAAGGCCCATTCGGCTGCATAGCGACCCCGCGAAAAATGCAGGCTCCTGCATTTTGGCCCTGTGGACAGCGGGCCGCTTCATCCACACTGTTCACAGCGTTATCCACAGCTTCACAGCCCTCAAACCCTTCATTTTCGCAGTTTCCCGGAATTTATCCACAATATCCACAGGTTTTCCACAAGCATCATCCACAGTCTTTTCCCCGGGGGCTGTGTCTTTTTCACAGCGAAGGCTGCCTGTTTTTGTCGTCGAATTGTCGCCCATTCTTCACATCCGTCGATCTTTTATTCATGGTTGTGTATCATGCTTCTTCCTGTCATTGTCCGAACAGGTGGCAAACAGCCCCTTCCCGGCCATGGCAGCGGTCTCTGCCCGGGATATTGCAGGATTTCCGTCACAACGGTCTGCGGCGGAAGTTATCCACAGGCAGCAAAAAAGCGGCCCGCCTCCCTCAGGAAGCAGGCCGCGCATGGTTGTTCATCAGCGCTCGCCGGTCAGATAGCGATTCAGGGATTCCTCCCAGTCCGGCAGCCGCTCAAAGCCCCCCTGCGCCAGGCTGGCGGTGCTGAGCCGCCCGTTCAGCGGCATTTTGGCAACCCAGGGCGTATTCACCGGGCGCACCGTGCAGCGGGAGCCCGTCAGGCGCAGAATGCTCCTGGCCCAGTCCGCCCGGGAGCAGCAGCCCTCGCCCACGGCATGGTACACGCCGTAGCGCTCCGTGGCCACGATGTCGCACAGGCGCCGGGCCAGCTCGGGAATCAGCGTGGGGGAGGATACCTCCGTCCCGGACACGGCAAGCTCGCCGCGGCCGGTGGCCATGGCGGTGATCTGCCGGACAAAGTCCTCGCCCTCCCCGCCGTACAGCCATGCCGTGCGGACAATGAAGTACCGGGTCATCAGGCTGCAGATGGCCTCCTCGCCCTGGGCCTTGGTCAGGCCGTAGACGCTGCGGGCGTTGGGCCGCTCGGCAGCCTCCCAGGGCTGCTGGCCCTCGCCGGAGAACACCGCGCTGTCGGAGATGTACATCAGCTTCGCATCCACCGCCAGGGCCGCGCGCACCATGTTCAGCGTGCCCATGCCGTTGACCTCGGCGCACTTCTCCGGCTCCGTCTCCGCCCGCTCCACATCGGTGTAGGCTGCGCAGTGGATGATCGCGTCCGGGCGATAGGCCTGCACCGCACGATGCACCGCCGCGCCGTCCCGCACGTCAAAGTCCTCCATGTCCACACCCAGGCAGTCCATCCGCCACTCCCGCAGGCAACGCACAACCGCCGCGCCCAGCCTGCCCGCAGCACCCGTAACCAGTACCTTCATGCTCTCCCTCCGCTCACCTGTTGCCGTACATTTTCTGATAATACTGCTGATACTCGCCGGAGATGATCTCCTGCCACCATTCCTTATTGTCCAGGTACCACTGGATGGTCTTTTTGATGCCGTCGGCAAACTTCGTTTCCGGCAGCCAGCCCAGCTCGTTGTGAATCTTCGTCGGGTCGATGGCGTAGCGCATATCGTGGCCCTTGCGGTCGGTCACGTAGGTGATCAGGCTTTCAGGCTTGCCCAGTTCGCGGCAGATGATCTTCACAATGTCGATGTTCTTCATCTCGTTGTGCCCGCCGATGTTGTACACCTCGCCCACGCGGCCCTTGCGGATGATCAGGTCGATGGCCTTGCAGTGATCCTCCACGTACAGCCAGTCCCGGACGTTTTCTCCCTTGCCGTAGACCGGCAGGGGCTTGTCTGCCAGGGCGTTGGCGATCATCAGCG
>JBJEUJ010000057.1:0-3500 GCA_051883775.1 Aristaeellaceae bacterium | reverse complement strand
TCCAGGGCCGCGTCCTTCTCAATGTGCTTGCGGTATTCGTCCAGGGTGGTGGCGCCGATGCACTGCACCTCGCCCCGGGCCAGGGCGGGCTTCATGATGTTGGCCGCGTCCAGGCTGCCCTCCGCCTGACCCGCGCCCACGATGGTGTGGATCTCGTCGATGAACAGCAGGATGTTCCCGGCCTTGCGAACCTCGGCCAGAATGTTCTTGATCCGCTCCTCAAACTCGCCCCGGTACTTGCTGCCCGCCACAATGCTGCCCATGTCCAGGGAGAGAATCCGCTTGCCCACCAGCATCTCGGGGATGTTCCCCTGCACAATGCGCTGGGCCAGCCCCTCCACCACGGCGCTCTTGCCCACGCCGGGCTCGCCGATGAGGACGGGGTTGTTCTTCGTGCGGCGGATGAGAATCTGGATGATCCGCTGAATCTCCTTGTCCCGGCCGATGACCGGATCCAGCTCGTTGTTTTCCGCGGCCCGGGTCAGATCCCGGGTGTACTGGGTCAGAATGGCAGGGTCGCCCTTGCTCTTGCCGGGGCTGTCCTCCTGGGGACGCTGGGAATTGATGCCTGCGCTCTCATCGGCGGCATGCTCCATGCGGATGCGCTGGATCAGCTCCTGCCGCGCCCGGTCGAAGTCCACACCCAGCTGCCGGAGGATGCTGGCGGCCACACCGTCCCCCTCCCGGAGGATCGCCAGCCAGAAATGCTCCGCGCTGACGTAGGTCTGGCCCAGCTTGCGGCTCTCCAGGATGGAAAGCTCCAGCAGCTTTTTTGCCCGGGGGGTCAGCTCAAATCGGGGGGAGCCGCCCATCAGCGCCATGTCCCCGCCGTCGGCCAGCAGCTCCCGCACCTGATCCTCCGTTACCCGGTCGGCAATGGCGGGGGGCACGTCTCCCTCATGCAGCAGCCCCATGAGAATATGCTCCGTACCCACATAGGGCTGGTGCATTTCCGCCGCCGCCCGCTGGGCCGAAGCCAGCGCCCGCTGGGCGCGCTCGGTAAATCGTCCAAAGATGGCCATTGATCGTCCTCCCCCATTATTCCTTCACGTCCGTGAGCATGGCGCGGATGCATTCCGCCCGCTTGGCGTCCAGCTGCACGCCGGTGAGCGGGGATTCCGCCAGGGACTGCAGGTTCGCATCCTGCGCCTGCTCCAGCATGGCGTCCAGGGTTGCCACCTTCACCGGCAAAAGCCCCAGATCGGCCCCCAGCCGCACGCCGCTCCAGTGCTTGAAGAATTCGCTCAGCGGCATCACCCGGGCGTACTTCATCAGCCCCCAGGCCCGGAACACCGTGTCCTCCAGGGTGACCCGGCTGGTGGCAAGGGTCTTTTCACGCAGGACAGTCTCCATGTCCGTCAGCTGATGGCCCACGGCGGTCACCGTGCTGATCAGCTCCTGCTCGGTGCGGCCCAGGGTCACCTGGTTGGATACCTGGTACAGATTGCCCAGGGCCTCCGCGCCCTCGCCGTACACACCCCGGATGGTCAGCCCCACCTTGGCTACAATCTGCCCCACGTTGCCCATCTGCTTGCAGATGGTGAGCATGGGCAGATGCATCAGGAGCGAGGCCCGCATGCCGGTGCCGGTGTTGGTGGGGCAGGCGGTGAGGTAGCCCAGCTGCTTGTCAAAGGCGAAGGCCACCTGGCGGCTGAGGGCGTCGTCCACCCGGAAGCAGGCGGAGGCGGCGGAGAGCAGATCCAGCCCCGGCCGCACCGCCTGGATGCGCAGGTGATCCTCCTCGTTGATCATGATGGACAGCGCGTCCTCCTGGCGCAACAGCACCGCGGCGGTTTCCGGCTCCCGCAGCAGATCCTTGCTGATGAGCCGGCTCTCCGCCAGGGCTTTGCGCTGGGTTTCCGTCAGGGCGTTCAGGCGGATCAGCTGGAAGCCCTCGTCCATGCCGGAGAGCGCCAGCGCGTTGGCCGTGCGGGCAATGCAGGTGGCGGCTTCCTCGGGCTTGCGGGCGGTGTCGAAGGGAAGATCCTCATAGTTGCGGGCCAGGCGCACCCGGGAGGAAAGAACCGTGCTGCTCATTCCTCCTGCGCCTCCTTCTTCGCCAGCGCCCGCAGCTGATCCCGCAGCTGTGCCGCCGTCTCGAAGTCCTCGAGGGCCACAGCCTGCTCCATCAGGCGGGTGAGCTGCTCCTGGCGGGTGCGGGTGCGCTGGGCGTCCTCGGTGCAAAGGGGCTGACGGCCCGCGTGCTGCACCCGGCCGTGAATCTGCAAAAGCATCGGCTGCAGCTGCTCACGGAAGGCCTCGTAGCACCCGGGGCAGCCCAGGTGGCCGGTTTGGGTGAACTGGCTGAGGGTGGTGTGGCAGCGGGGACAGACCACCTCCTGATGCGGCGCGGCAGAAGTATCATTCCCCGTAATGGCGGATAATATGGAGCTGAGCAGGTTCTTGATATTGCCTGTGGACAGGTTCATATTCATGCGGGCCATGCACTCCCCGCACAGGTGGCGGGTGGTGATCTCGTCCCCCATCATGACCGACAGGGTGTACGTGGCCTCGTTGACCTTGCACTCTTCGCAAAGCATGCTGTTGTTGCCTCCCTTCGGAATCAGCCGGGCTCCCTGCGGGCCACGGCGGTGAGCATGGATTTCAGGCTGCGGGCGCGCAGAGCGTCCTTCATGGTATCGGGCACGGGAAGGGCCAGCGCTGCGGAGGATACCGCCGCACGCATGATGTCCCCCTCGCTGTCGCTGATGATTTTCCGCTCCACCAGCTGCCCGATGAGCCGGACGGCCTCGGCCTCGGTGATGGCCTGGCCGATGCGCTCGTTGATCAGATACATCAGCTGCTGATGATCGCTGCCCATCACGCGGACGATGCGGATATAGCCGCCGCCCCCGCGCCTGGACTCAATGACATAGCCGTCGTCCAGGGTGAAGCGGGTGGCCAGCACATAATTGATCTGACTGGGCGCGCAGCCGAAGTATTCCGCCAGCTCGTTCCGCTTGAGCTCCACGGATTGCTCGTCCTCCGCCAGCAGCGCCTTGATGAACGTTTCGATGGAATCGCTGAGCCGCATGGACATCCCTCGCTTCCCAGGAAAAATCCTGACTAACTTTGACCAACAATAGTATATCGCATGACAGGACTTTTTGCAACCCCCGGGAAGGGGATCTTTTTTCCTGCGGAAGGACGGGGCTCTGGCCCGTGCGAGGATTGGTGGGCTATGTGCTATTGTAGCTGGGCCTGTGCTGGCAGAACAGACAAGGTGCAGTTTGCCGCAGCCGTGCATGGCCGGAGGAGCTGAGGTAGCCTCCGTCGGCCTCCGCAGGAGGTCGCCGCCTCTCACCCCCATGGCGGAGGGCGCAGGCATGGGCGAAGCGGGGCGACCGTAGGGGAGCCCCGCCCGAGCTCACGCAACCAAGGAATCCTTCCCCGGAGGGGAAGGTGTCACGGCCGCCGCCGTGACGGATAGGGGGAGCCTCGCACGACCGCGTCGCGGCGCACCTGTTGTGCGCCGTGACCCCCGCAAGCGCGGCGCGCCC
>JBJEUJ010000056.1:0-3504 GCA_051883775.1 Aristaeellaceae bacterium | reverse complement strand
AAGGCGCAGCAGCCGTCGCCGATCATCACGGCAATGGCCAGGGCCACCACCGTCAGCGGGAAGACCACGCCGTTGGCCGCGTTGCCGTAGGAACCCAGGTAGCTGGCGTTGGCGATGAAAATCTGGTCGACAATGTTGTACAGCGCGCCCACCAGGAGCGAGATGATGCAGGGCACGGCGTAGCGGCGCATCAGGCTGCCCAGGCGGTCGGTTGCGAGGTAATTCTGACTGGTGTGTTCGGTGTGTTCCATGAGTATCTCCTTCCTTAGAACATGAAAAAAAGCGCAAGTCCATCTGATCTGGACTTACGCTTCTGCCGCTCGACATGAAGATGATACCACAAAATTCATCGGAAATTCAAGATGGAAAATCAGGCGTTTTTTCTGCCGGAAGGGAGCGGGGCGGCAGATTTTTTTCCGGCGGGGCGCATGCAATTTTCCGGCGGATGTGGTATCATCAGGGTGCAACCTGCGTTGTCACCAGAGCGCCTGTCAGCCTGGCGGACGGATCGGCAGAAGCCGTAGCGCCCGAAAACAGGACTGTTTCGCCTGACCGTCTCTGTGCATGCCAGGGCTGCGCCGCGCTGCCGCTGCGGCCAGGCTCAAAGGAGGTGGAAGGATGAAGCGAGTGAAGGCTGCGTGCATCTATCAGACCCTGGTGTTTTCGCAGAAGCCCGAGGCAGGCTACACGCCTGAGCAGGCCCTCCGGCTGAACAGGGGCGAGATTGAGCATTACCGGCAGACCATGGAGCGGACCCGCACCAGGTACCAGGTCACCGGCGAAGAGGAGGAAGCGGACGGCTCCGTGATTCTCCACGTGCGCAAGCAGTATAACGACAAGGCCGACGTCAGCGAGTATTTCCAGTAAGCAGGCGTCATGGCCGGGGCCGCTTCTCCTTGCCGAAAGGGTGGGGGAGGCGGCTCTTTTTGTTCCGGATTGGACAGAAAAGCATTCCCAAGGCAGGGAATAGGCCGCGGACGGCGAAATTTTCATGCAGCATGGTCATTACATCAAGGAGGAAATTTCCATGGAGCAGAGACGTTATTCCACCCCCCTGCCGGTCAGTGCGATGATGGTGACGGATGCGTTCTGGCAGCGGGAGATGGAGCTGGTGCGCAGGGAGGTTATCCCCTACCAGTGGGAGGCGCTCAACGACCGCGTCCCCGATGCGGAGCCCAGCTGGTGCATGCACAATTTCCGCGCCGCAGCCCGCCTGGTCAGCCGCATCCGGGAGACCAACATGCCCGCCCCCTCCGTGACGCCCCGGGGCTTTCAGATTCTGCCGGAGGAGGGCGAGCAGCCCGATCCGGACAGCTTTTATGGCTTTGTGTTCCAGGATTCGGATTTCTACAAGTGGATTGAGGCCGTAGCCTATTCCCTGGCCCAGCATCCGGACAAAGACCTGGAGCGGGTGGCGGACGAGGCCATCGGCGTGGTTGCCGCGGCGCAGATGCCCGACGGCTACCTGGACACCTACTATATCCTCCACGGGGTGGACAAGGCCTTCACCAACCTGAAGGATCACCATGAGCTGTACTGCCTGGGCCACCTGGCGGAGGCGGCGGTTGCCTACTATGAGGCCACCGGGAAGGATCAGCTGCTGCAGGTGGCCTGCCGCTACGCCGACTGCGTGGCGAAGCGCTTCGGCCCGGGGGAGGATCAGCGCCACGGCTATCCCGGCCATGAGATTGCCGAGATGGCGCTCCTTCGCCTGAGCGAGGTCACGGGATGCGAGAAGTACCGCCGTCTGGCCGGGTACTTCATTGATGCCCGGGGCACCCTGCCCCATTATTTCGCCCGGGAGGACAACGCCCGCCGTCAGGCCAAGGGCGAGAAGCCTCAGCAGGAGAAGCCGGAGCGGTACGCCTATTATCAGGCGGACAAGCCTGTGCGGGAGCAGCAGGAGGCTGAGGGTCACGCGGTGCGGGCCATGTACCTGTATTCGGGCATGGCGGACATGGCGCGGCTCACGGGGGACGAAACCCTTGTGGCGGCCTGTGAGCGGCTGTGGAACAGCGCGGTGGAAAAGCAGCGCTACATCACCGGCGGCGTGGGCTCCACCGTGCACGGGGAGGCCTTCACCTTCCCCTACGACCTGCCCAACGACGCGGCCTATTCCGAGACCTGCGCGGCCATCGGCCTGGTGTTCTTCGCCCGGCGGATGCTGCAAATGCATCCCGACAGCCGCTACGCCGACGTGATGGAGCAGGCCCTGTACAACACGGTGCTGGCGGGCATGGCCCTGGACGGCAAGAGCTTCTTCTACGTCAACCCCCTGGAGGTGGTGCCGGAAAGCTGCCACAAGGATGAGCGGCTGCGGCACGTCAAGCCCGTGCGGCAGAAGTGGTTCGGCTGCGCCTGCTGCCCGCCCAACATTGCCCGGCTGGTGAGCAGCCTGCCCTCCTACGTCTATACCCAGGGGGAGGACACCCTCTACACCCACCTGTACGTGGGCGGCACGGTTCAGGCGAAGCTGGCGGGGCAGGATGTGACGCTGCGCATGGATTCTGCCATGCCCTGGGAGGGCAGCGCCCGGATGACGGTGGTGTCCGGCGAGGCCCAGGGCGCCCTGGCCTTCCGCCTGCCCGGCTGGTGCGACGATCCCCGGGTGGACTGCCCCGGCAAGGAACTCACGGTGCGCGACGGCTATGCGTACCTGACGGGTCTGTGGCGCGAGGGCGATACCGTGACCCTGGCGCTGCCCATGCGGGTGAAGCTGATGGCGGCGGACAGCCGCGTGCGGGAGGATGCCGGCATGGTGGCGCTGACCCGGGGGCCCATCACCTACTGCGCGGAGGAGGCGGACAACGGCGCGGACCTGCACCTTGTGCGGCTGCATCCGGCGGCCATGGGGCCTGTGGAGGAGGAGCGCAGCGGCGTGTTCGGCCATGAGGCTGTGCTGCTGAAGGTTCCCGCCGCCCGGGTGAAGCCGAGGGCGCAGGGTGGCCTCTATGCCGAATGGCAGCCCGAGGAGGAGGAGGCCTTCACCCTGACCATGATTCCCTACTATGCCTGGGCGAACCGGGGCGAGGGGGAGATGCGGGTGTGGCTCCCCGCCCGGTGAAAGGATGATGCGCATGGTCACCCTGCGGGCCATCACCGAGGACAACTTTGACGCCATCATCGCCATGAAGCGGCCGGAGGGCGAGGGCTTCGTCGCGCCCAACAGCGTGTCGCTGGCCCAGTGCTGGCTGTACCGGAACAACGGCGACGTGTTCCCCTGCGCCATCTATGCGGAGGAAACGCCGGTAGGCTTCCTCCTTCTGGAGGAGGACGGGCGGACGCTGATGATCTGGCGGATCATGCTCCCCGAGGAGCACACGGGGCACGGCTACGGCCGGGCGGCGGTGGAGGAGGTCATCCGCCGGGCGAGGGCCAGCGGCCGGTACGACCGGCTGCAGCTGGACTGCGCCCCGGAGAACCATCGCGCCCGCCGCCTGTACGAGGGCCTGGGCTTCCGCCCCACGGGGGAAATCAACCACGGCAGCGTGGAAATGGCGCTGC
>JBJEUJ010000055.1:0-19219 GCA_051883775.1 Aristaeellaceae bacterium | reverse complement strand
GTCATGCTGGAGATGATGAACGGCTTCACCGTCCTGCGCCTGACCAGCATGATGAGCACCATGAAGATCACCTTCACCAAGGAGCAGCTGCTGGAGCTGAACGAGCGGCTGAACCGGATCCGCAAGGAGAGCTGAGCGCATCCAACAGCATAAAAGAATACCGCCTGTCCTCCCAAAAGGGGACAGGCGGCGCTTGCGTCTGCAACAGTCCATATTGTCCGAAGATCATATCCGGCCTGCAGACACGATGAATACAGCTGACTTCGCTGTCAGCCGCAGAAGTCATGATGGTTTCTGGAGGGTGATCCGTCGCTTTCAGCGATCCCAGTTGCGCACGGTGTCCTGGGCAAGGCGGAGGAACTCGCTCAGCTTGGCGCGGTCGTGCTCGCTCAGGCCCTCGGGCATGCGCTGGTCAAAGGTATGGAGACTGGCGCTGAGGAGATATTCAGGCGTAACATTCAGCGTGTTGCAGATCGCCACCAGCGTCTCGAGGCTGGCCACGCGGGTACCCCGCTCAATGTGTCCCAGGAAGGATGCGGAAATACCGACTTTCTCCGCCAACTGTTCCTGCGTGAGCGACTGCTGACGACGTACCGTCCTGACGCGGTTACCAAGATCCTTGTAATCCATATAATACGCCTCCAACAATGTTCTCAATGCTGTCAGAGCGGCGCCGGACTGTTCGCCGGAAAGAACAGGCGGGCAGATGAGCTGCCCTGCGGTACACCCCTCTATGATTATTATTGATGATCTGTGAGTTTTTTTCAAGTGACATATGGCAGGGAAAAGTGATAATTCGCGCTTTTTTTGTACTTTTTACAGAAAAGTTTTTTTCCCGGAGGGCTGTACATTTGCCATTGGGCATGGTATAATACCACTCGTAACCCAGCCAGGTATGCAAAGTTCAGTCCTCCTTTGGTTGTCCAACCAATGTCGGGAATCGTGGAACTGCTTGATGGCGTTGGTATGGGTGACGATAATTGAGGAGGTAGACCATCATGTATCAGGACAAGACCCTCACCTGCCGTGACTGCGGCAACGAATTCGTGTTCTCCGCTTCCGAGCAGGCATTCTTCGCCGAGAAGGGCTTCCAGAACGAGCCCTCCCGCTGCCCCGCCTGCCGTGCTGCCCGTCGTGCTGCCAATGGCGGCGCCTCTGCTCCCCGTCAGATGTACGAAGTGATCTGCGACGGCTGCGGCTGCACCACCCAGGTGCCCTTCCAGCCCCGTGGCGATCGTCCCGTGTACTGCCGTGAGTGCTTCGAGGCTCAGCGCGCCAACCGCTTCTAATTGAGCGGGCGGCTCAGCCGCGATGGGGTTTGAACCCCGCACTACCAAGGGAGGCTTCCGGCCCTGCGCCGGGGCCTCCCTTTTCATTTGCCTGCCAAGGAGGAACAAGCTCATGTGCAAGCCCTGTGGGGATATGATCGTCAACCTGATGCACCTGCCCGCCCTGCCGCAGCTGCCCGAGGGCGTGCGCATCCGCCGGGCCATGGCCGCGGATCACGACCGCATCCTGGATTTCATCCGTCAGCGCTTCAGCGAGAACTGGGTGCATGAGGCGGACGCCGCCCTCAGCACCCTGCCCGCCCCCTGCCTCATTGCCGTGAAGGACAAGCAGATTCTCGGCTTCTGCTGCTGGGATGTGTCGGCGCTGAACTACTTCGGCCCCATCGGCGTGGACGAGGCCGCCCGGGGCACGGGCGTCGGCTCCGCGCTGCTCATCCGCGCTCTGGAGCACATGCGCGATGCGGGCTATGGCTACGCCATCATCGGCTGGGTCAGCGACGCGGCCGACTTCTACCGCAAGACCGTGAACGCCCTGTTCATCCCCGGGGGCGAGCCGGAAAACACCGTCTATGCCAACATGGTGCTGCTCAACTGAAGCAGCCCTGCGGAAGTATGTACGTACAGCGATGACCTGGAGGAACGCCCTTCAGGCCATCGCTTTTTGCTTGCGGCGGGCGAAGGGCAGACCCTCCCGCCTGTTATCCTGCCCCAAGGAAGCGTCCGCAACACACCGCCGCCGTCAAAAAAGTGGCCGTTCGTCCATCCGCTTTATTCCTGGAGCATCATGAACAGCCGCTCCTCCAGCATGCGGATGCACGCTTCCGCATCCATGCCGCCCGCAAGATACCGGCACAGGATGCCGTGGAACAGCGGCAGCGCCGTCCCCTCCACCCGGGCCAGCGCCGTCTGCCGCACCTGCATCCGCTGCGCGATGGCCCGGTACCCGGCGATTTCCCCGGGGGAAATCAGCCACCGGCGTTCCTGGCTCCCGGCCAGCAGCGCCTCCTGCGCCTGAATCGTGCTTTCCAGCTCCCGGCGCGAGGCCTCGTCACAGTTCTCCAGCTGCGTGCGCAGCCAGGCCAGATTGTCCCGCAGCGCAGCCTCCTCCGCCGCAAAGCCGGGCCGCTGCACCGGGGTGTTTGCCCCGTGCTGCATCAGCCGCTCGTCGGCATAGGTCCGGTTCTCCGCCACGAATTCCAGGAAGCGCAGCGCATCCGGGATGTTCCCGCTGGCCGCGTTGACCACATAGACGGTCATTTTCGCATCGACTGCCGCCGGACGCTCCCCCACGGTCACGGGCAGCAGGGGCGTCCAGTCCTCCGCGAGGCCATACGCATCCCGGCGGAAGAACGCATCGTAGGAACTGATAAGCAGCGGAGCATCCTCCCCGGGCGCGGCGGGAGTCGCCGCCCGGTACGCGGCCTTCACGCTGTCCAGCTCCGCCAGCATGTGCCGGAAGGCCTCCGTATCAAAGGAGAACGCTTCCCCCGGCTGGTCGAACTGCGCGATGTACAGATGCAGCATGTCCGCGCACAGCCCCTCCGGCAGCACATCCGGCGGATACATCATGGGCCCCTCCCGGAGCCATGCCCGGCACAGGGCCGTCCATGCTTCGAGGGTCTGCGGGGGCGGAACGTCCGGCAGCGCGCGCTGCCACCGCTCCGGCTGATACGCCCAGCAGCGCACCCGCAGGCTGGCCGGAACCCCGTACAGACGCCCCCTCCGGCACACGGCCTGCTGAAGCGCAGGGTACAGCCGCGCATGCTCCGCCGCCAGCACGGCGGAGGCGGACAGCTCCGCCAGGTAGCCCTTGTCGGCCATGGCGGGGAACAGCGTGGCTGCGTCCACCTCGATCACGTCCTGGGCCAGAGTCCCGTCCAGCAGGCCGCGGATCAGCTCCTTCCCGGACAGCCCGGAGGCGTCCGTCAGCGACAGGGTCACATCCGGGCAGCTGGCCTGGAAGGACGGCACATAGGCCGTGTCCTTCAGGCACAGCCGCAGCGTACGTTCCTCCTGCGGGCGCTCCGTCAGGGGCCTGACCCATATCCCCTGGGGCGATGTCAGCGCGGCGGTGTCCGGGGTGAGCATCAGCAGCCCGTACTGCAGGCTGCCCGCATGCCAGGGGATGAAGCCCGTCCGGCTGGCCCCGCCGGAGGCCTGCAGCGCAAGCACCTGATCATCCTGCAGGTACAGGATGCGCCCCTCCCATGCGCACAGGCCGCTCACATCCCGGTCGGGGAACACCGCAGCCACGGTTACCTGCCCCGTCCGCAGCGCCAGCAGGGCGATCTCCAGCGCGCCCTCCGTCGCCCGGCTCTCCCGGAGCAGCGCAACCTGTCCCTCCGCCAGGGCGATGTCATGCACCCGGCCTGCCTCGTGGCACACCCGCGACTGCCGCGCCAGGTCGTAGTCCACCAGCACGTCCGCGTCCTCATCGTCGGTGTGGGCCGCGTAGTACAGATGCTCCCCAGCCATGAACATGGGCCCGAAGCTGTTCTCCAGCCCGGCGAGGGCCGGATCGACCGCCCCCCAGGGCGACAGGTCGCCGCCGTCCAGGCGGAACAGCGTGCCGTAGCGGTGATTGACGCCATACACAGCGTCCTCTCCCTGGATCAGCGCGTTCACGCGGGTGCGGGCGAAGTCCTCCAGCCAGG
Organism: Aristaeellaceae bacterium; assembly: GCA_051883775.1. GTDB lineage: Bacteria > Bacillota > Clostridia > Christensenellales > Aristaeellaceae > UBA11524. The sequence goes on along the minus strand of JBJEUJ010000055.1, from coordinate 15,276 downwards.
CTTCGCGGCTCTGGCCATGGTTCAGCGAGGCCATGATGCCGCCCCAGTCCAGGAGGATTTCCGCATCCGGCTGATCCGGGGCGTACTCATACAGCCGCTGATGGCTCAGCATGTACAGCCGCCCGTCCAGCGCGGCGGTGGCGATGATGAAATCCTCCGTTTCCCCGTTGGGGTCGGTCACGAAGAGGCTGACCGTCCCGCCTTCCTCGGCCAGAGCGGCCGGGGCGGGAAACAGCAGGGCTGCCAGCAGCAGGAGCCCGATAGCACGTTTCATCACAGACACTCCTTCCCTGTCTATTGGACGCATCAGCCCGGGCAAAAGGTTGCATCCGGGGGGAAATTTCTGCGGCGGGGGATAGCCGGCGGCACAAAAACAGCCGGCCTTCCCTCGGAAGGACCGGCTGTGCATGGAATGCGGCTTCACTTGCCGCCCAGCAGCCTGTTCAGCGGGCTGCGGTAGACCTGGATGGCCTTGGCGGGGCACATCTCCTGGCAGCAGTAGCAGCGGATGCACTTGCTGTAATCGTAGCGGGCCTTCTGGCCGTTGCCGGAATGGACGGCCTTCTCCGGCACGGGGCAGGCCTCCTGGCAGATGCCGCAGGCCACGCATTTGCTCCTGTCCACCCTCGGGCGGTGCTGCAGGAAGGGCAGCAGCGGCATCAGCCTGAACAGCAGGCCCTTCTTCATCACTCCGCGGAACACGTCGAAGTCCGGCTTGCCCCACCGGCGGGCAGCCTCGGCCACGGTCATTTCGCCCTCGGGGGTCACAACGGCGATGCGGTCGTGATCCATCACCCCCAGGCCGGAGGTCTGGCCGCTCAGGCAGGTGGGCACCGTGGCGGGATCCAGGTTCACCAGCGCGGCAAAGACGCTGTCCAGCGCCACGGGGTCGGCGGAAAAGAGCAGCACGTTCATGCTCACGGGCGTACCGGAGGTGGGGCCGTTGCCCTCCATGGCCACCACGCCGTCCATGATGTGCAGGCGGGGGGCGACGCACCGCTGAAGATCGCAGAGCATGTCGGCGAAGATGTCGCTGTTGGGGTACTGGGCGTGGCCGGTGGCCTTGTTGACCCCGCAGATGCAGCCGTAGAGGTTCTTCACCGCGCCGGTGATGCGCTCCAGGGCATGGGTTTTCATTTTGCAGACGTTGATCATCGCGTCCGCCTCCTGCACCCCGTGGCACAGGTAGAAGCTGCGGGCCACGCGCCCTTCGGGGAAATGCACCACGCTGCCGCCGTCAAAGTCGGCCCGGGCCACGCCCAGCCTTTCCGCTGCGGCGGCAATGCCGCAGGCCTGGGCGGCCTTCACGGGGGTGGTGGAGGGGTTGCCGGGGCTGTCCCCGTAGGACAGGTGGGTATAGCCCTCGTCCGTGAGCAGCTGGGCCACGGCCTCAAACACGGCGGGGTGGGTGGTGACGGCCTTTTGCGGCAGGGCGCGGCCCAGCAGGTTGGGCTTGAGGAGAATCTTCTCCTCCGGCCGGACGAACGCGCCGATGCCTCCCAGCAGATGGACGCCCTGGCGGACGGCCTGGTTGACCCGGGGCTGGTCGTAGGTGTCGAGGGGGATCAGGGCGACAGGGTGCTTATCCATGCAGGGCGGCCTTCCTTCCGTTTGGTCTGCATGCATTATAGCACAAAGCGCCCGGCTCTGCAAAGCCCGGCGCGTCCGGGGCGCGCAAATGTTGCCCGTTCGGGGCCTTTCGACAAAGGTAGTCAGCTTTCGCCGTTGCATTCTGTCAGAAAAAGATATATGCTGATGATGCACCGTGAAGCATATGGAGGATACAGTCGATGCATACGAGCAACATTGCCTGCGGGCTGCTGCGGCGCATGGCGGAGGCGGCCTGGGATCAGGGAAGCATGGCGGAAGCCCTGGCGCTGAGCGGCTGGGTGGATGCGATCATGCTGGAAGCCTTACAGGCCGGCGAAGGGCGCCAGGTCGGCGCGGATGAAGTTTCCCTGATCGTGCCGGCAGACGGGACAAAGGGCCGGAGCCTCGCTGCCGGTATGGATATGCCCGCAGTTCAGGCAGAGCCATGCGGTGTCCTGGCCGGCGTGGAACAGGGCGTCGTCCTCTGACAGGCGCAGGTAGCGGCCGAAGCGCTCGGCATGGGTCCTTTCCACCGCGGCAATGGCGGCGAACACGTCCGCCGCGCGGGTGAAGCCCTCTGCCCGGGCCTGGGCGGCGAAGGCGGGATAAACGTCCTCCGCCTCCTCGGTTTCGTTGTGGCGGGCGGCGGAGAGCAGCTCCCGCACGTTCATGCTCAGGTTCACCGGGTAGCCGCCGTCGATGCGGATGGTCTGTCCCGCGCAGGCTGCCAGCAGGTTGTAGAACACCTCGGCATGCTCCTTCTCCTGGGCCGCGGTGAAGTGGAATACGTCCGCCACCAGGCGCAGGCGGCTGTCGGCGGCCAGCTGGGCGGCGAAGGTGTAGCGGTTGCGGGCCTGGCTTTCCCCGGCGAAGGCCCGCATCAGGTTCAGGCGGGTGTGGCTGTCGTCAAAATGGATGGACGGCATGGAATCTTCCTCCCTTGCATGGATGATGGGGCTATGCTGCCCGCATTTGGGACGCGCCATTCCCCAATGGCACGGAAAACGGGTGAAGTTTTACATTGATGAGCGTTTCGCTCTTGTGAATGCGCTTCATTTGCGGTATAATACTTCGGTAAAATACCGATACTGACGCCGCAAAGGAGTAAATGCGTTGAATATGGATAGACATGATTCCGCGAGCCAGCCCTACGGCTCCGACAACGGTGAACAGCAATCCATCCCCCAGAATGACGGCGGGCAGACGAGCTATCAGCGTCGCCGCCGCAGCGAGCGCTATCAGGCGGAGGAGCCTGCCGCTCCCGCCATGGATGCCCAGCCCCGGGAGCAGGAGGAGGGCCAGACGGTGCGTACCAGCCGCAACGCCGCCCGCCGCGCCGCCCCCGGCGTGCAGTATGCCGGCAGCGCCGAGCCCTCCCAGGGCGTGCCGCGTCCCGCCGCGCTGAACCGCGCCCAGCAGCCCCAGGCTGCCCCCGGTCAGCGTCCGCCGGTGCGCAGGCCCGTCAACGCGCCCGGCTACAGCCAGCAGCCGCCCCTGCGGGCCCGGCAGATGGCGCCCCAGGACGCGCCCCATCCCCGCCGCATCCCCCAGGAGGAGTATGATGACGAGCGGGAGGAGCAGCAGCCCCGCCGCCGCAAGGGCCATGGCGCGCTGGTGGCGGTGGTGATCATCGTGCTGGTGCTGGCGCTGGCCGTGCTGGGCTTCATCCTGATTCCCGAGGACGACAGCACCCTGGGCCAGCTGAAGCAGACCGTCACCGGTCAGCTGGCCGGTCTGCTGCGCAAGGACAACACGCCGGCTGCCGAGGCCTTCGAATTCTCCGCCGCGCCCACCCAGGGCGCCGCGCCCATTGACGTGGCCTTCACCCTGACCACCAGCCTGTCGGTGGACGGGGTGCGCATGGTGGATGAGGAAGGCACGCCCCTGGGCACCTCCACGGCCTTCTCCATGGACAACGCGGATTCCCGCATCTGGATGCTGAACCTGTCCGTCAGCGATGGCTACGAGGGCCTGGTGCAGGCGCAGATCCGCTCTGCGCAGGGCGAATGGCTGGACACGGGCAAGACCGTGCTGCTGGAGATTGCCTCCGCGCCCCTGCCCACCGCCACCCAGACCCCTGAACCGACGGCGACCCCCACCGCTGAGCCCACCGCCACGCCCGCGCCTGTGATGGCCGTGGTGGAGACCGTTGCGCCCACGGAGGCTGCCACGGAAATCCCCACGGAAGCGCCCACCGACGCGCCTACCGAGGTTCCCACGCAGGCGCCCACCGAGGCTCCCACCGAGGCCCCCACGCAAGCGCCCGTGATGACGCCCACCCTGGCGCCCACCGCCACCCCGACCCTTGCGCCCACCGAGGCTCCCACCATGGAGCCTGCGGCTGAGCCCACCGCCGAGCCCGAGCTGACGGCCGCGCCCACGGCGGTGCCCACGGCTGCTCCTGTGGCGGAGGCCGTCAAGGAGGCTGACCCCAGCCTGATTGGCGAGACGGTGATTTACAGCGGCACCAAGAAGCTGACCTCCTACAGCCGCGACATCAGCGATGTGCTGCAGATGCCCGCCGGCGACGCCTACACCACCCTGCCCTTCGGCGTGATGACCTTCCGCGGCAATGCCTTCAGGCAGAACGCCGCCGTGGGCACCAGCGAGGACATCACCGGCCTGAACCTGGCCTGGACGGCGGAGGCCGGAAGCGTCAAGGGCGCGTCCAGCACCTACTATGGTATCAGCTGGTACGGCCAGCCCGCCATCATCAAGTGGAGCAAGGAGATCCGCGAGAACTCCAACATTGTGGAGAGCAAGCGGACGGTTTCCGCGCTCAAGGAGGTCATCGTCGCCGGTCTGGACGGCAAGATCTACTTCCTGGACCTGGACGACGGCCAGCCCACCCGCGATGTGATCGACGTGGGCTATCCCATGAAGGGCACCCCCAGCATTCATTCCCTGGGCTATCCGCTGATGACCGTGGGCCAGTATGCCCGCAAGATGGCCAGCGGCACGGGCAAGATCGGCCTGAGGTTCTACAACCTGCTGACCCAGGAGCAGGTCTACATGATCGACGGCCTGGACGCCGACGCCAAGCGGCCCTATTACAGCGTGGGCGCGTTTGACTCCTCCTCCCTGATTGATCCCAGGACCGACACGGCGGTGTCCATCGGCACCAACGGCATGCTGTACCTGACCAAGCTGAACACCAAGCTGGATGTGGGCGAGTTCAAGCTGAGCATCAGCCCCGAGTCCGTGGTGATGAAGAGCCGCACCAGCTCCAAGCAGAAGGACTCCTACACGGCGGTGGAATCCTCCCTGGCCATGTATGGCAACTATGCCTACTTCGCGGATATGGACGGCATCCTGCGCTGCGTGGATACCTCCACCCTGACCACCGCCTGGGCCGTGGATACCGACGACGCGGTGCAGGCCGCCATCGCTCTGGACCTGGATGAGGACGGCCAGCTGTGGCTCTACACCGTCAACACCCTGCAAAACCGCACCAAGGGCGACTGCACCATCCGCCGCTTCAACGCCCTCACCGGCGAGGAAAGCTGGAGCGTTGCGGTGGGCATGACCAAGAGCAAGACCCAGATCAGCGGCGGCATGGCCTCCCCCGTGGTGGGCCAGAACAGCCTGAGCGACATGGTGTACTTCACCCTGACCGGCCTGAGCAAGGCCGGTACCCAGGCCATCTTCAGCAATGCCGAGGAAGCTGCCCCTGCGGTGCTTGTGGCCATGGACAAGGAAAGCGGCGACATCGTATGGAAGCAGGAGCTGGACAGCTACAGCTACTCATCCCCCGTGGCGGTGTACTCCGACTACGGCGACGGCTGGATTGTGCAGGCCACCGGCAACGGCACCCTGAACCTCTACGAGGGCCGCACCGGCACGCTGGTGGACACCCTGGCCCTGGAGGGTACCATCGAGGCGTCCCCCGCGGTGTACAAGGACATGCTGGTCATCGGCACCACCGGCAAGAACACCAGCTACATCTATGGCGTGAAGCTCAATCCCCTGACGGCGGAGTAATCCCCGGCCAGGGCGTACAGGAACAATCCATTGCCCGCTGGCCCATGCGACCGGCGGGCGCTTTGCTACCGATACGAAGGAGGAGAAGCGATGGCGCAGGTTCTCGTGGCCATGGATCAGGGAACGACCAGCTCCCGGGCGGTGGTGTTTGACGCCCAGGGCCGGGTGCTGGCGGCCCAGAGCGTGGAGTTTCCCCAGCATTTCCCCCACCCGGGCTGGGTGGAGCATGATCCTATGGACATCCTCAACTCCCAGGTGCAGGCGCTGCGGCAGGCTGTGGCCATCAGTGGGGTGAACGTGGCGGACATCGCCGCCGTGGGCCTGACCAACCAGCGGGAGACCACGCTGATGTGGGACCGGGAGACCGGCGAGTGCGTGTACAACGCCATCGTCTGGCAGTGCAGGCGGACGGCGGACTACATTGAGCGGCTGAACCGGGAGGGCATGGCGGAGCGCATCCGGGAGAAGACCGGCCTGGTGCCGGACGCGTACTTCTCCGGGACAAAGCTGGCGTGGCTGCTGGACAACCTGCACCTGCGGGAGCGGGCCAGGAGGGGCGAATTGTGCTTCGGCACGGTGGACAGCTTCCTGGCCTGGCACCTGGTGGAGGGCCGTCCCCATGTGACCGACGCCACCAACGCCAGCCGCACCATGCTCTTCAACCTGGAAAAGCAGGACTGGGACGACGATCTGCTCGGCATGCTGGACATCCCCCGGGCGTGCCTGCCCCGGGTGGTGGACACCAGCGGGGTCATCGGCATGCTGGACGCGGGGGTGCTGGGGCGGCCCATTCCCCTGGCGGCCATGGCGGGGGATCAGCAGGCGTCGCTGTTCGGGCAGGCATGCCTGAAGCCCGGCATGGTCAAGAACACCTACGGCACGGGATGCTTCATGCTGATGAACACTGGAAGCCGGCTGGCCCGCAGCGCCCACGGTCTGCTGACCACCATGGCCTGGCGCATCGGCGGGGCGCCCAGCTACGCCCTGGAGGGCAGCGTGTTCATGGGCGGGGCGACCATCCAGTGGCTGCGGGACGAGCTGCGCATGATCGACACCGCGGCGGAGAGCGAGGGCCTGGCCCGGTCGGTGAAGGACACGGGCGGGGTGTACCTGGTGCCAGCGTTCACGGGCCTGGGCGCGCCCTGGTGGGACATGTACAGCCGGGGCACCCTGGTGGGCATGACCCGTGGCACCAGCCGGGCGCACATTGTCCGGGCGGCGCTGGAGGCCACAGCCTATCAGTCCGCCGACCTGATGGAGGCCATGGTGCAGGACTGCAGCTTCACCCCCACGCGGCTGCAGGTGGACGGCGGCGGCAGCGCCAACGGCTTCCTGATGCAGTTCCAGGCGGACATGATGAACATCCCCGTGGTGCGTCCCCGGGTGATGGAGACCACGGCCCTGGGTGCGGCGCTGCTGGCAGGGCTGGCGGTGGGCGTGTATGCCACGCCGGAGGACACGGCGAAGGTCTGGCGAAAGGATCTGTCCTTTGAGCCGCAGATGGACGCCTCCCGCCGGGAGACGCTGACCCGTGGCTGGCGCCGGGCGGTGGAGCGGGCCCGGGACTGGGTGGAGCATGGCTGAGCGGGCCCGTCGCCCGTCAACCAAGTGCGTCAACCAAGGGATCAAAACCATATTCCTGCAATACAGCAGGCTATCGCATTCCTTATTCTTTTTTATCATATTTTTGGTTGATTGGTTGAAGAAGGCATCCGTGAAGCCGGAAACCCTTGCCTTGTCAGGCTTTCCGGGCTACCCTCCTGTCAACCGTCCTGTCAACCAGCCCTCAACCAGACCGTCAACCAACCCTGCTTGTCGGGGCAAGCGCGCTCTGACGCTCCCTCTGGCAGCCCCGAAAGCCGGTTTTTGCACGTTGGTTGCGGGATGATGGTTGACATGGCATACAAAAAAAGCCCGGGCGCTGCGCTTGCAAAACGCCGGACAGATGTGGTACAATGAGCCCCGACAACCCCATAAGCAGCCTTTGAGACGACACATGTGGCGCGCTTCGGCGCGCGTAAAGCTGATGACGGAACTCGCTTCGCCACCAGTGGAAACGCATGTGCCGTCTTTTTATGCTTGTCAGGGGTGTCCATGCTGAAAGGAGTGGTTTTTCCATGCCCCAAACCAAAGCCCAGCGGGCGCTGTTCGCCCTGCTGACGGTGGTCATCACCGTCCATGCCTATGTGTTCTACAGCCTGTACGTAGTGAACGGCAGCGCGCTGATGAGCGCCAACCAGGCCTCCTCCGTCCTGGCGGCCATTGCCCGGCAGGGCGGCGTGATGCTCTGCGGCAGGATGGTTCCCATCTGGACGGTGGTGCTGACGGAGTTCATCCTGGCCTACGCGCTGGAAATGACCCTGGGCAGCCCGCTGTCCTTCCGCTTGGCCAGCCGGTGCTTCGATCCCCGCACCACGCACCCGGTGCTGTTTGAGACGGCCATCATCTCCGCCACGGTGGGCATCATGTGCCCCGCCATGAGCCTGATCGCCTCCGCACTGTACTATCCGTACTACCTGGGCTTCCACCCGCTCACGCTTCTGGCCAGCTGGCTGAAGCTGATGTGCTTCAACTTCCCCTTCGCCTGGTTCACCCAGGTGTTCATGATTCAGCCCCTGGTGCGCACGCTGTTCCGGCTCCTGATGGGCAGGCGGACGGCCCCGGCGGCGCAGGGGTGAGGCGCGTTACAGCAGCCGTGCCATGTAGAACTCGTCCACCGGGCGGCCGTCCACCAGCATAGAGCGCTTCCGCAGGCCCTCCACGGTGAAGCCCATCTTTTCGTACAGGTGGCGGGCGGCCTCGTTGGGGCATTCCACCGTCAGCTCCAGCCGGGTGACAGCATTCGTCCGGGCCCACGCCTCCAGCCGGGTGAACAGCGCCGTGCCGATACCCCGGCCCCGGCAGCCCTCCAGCACCCCCGTCACCACGTAGGCCGTGTGGCGCACCCGGTTGTACGCCCCACGCTCCGCCCGGAGGTATCCGACGATCACCCCGTCCTCCAGGGCGATGTCCAGGAAGTCGCCGCCGGGGACGACGCTGCGCCGGAGATCCGCCTCCAGCGCGGCCAGGCTGGTGCGCCGGGCGCGCTCGCCGGGCTCGTACATCATGAAGGACGTCTGCCCGTCGAGGGCGTTGAGGAACTGCCAGAAGGCTGCCGCGTCCTGCTCAAGGATGCTGCGGTATTCGATCATGGGAGACACCTCGTTCATGCAAAATGGATAAGATAACGCCCGGCCATATTCATCCCGATGGCCGGGCGCTTTTTTGGATGCGGGCGTTACTCCTGCTGCTTCTTTTCGCGGTACAGGGCGCGGAGCTTCTTGTAGGAATCAAGGGAGTAGTCCACCAGCGCCACCAGCGCCAGAATCACCGCCACCCACAGCACCACCCGGTCCAGCGGCACGGGCATGCTGGTGAATTCGCTGTGCCAGAAGGACAGGATCAGCGCCAGGATGAAGCTGAACTGGGCCAGCTTGCCCCGGATGTTGGAATAGACCACGATGTCGTGGTGCAGCATATACACGCCGCCCACGATCATCACCAGCTCCTTGAGCATAACGATGGCGATGGCCTGCCAGGGGAACACGCCCTTCACGCCCTGGCAGATCAGGGCGGTCACCACCATCAGCTTGTCCGCCAGGGGATCCATCAGCTTGCCGAAGGCGGTGATTTGATGGTTCTTCCGGGCAAGATACCCGTCCAGCAGGTCGGTCAGGCTGGCAATCACAAAGGTCAGCAGGGCCAGCTTGTCATGCCCGGCGGCAAACACCGCCACGAACACGGGAATCAGCGCCAGGCGCAGCATGGTCAATACATTGGGGACGTTCCAGATATTTTCGGTATACTTCCGGATAGTCTTGCTCACGGTTTCAGCCCTTTCCACTGGATAAGCCAGCAGCGCCCTCCATGGGCGCATACGTACCATAACATTCGCCGCCCGGCGGCATAAACCCTCCCGGCCCGGCTGATTTTCCTCACCCCAGGTAGCTGATGAGGGCGGAGAGCGCATCCGCGCTCACATAGTCGCAGCCCTGACGCATATCCCGGGCCAGGGCCAGGTCATCGGGGGTGGGGGAGGCCTTCTTCTCCAGCGCGCCGGCCACGCCGTTCATCAGCCTGCGGATGAGGACGTTCCTTTCCGCCGGGCTGTACGCGCCCCGCAGGTAGAACACCCGCAGCCCCTCCCGCATCTCCTGGGTGAAGGCCCGGGCGGCGTACTCGTCCCAGAGCTTCTCGTCCAGCGTGCGGCCCAGGCCCACCACCGCCAGCGCTGTGCGCTTCTCCCTCAGGATGCGCCAGTGCCGCTTGAGAAATCCGCCGCCCTGCAGGCTGCCCGCCATCAGCCAGGAGGCGAACACCACCGTATCCGCTGCCTGCATTTGCGCCGGGCGAACCTCCTTCACGGGAACGGCCGTGCCGCCGGTGGCGGAGGCCAGCATGAGGGCGTAGCGCCGGGTGGAGCCGCCGCGGCTGTTGTAAACGATCAAGGGAGCGCTCATGGACAATCATCCTTTCACACCTGTATTATGGCACAGGATTGTCAACTCTGCATCAACAAACAAGGATATTATACCATCATCATCGGAGAAAGGCGACGGCCTTTTGGCGGCTTTCGGACGGAAAATGGCGGTGTATGGCGGCGGGGACGGAAGGAATCCGCCATATGGGAAGCGAATTGATACAGGTCAAACGAATGAAGGATCCGGAGGAATGCATGATGAGAATTGACGGCCGAAGCCCTGAGCAGGCGCGCCCTGTATCCATTCAGACCGACTTTGTCCGCACGGCGGACGGCTCCTGCCTGATCGCCACGGGCAACACCCGGGTGATCTGCACCGCCTCGGTGGAGGAGGGCGTGCCGCCCTTCCTGCGGGGCAAGGGCCAGGGCTGGGTCACGGCGGAATACGCCATGCTGCCCGCCTCCACCGGCACGAGGAAGAAGCGCGACGGCGTGAAGAAGGACGGCCGCAGCGTGGAGATTCAGCGGCTGATTGGCCGCAGCATCCGCCAGGCGGTGGACATGACCAAGCTGGGGGAGATCACCATCACCCTGGACTGCGACGTGCTGGAAGCCGACGGCGGCACCCGCACCGCCTCCATCACCGGGGCCATGGTGGCCCTGACCTGCGCCGTGGACAAGCTGATCCGGACGGGGAGGATTCTGCAGTCGCCCATTGTGCATCAGGTGGCGGCCATCTCCTGCGGCGTGGTGGACGACACGCCCTGCCTGGATCTGTGCTACCAGGAGGACAGCCGCGCCCAGGTGGACATGAACCTGGTCATGAACGAGAAGGGCGAGTTCATTGAGCTGCAGGGCACCGGCGAGGGCCGCTCCTACACGGCGGAGGAATTGTCCACCCTGATCGCCTACGGCAAGGCGGGCGTCGAGGGACTGCAGCGTGCCCAGCGGGAGGCCCTGGGCGAGCGGGCCCGGCACATTGCGCCCAAGCCGCCCCTGGTGGTGGCCTCCGGCAACGCCCACAAGCTCCGGGAGCTGCAGGCCATCTTCGGGGACTACTACACGGTGGTGTCCATGCAGGCCGCGGGCTTCCACGGCATGATTGAGGAAAACGCCGATACCTTCGCGGGCAACGCGGCCATCAAGGCCGAGACGGTGTGCGCGGCCACGGGTCTGCCCACCCTGGCGGATGACAGCGGCCTGACGGTGGACATCCTGGACGGTGAGCCCGGGGTGATGTCCGCCCGGTATGCCGGGAATCACGGGGATGACGAAGCCAACAACGCGCTGCTGCTCCGGCGCATGAAGGGCAAGGAGGTGCGCACGGCGGCCTTTGTGTGCGCCATTGCGCTGAAGATCCCCGGCAGGGATACGCTGATTGCCGAGGGCTCCTGCCCGGGGGTGATCCTGGAGGAGGAGCGCGGAAACGGCGGCTTCGGCTACGATCCGCTGTTCCTCTACGAGCCGCTGGGGAAAACCTTCGCCGAGCTGACGGATGAGGAAAAGAACCGGGTCAGCCATCGCGCCCGCGCCTGCGAGAAGATGCTGGCCATCATGAAGGAGCTGAACGCCTGATGCGGGCGGTGGTGCTTTCCGACAGCCACGGGGAGGACACGAATCTGCGCTGGATGCTGGAGCAGTGCTGGCGCATGGTGGGCCCGGTGGACGCCTACATTCACTGCGGCGACGGGGCGCGGGACTTCCAGCGGCTGGAAAACTTCATCCGCGCCCGGGACGAGCATGCGCTGCTCATCGGCGTGAAGGGCAACTGCGACTTCTTCGACGATGTGCCGGAGCTGACGCAGGTGACCCTGGGCGGCGTGAAGATGCTGGTGACCCACGGCCACCGCTTCCAGGTCAAGCGCACCTACGCCGCGCTGGACATGGAGGCAAAGCAGCGGGGATGCCAGGTGGCGCTGTTCGGGCATACGCATCAGCCGTGGATTGAGCAGCGGCACGCCCTGCTGGTGAACCCCGGCAGCGCGGCGGACGACCATCTGGCCCTGCTGGAGATTGAGAACGGGAAGGTTCAGGCGCAGCTGCTGGACTTCTGACAACAACGAGGTGATTGTGGATGCAAGGGTTGGTTCGCGTGGCGGCGGCGGTGCCGCGCCTGCACCTGGGAAACGTGGAGCGCAACGTGGCGGAGCATCTGGCGAAGATCGCGCAGGCGGCGCAGAAGCAGGCGTCCCTCACGGTGTTCCCGGAGCTGTCGCTGACGGGGTACACCTGCGGCGACCTGTTTTTCCAGCAGACGCTGCTCAGGGATGTGGAAACGGGCCTGCAGGCCATCATCGACGGGATGCCGGAGGGCATGGTCGCCGTGGTGGGCGCGCCCATCCGGGCGGAGGGCTGCCTGTACAACTGCGCCGTGGCGGTATCCCGCCGGGGTATCCTGGGGATTGTGCCCAAGACCTGTCTGCCCAACAACAACGAGTTCTACGAGAAGCGCTGGTTCCATGCGCCTGTGGCGGGGCAGCATATCCGCTGCCAGGTGTGCGGCACGGCGTGGGAGCTGTCCTCCGAGCCCCTGGTGCTGGAGAGCGCCGACGGGGTGGCCTTCGGGGTGGAGCTGTGCGAGGATCTGTGGTCGCCGCTGCCCCCCAGCACGCTTTTGTCCCTGGGCGGGGCGGAGATCATCGTGAACCTGTCCGCCTCCAACGAGCTGATTGCCAAGCGGGAGTACCGGCAGGAGCTGATCCGCCAGCAGTCCGCCCGGTGCCTGTGCGGGTATGTCTATGTGTCCGCCGGCAGCGGGGAATCCACCAGCGACCTGGTGTTCTCCGGCCACAGCATGATCTGCTCCTGCGGCAGCCGCCTGCGGGAGAACGACGGCTATCTTGACGACGATTACCTCATCACCGCGGACATTGACGTGGAGCGCATCCGCGCCGACCGCATGAAGCAGCAGAGCTTCGGCGACTGCGCGGCGAGCCATGCCTCCGCCCTGCGGCGGCTGACCCTGGCGGAAACGCTCCTGCTGCCGGAGGACGCCGCACCGGATTTCCGCGTGCCCAAGCACCCCTTCATCCCCTCGGACAGGGCGGCCAGGCAAACCCGCTGCAGCCAGATCTTCGACATGCAGGCCCATGCCCTGGCCCGGCGCATGGCCATCACCGGGAACAGGGTGGTGGTGGGCATCTCCGGCGGGCTGGATTCCACCCTGGCGCTGCTGGCAGCCTGCAAGGCTGTCGACCTGCTGAAGCTGCCCCGGACGAACATCCTGGGTGTGACCATGCCCTGCTTCGGCACCACGGACTGGACGTACCAGTCCGCGCTGGAGCTGATGCGCACCCTGGGCGTCACGCAGAAGGAGGTGCCCATCCACGAGGCGGTGCGCCTGCACTTCCGGGACATCGGGCATGACGAGAGCGACCACTCCGTCACCTACGAGAACGCCCAGGCCCGGGAGCGCACCCAGGTGCTGATGGATCTGGCCAACCGCTTCGGGGGCATTGTACTGGGCACCGGCGACCTGAGCGAGATCGCCCTGGGCTGGTGCACCTACAACGCTGACCACATGAGCATGTACGGCGTGAACAGCGGCGTGCCCAAGACGCTGGTGCGCTGGGTCATCCAGACTGCCAGCGAGCGGGAGGAGTTCGCCCAGAGCCGGGCGGTGCTCCAGCGCATCCTGGATACGCCCATCAGCCCCGAGCTGCTTCCCCCCGACGAGAAGGGCAACATCGCCCAGCAGACCGAGGATCTGGTGGGCCCCTACGCCCTGCACGACTTCTTCCTGTACTACGCCATCCGCTTCGGCTACCGGCCGCAGAAGGTGTTCGAGCTGTGCTGCGGGGCCTTCGCGGAGGACTTCGACCGGGCTACCATCCTCAAGTGGCTGAAGAACTTCTACCGCCGCTTCTTCACCCAGCAGTTCAAGCGCAACTGCATGCCTGATGGGGTCAAAATCGGCTCCATTGCGCTGAGCCCCCGGGGCGACTGGCGCATGCCCTCGGACGCCCAGTCCGCCGCATGGCTGCGGGAGTGCGAGGAGATCACCCTCTGATACGATGATACAAGGAGGTACTTCCCATGGACAAGAAGGTTTACGAGCTGATTGACGCCTATCGGGATGAATTTGTGGCGGATCTGCGCCGGTGGATCCAGGTGCCCTCGGTGAAGGGAGAGGCTGCTCCCGGCGCGCCCTTCGGCACGGAGGTGCGCCGCATGCTGGACATGGCCATGGCCGACGGTCAGCGCCTGGGCTTCCCTGCCCGGAACTTTGACGGCTATGCCTGCGACATGACCCTGGGCGACAAGCCGGAGACCATCGCTGTGCTGGGCCACCTGGACGTGGTGCCCGCGGGCGACGGCTGGCAGGTTGATCCCTTCGCCGCGGTGGTGAAGGACGGCAAGGTGTACGGCCGCGGCACCAGCGACGACAAGGGCCCCTCCCTGTGCGCGCTGTACGCCATGCGTGCCATCAGGGAGGCGGGCGTGCCGCTGAAGAAGTCCGTCCGGCTGATCCTGGGCTGCGACGAGGAATCCGGCTGGGAGGACATGGCCTGGTACGCCAGCCATGCCGATATGCCCGACGTGGGCTTCTCCCCGGACGCGTCCTTCCCGCTGATCAACACGGAGAAGGGCATGGTGCATCTGTACCTTCACGCGCCTGTGGCCAGGGAGGGCCTGCAGGTGAAGCAGCTGTGGGCCGGCGAGCGGGTGAATGTGATCCCCGGCGAGTGCAAGGCCCTGCTGGCGGGCGGCGAGGACGTGGCCGCGCAGGTGGCCGCCTACGCGGTCAGGACCGGCCTGCCCTACACCGCCGAGGTGACCGCTGAGGGCGTGCAGGTGACGGCGGAGGGCATTCCCGGGCATTCCGCGTACCCCGCCGGGCGGCGCAACGCCATCGGCATGATGCTCCTGCTGCTGCGGGAGCTGGGCGTGCAGGGGGCCTTCCGCACCCTGGCGGACAGGGTGGGCATGGAGAGCGACGGCGCGTCCCTGGGCTGCGCGTACAGCGACGATGTGTCCGGCAGCCTGACCTGCAACATGGGCATCCTGCACCTGGAGGGCGACAGGCTCATCACCACCCTCGATATGCGCGTGCCCATCACCGCCGACCTGGATGCCATTAAGAACGCCGCCCTGGCCAGCCTGCCGGAATTCGTTGCCGACGAGGCGGAGGTGAAGGCGCCCCATCACGTGCCTGCGGACAGCGAGCTGGTGACCAGCCTGCTGGCGGCCTACGAGGACGAGACCGGCGACAAGGCCGAGCCGCAGTACACCGGCGGCGGCACCTA
>JBJEUJ010000054.1:0-3545 GCA_051883775.1 Aristaeellaceae bacterium | reverse complement strand
GGGGGAGGACATCCTCTTCTGGCCGGTGTACTGCGGCTACACGCCGGAGGCATGGCAGGGCGGCGCCCGGGCGGAGTATGCCGCCCAGTGCCGGGATCACGTGCCCCTGACGCTGATGATCGACAGCATCTGCGCGGGGGACAGCCAGGGCGGCTGCGCGGCCTTCCGGGGAGGGGAAACCGTGGCGGAGCTTCCGCCGGGGAGGGAGGGGCTGCTGCCCGTCCGCCCGATGGACCTGATGAAAGGATGGATGCACGGATGAAGAACATGAACAAAAACCTGTGGCAGGCGGTGAAGTTCACGCTGTTCTCCATTTCGGCGGGCATTATCCAGGTGCTGTCCTTCGCGCTCCTGCACGACGTGCTGGGGCTGGAGAGCTACTGGATGAGCC
Source organism: Aristaeellaceae bacterium (assembly GCA_051883775.1). Classification (GTDB taxonomy): domain Bacteria; phylum Bacillota; class Clostridia; order Christensenellales; family Aristaeellaceae; genus UBA11524. The sequence goes on along the minus strand of JBJEUJ010000054.1, from coordinate 3,154 downwards.
ATGTGCCGTCGCTGGTTTTGTCGGTGATCTGGAACTTCACCTTCAACCGCCGCTACACCTTCCGCTCGGACGCGCCGCTGATGCGCTCGATGCTGCTGGTGGCGCTGTTCTACCTGGTGTTCACACCGGCCTCGGCCTGGTGGGGGACGCTGCTGGAGCGGGCGGGCGTGCATGCCTGGCTGATTGAGGCGATCAACCTGCTGGCGAACTTCGTGCTGGAGTTCCTGTACCAGCGCTTCGTGGTCTACCGGGGCCGGATCGACACCAACGACGTCGCCCGGAAGGCATGACGGCTTTTCCGGCCTGCGGCAGAAATGCGAAGCATGCAGGCATGAAAAAACCACCGTGAGGGGCGCACCCTGCACGGTGGTTTTTGCCTGGGAACCTGCCCGGCGCACAGGCTCAGCGCTCGGGCTGCCGGGGCATCAGGATGGCTGCGATGACGTAGGCCGCAAAACCGCTGCCGCCCAGGGCGCAGAACAGCACCCAGCCCAGCCGCACCAGCGTGGGATCAATGCCGAAGTATTCGGCGATGCCGCCGCAGACGCCGTCCACCAGCTTGTTCTGATTGGATTTGTACAACCGCTTGCTCATGATGATTATCCTCCGGGCTTTCATGCGTGTTTGTTTGGTACAATCAGGATGATACAGGAAAATCCCCTGAAGGGATAGGCATGTTTTGCAGTGAATTGTGTTCGTTTGATAGATCACAGGGGCGGAGGAGGGTTAATCCGTTTCTCATGAAAGTCTCATGCGCCTTCTCTTTTTCCCATGGGCGGGATATGGTAGAATCATCCTGCATGAAGGAGGGAGACGCAATGGGCTGCCTGTGGAATCTGCTGACCTGGCCCTTTCAGCTGGCTGCGAACCTGATCGGCCTGATCCTGGGCGCGGTGGGCCGGCTGATGGCATTCATCCTGGGGCTGGTGATCTGCTGCGGCGGGGTGGCGCTGTGCCTGACCATTGTCGGGGCGATCCTCGGCATACCGATGATCGTGTTCGGCGGCGGGCTGATGATCCGCAGTATTTTCTGAGCCGCGTAGGGGGCGTCCGGGAGGGCGCTCCCGTATTTTTTTCGGGCGGGCGGCGCAATGTAAAAATCGCATCAGAAAGTTGTAAACAATGCCCCGCGCCTGTTGACATGGAGCCTCTGGGGATATACCATATCCTATCCTTTTCAGGAGCAGAACAGACGCATACAAAGGAGCGATGACCATGGATGCCTTTGAGGGCAAGAGAAAGTTTGCGGGCGTGCACAATGTGCGCCGCATCACGGAGGATCTGGTCTACCTGGGGGTCAGCGACAGGAGGCTGAGCCTGTTTGAGAACGTGTACCCGGCGCCCCGGGGCGTGTCCTACAATTCCTACCTGCTGCTGGACGAAAAGACCGTGCTCTTCGATACCGTGGACCGCGCCGTGGCCGGGCAGTTCTTCGAGAACCTGGCCTGCGCCCTGAACGGACGGGGGCTGGACTATTTCGTGATCCACCACATGGAGCCGGATCACTGCTCCGCCATCACGGAGGTGCTGCTGCGCTATCCGGGGGTGAAGCTGATCTACTCCAAGGCCGCCGCGCCCATGCTGCGCCGGTTCTTCGGCTTTGACCCGGCGCAATACGGCCAGGGCGTCAGCGAAGGTGCGGAACTGGTCACGGGCAGGCACCGGCTGACCTTCCTCATGGCGCCCATGGTGCACTGGCCGGAGGTCATGATGACCTATGACGCGACGGAGGGCGTGCTGTTCTCCGCCGACGCCTTCGGCACCTTCGGCGCGCTGGACGGGAACCTCTTTGCCGACGAGGTGCCCTTTGAGACGGAATGGCTGCCGGACGCCCGGCGGTACTACTGCAACATTGTGGGCAAGTACGGCAAGCAGGTGCAGGCGGTGCTGGCCAAGGCCGCTACGGTGGACATCCGCCTGGTCTGCCCGCTGCACGGGCCGGTGTGGCGCAGGAACATCGGCTGGTTTGTGGACAAGTACGACAGGTGGAGCCGCTATGAGCCGGAGGATTCCCAGGGCGTGATGGTGGTGTACGGCTCGGTGTACGGCGGCACGGAGAGCGCGGCGGCGGCGGTGGCCACGATGCTCTCGGAGGGCGGGGTCAGGAACGTGCGCATGTACGACGTGTCCCGCACCCATGGCAGCGAGCTGATCGCCGAGGCCTTCCGCTGCAGCCACATCGTCCTTGCCTGCATGACCTACAACATGGATGTGTTCACGCCCATGAAGAACCTGCTGACCGACATGGCTGCCCACAACCTGCAGAACCGCCGCTTCGCCCTGATTGAGAACGGCAGTTGGTCGCCGGTGGCGGGGAAGAAGATGCAGGACATGCTCGCCGCCATGGAGGGCATGGAGCAGGTGGGCGACACGGTGACGGTGCGCTCCTCCCCGGACGAGGAGAGCTACGTCGCCCTCCGCGCCCTGGCGGATGCGCTGCTGGACTCCCTGGGCGTGCATCAGGCGGAGGAAGCGCCTGCCGGGCCGGGCAAGTGGCTCTGCGAGGGCTGCGGCCTGTGCTTCAAGGGCAAGGCCCCTGCCACGGACAGCGCCTGCCCTGTCTGCGGCAAGAGCAAGTGGAAGAAGCTCCACTAACGCACACCCCCCATGGAGCGCGCCAGCGAAAACGGGTCAAGGGGCGAAGCTCCTTGCGCAGGTGCAGGGGCGGCGTTAGCCCCTGCGCAGGTCTGGGCGGCAGCCCAGCGCAGCACAACCGAGCAGCAATAAAGGAAAGAAAAAGCGCGAGTTTCCGAGCAGGCGACGCAGTTCGCCCGCGAGGGAAACGGCAGGTTCAGCCCGCGCCGGGGAACCGCGCCAGCAAAAACAGCACGCCCCCAACCCGCAGGGAATAACCTCATCCGGCCTCGCTGTGCTCGGCCACCTTCCCCAGAGGGGAAGGCTTTGGCTGTATTGTTCACCCACACCCTAAAAGCAGCGAAGTCCGAAGCCTCCAAGTGCCTGCACCAGCCCGGTAAGCCACGGGTACGCGCCTCCTGCCAGCATGGATTCATCCCAGTGAGCCGGGAACTCTCCCGGCCCTTTTTTTGCGGGAAAGCGGACGAAAATCTGTTCGTGTTCGCGTTGCACTTTGGCGGAAGATGTGCTACACTGTCCATGCGCCGTCCCGCCGGGGGCGGCGAAAATCAGCCGTATG
>JBJEUJ010000053.1:0-19498 GCA_051883775.1 Aristaeellaceae bacterium | reverse complement strand
TTCATGCGTGTTCCTCCTCAGTCGGGGTAGGCGAGGGTATCGGGGGTGCAATGGGAAAGCACGTCCAGGTAGGCGGCGGCCTCCGTCCGTGCGGCGGGCAGGTCGTGCTCCAGGTAGTTGCCGCACTCGATCCTCTTCGCGCCGGGGATGTCTCCCTCGAAGGCCGCGGAGAAGGCGAAGGCCTCCTTCACCAGCGATATGGCCTGCTCATGGCTTACGCTGTCCCGCAGGATCAGGTAGAACCCCGTCCTGCAGCCCATGGGGCCGAAGTACACCACGCTGTCCGACCAGGGGGAGGAGCGCACGTAGGTGGCCACCAGGTGCTCCAGGGTGTGCAGGGGCTTCTGGGCCAGGTAGTCGCCCCGGTTGGGGTACTTCAGCCGCAGGTCGTAGGTAACGCAGTCTCCGTCCACCCGGCTGACGTACATGCCGGGGACGAGGGTATCGTGGTTGATGGTGAAGGACGCGATCTTGCGCAGCATGGGCATGCCCCCCCTTTGGTCAGTTGTTGTCGCCCGCAGGCTGCAGGCGGTGCTCCAGCTTCCTGGTGATATGGATATAGCAGGGGATCAGGAAAATATCGGCGAACAGCCACGCCGCCGGGTTGGAGGCGCAGGCCCCGTTGAAGCCGAAGATGGGCACCAGGATCATGGCCACCGCCGTGCGGGCGACCATCTCCATCACACCGGCCAGCATGGCAATCCGCGTGAAGCCCATGCCCTGGATGGTCAGCCGGTAGATGTTCACCCCCAGCAGCAGCAGGAAGCAGGCCGTGTTCACGCACATGTAGCGGTAGGCCAGGTTGATAACCTCCACGTCGCTCTGCTTGACGAACAGCCCCAGCAGCTGCCGCCCGAACAGCACCGTGATGGCAAACACCGCCACACTGTACACGCTGCCCATGATGCCCGCAGCCTTCAGGCCCTGATGCACCCGCCTGAGCTTGCGCGCGCCGATGTTCTGCCCGGCGAAGGTGGCCATGGTGGTGGCCAGCGCGTCAAAGATGCAGGAGAAGAAGCTGTACAGCTTGCCGCCGGCGGAAATGGCCGCCACGGCGATGGTGCCCAGGCCGTTCACCGCCGTCTGCATGATGACCGAGCCGATGGCTGTGATGGAAAACTGCAGCCCCATGGGCACGCCCATGCCCATCAGCCGCCGGGCGAAGACCGGGCGGAAGCGGAAATCCTCCTTCTGCATGCGCAGGATGGGGAAGCGCTTCACCAGCATGATGACGCACCCCACGCCCGAGGCCAGCTGGCTGATGATGGTGGCCAGCGCCGCCCCCGCCACGCCCATCTGGAACACCAGGATGAACAGAAGATCCAGCGCGATGTTCACCAGGGAGGCCAGGGCCAGGAAATACACGGGGGTCTTGCTGTCCCCCAGGGAGCGCATGATGCCGCTGGCCATGTTGTAGAGCATGATCACCGGGATGGCGGCGAACACGGGCCGGATATAGGACTGGGCCCGGCCGATGATCTCCTCGGGGGTGTTGGTGGCCCGGAGCATCTGCGGGCACCAGATGGTGGTCAGCGCGCCCATCACCAGGGAGATCACCGCCCCCAGGTACACGCAGTGCACCACATACCGCCGCAGCTCCTCTTCGTCCCTGGCGCCGAAGGACTGCGCCACCGGGATGGAGAAGCCCGAGCAGATGCCCATGCAGAAGCCCAGAATCAGAAAGTTCAGCGAGCCTGTGGAGCCCACCGCCGCCAGCGCCTCCGCGCCCAGATACCGGCCCACCAGCGCCGTATCCACAAAGCTGTACAGCTGCTGGAACAGAAAGCCGAACAGCAGCGGCACCGTGAAGGATACCACCAGCTTCAGCGGCGACCCGACCGTCAAATCCCTAACCGTGGAGCGTGCCATGCCCTTACCTCACCCCGGGGCCGGCCCCTGGCCGGCCTGTATTTGTCGGGATGGTTATACCATATCGGCACGGCTTTCGCAAGAGGAAAATATGGCGCAAAAGGCGGGCTTTTTCTGCATTTTGCATGATGGACAAACGCCCTGCCGGCGCGCTTGCCGGCAGGGCTGTCAGGGCATGATGACCATCGGGGCCGCGGGCGTTTACCTGCGGGATTTGCGGCGCTGGCTGCGGCGCTGACGCTGAATCGGCTCGCCCTCAGCCTCCGGGGCTTCCTCCGTCTGGACGAGGCCCGTGTCGCCTGCATCCTCCGCCGCTGCGGGCATTTCCGGCGCGGGGGCTTCCGCAGGGGGCTCCGGCATGAACAGCTCCGCCGGAGCTTCCTCCTTCTTCAGGGTGAATGCCTCCGCCGTGTCGATGCTCTCCTGCGGGGGAACGCTGTCCTCCACGGGGCTGCTTTCCTCCACGGGCACATCCTCGGGCGCGTCCGCAGGCTCATCCTCGCCCTCCACGGTCACGGTGGGGTCAAGCTGCATGCGGGCCGCCGTGCGGGGATACAGCTGACGGATGGTCTCCTCGGCGTTCACGCCCTCGCCGTCAGCCTCGCCGGGCTCGTCCACATTCCCTGCCTCCGCCTCGGGGACGTCCTTGGACTCCTCCGGCTGCGGGGCCTTGTCCGCCTTGCCCTTGTCCTTGCCGTGCCTGCGGGCGGGACGGGTGTAATCGCGGTAGCTGCCCCGCTCCAGGTGATCCTGGGCCTTGCCGGAGGCCACGCCCGCCTGGATGCGGCGGACAACGCCCACGGCCAGCAGCAGCAGGCTCACCGCCGCCAGGCCCATGAACACCCAGTACAGGACGCTCAGCGCCTTCTGCACGCTGCCCACATAGGAGGGCAGGCCGTCGGAGGTGGGCATGTCCTCATACACGGGCATGGGCGGGGTGACGATGGGGGCCTCGGTGGGCTCGGCGGTGGGCTGGGCATAGCCGATCTGGATGATGTTGCTCTGGAAGGTTTCCGTCTCGGACAGCTGGTTCTTCACCGACGCGTCGAAGCGGTACTGGCCCGCCATGGACACGCTCACGTCCCGGGTGAAGTCCCGGGTTTCCCCCGCCAGGATGGAGGGGAAGGAGTACAGCTGCACCCCGGAGGCGGACACGGTTACGTCCTTGACCTCCACGGTGCTGTTGTTGGTGACCTTCACCACAAACTTCACCGTGCCGGGCAGGGTGTACACCGTGGTGCGGTCGGCCTCGGCCTCCACGGTGAGGGTGATCTTCTGGGCGGGATCCAGGGCCTGGACGGACAGGCGGTCCGTGGCGGTTTCCACGGTGGAGCCGGAGGCGTCCTCGCCGGTGACGGTGAACTGGTAATCCGCCGTCTCGTCAATGATGATTTCCTTCTCCTGGGTGACGCTCTGCCCGGCGGGCACGGTCAGGCCGGTGAACACCTGGCCCAGCACCGCGTCGGTGACGGCCACGTTCGTATAATCCACATTGCCGGAGTTCTTCAGCGTCAGCGTCAGCTTGACGGATTCGCCGGGGGTGCCGCCCTTCTTGTCCGCGGACAGGGTGGCGGTGAGCTTTACCTCGCCGTACTTGATGGAGGCCTCTTCCTTCTTCTCGGTGTAGGTCTTGCCCCCGGCCTTGTAGGTGATGGTGGCGGAGCTGGTCAGGTCCTTCTTCTTCATGGTGGTGGTGAAGGTATAGCTGGCCTTTTCTCCCGCGGGGACGGAGGCGATGGTCCCCTTGGCGGAGGAGATGCTGCTGTTCTCCTTGATGGAGACGTCGGTCACCTCCACGTTGCCGGTGTTCACCACGTCATAGGTAATGGAAACCTCCTGCCCCTCCCGGGCGGTGGTGGGGGTGATGGTACGGTTGATCTCCACCGACGCAACCGCCCCGGCGTAGCTCAGCTCCCGGTAGAAGTTCACGGTCTTGTTGACCATCTCGCCCGCGTCGTTGATCAGCGAATACTTCAGCTTGAAGGTCAGCTTCCCGGCCTCCAGCTGGCTCTGGGTGACCTCCCAGGTGCCGCTCCAGGTTTTCGAGCTGCCTACGGCCAGGGTGGGGGAGCCGAACTCCTCCACCTGCTTGCCGTTGGGATAATACAGCGTCACCGGGCCGGGCATATCCGTTTCGCCGCTGTTGGTCACCTGAATGGTGACGGTGACCTCCTTGGGCTCGGTAAAGGTGGTCTCGCTCAGCTCCATGGAGACCTTCAGGTTATCCTCCGTGGCCCGGGCGGACACAAACAGACCCAGGGTCAACGCCAGCATCACCGCCAGGCACAGGATCAGCCGTTTTTTCATCATGATCGTATTCAGGCAGCCAAAACGCCGCCCATCCTCCTTCCGCGCCTGCACAGGCATGGCATCGGTTGACCCGCACCCGAGCATGGATACAGGCCGTCTATCCTATTGTACTCGCGAACCGCACTCTCTGTCAAGCAAACCGCGCTTTCCTCATGTAAAAATGTCGCTTCGCCATTCTTCGGCGCATCCCTCCCTTCCGCTCCTTGCCCGCCCGGATAGAATGCTTCTCCCCGCCATATACTATCCCGGCTCCGTCCCGCTTGGCAGACGGGCAAAAATGTGCTATCATGCATATGAAAACGATTCCAAACAAAGGAGGCTCCCCATGAACAACGGCGTGATGCTCCAGTGCTTCCAATGGGAGCTGCCTGCGGACGGCGGGCTGTGGCGATACCTGACCCGCCATGCCTTTTCGCTGCACCGGCAGGGCTTCACCGCCGCGTGGCTGCCCCCGGCCTTCAAGGGCAGCGGCGGCAAGGGCGACGTGGGCTACGGCGTATACGACCTGTACGACCTGGGCGAGTTTGACCAGAAGGGCAGCGTCCCCACCAAGTACGGCACGAAGAAGGAGTACCTGCGCGCCATTCGCGCCCTGCAGGCGGCCCGGGTGCAGACCCTGGCGGATCTGGTGCTGAACCACCGCATGGGCGCCGACGGCGCGGAGGAGACCGAGGCCGTCTGCATGGACTGGAACGACCGCCTGAAGCCCGTGGGCGAGCGCCGGAGGGTGCGGCTGTTCACCCGCTTCACCTTTCCCGGGCGGAAGGGGAGGTACAGCGGCTTTCAGTGGGACGCGGACTGCTTCACCGGCGCGGACTGGGACGATCTGCAGAAGCAGCACGGCATCTTCCTCATCAGCGGCAAGCGATGGGCGGAGGACGTGGACCGGGAGAAGAACAACTACGACTATCTCATGGGGGCGGATGTGGACTTCCAGTCCCCGAGGGTTTTGCAGGAAATGCAGGCCTGGGGCCGCTGGTACGCAGATACCACCCGGGTGGACGGCTTCCGTCTGGACGCGGTAAAGCATATTTCCGCCGCCTTCTACCGGGACTGGCTGCCGGCCATGCGGGCCTACACCGGCCGGGAGCTTTACGCCGTGGGGGAGTACTGGAACCACGACGTGGGCACGCTCCACCGCTATCTGGATCAGGTGAACGGGGCCATGAACCTCTTTGACGTGCCCCTTCACGCCCACCTGCGGGACGCCAGCGCCTCCGGCGGGCATTACGACATGGCGCACCTCTTCGACGGCACCCTGGTGGGCACCAGGCCCCATCAGGCCGTCACCTTTGTGGACAACCACGACACCCAGCCCGGCCAGTCCCTGGAGAGCTGGGTCAACGGCTGGTTCAAGGCCACGGCCTACGGGCTGATCCTCCTGCGCTCCTTCGGCTACCCCTGCGTGTTCTGGGGCGACCTGTACGGCATCCCCTCCCGGGGGATCGGCGCGGTGACGGAGCTGCCGCAGCTTTTGCGCCTCCGCCGCCTCCATGCCCACGGCCCTGAGCATGACTACTTCGACCACCACAGCGTCATCGGCTTCACCCGGGAGGGCCTGCCCGGGGAGCCCGGCAGCGGCCTGGCCTTCCTCTGCACGGACAGCGCGGAGGGCTTCAAGCGCATGTATGTGGGCAAGGGCTTTGCCGGGCGGGTGTTCCGCTGCGTGCTGGGGGATCAGGAGGACGTGCGCATCGACCAGGAGGGCTGCGCCACCTTCCGGGTGAAGGAGGGCCGCTGCAGCGTCTACGTGCCGCGCATGACCCCCGCAGAGCGCCTGCGCCGCGCCCGGATGGAGGCCGCCCGGCTCCTGGCCGACGCAAGGCGGGAGGCCCTGTGGCTCGCCTCCCTGGCCAGGCCGGGAAAGAGGAGCAACGGGTGATTTCCGCTTTACAATTCTTTCATGCTATGCTTTTCCCATCATCACGGAAAGGCGCGTGGCTTTCATGTACAGGCAGTATACCCTCACCCGGACAAGGAACATGCTGTCGCTGTACCGCTGCTCAGCCTGCGGCAGGGACGTTCTGCAGATGATTCCCCTCCAGGTTGCCTCCGGCTGCAATGACAGGGGAGCCTTCACCAGGCAGGGTGTCAAGGATCGTCAGAATCGGGCCGATTAAATGAATCAGGCGGCCATGGACGATCTGACGGACGGGCTGATCCGCGGGGGCAACAGCCGCGCCCTGGCCCGGGCGAAGCTCAGCTGCGCCTGTCCCCACTGCTCCGGAAGGGAGCCCTGAGCCAGGCTGAACTTCACCCTGCTGACCAATGTGCTCGTGATCGCGCTGATCGCAAGGCTCACGCTGTACCTCCTGCGCATGAAGCAGTTGAGCCGCCTGATGCAGACAACGCCCCCGCTCTTCGACGTGACCCTGGAGGGCCTGGCCAAGCAGGCGTCCCGGCACAGCTGCTATGCCGGTCTTGACCTGACCGCCATGGCTTCCAATCTTGTTATGAACAAGTGACTGCATGCATGAAAGAAACCTCCCCGGCAAATCGGGGAGGTTTCTTCTGTCGGGGCAGGGGAGGCGCAGGTGATCCACAGCCCACATCCCATGCAAAGGAACAGCCTCCCCATGCCCGGGGAGGCTTTCTTCCTTATATGTTGGCAGTGCTGGCGGAGGCTTCGTCCACCTTTTCCTTCAGGCGGGCGTAGTGGACGGCTTCCTCCCGGGCGATGGACAGGAAGGCCTCCCGGACGCTCTCGCTCTCGCACTTTCCGGCATAGTCGGCGAACTTGATCATCGCGTCGTACTCGCTCTCCGCGGCGAATCGGTACAGGCCCTCCAGGGTGTCCAGCCCCTTGGCCCGCTCCATCTCCATCACACCGCCGGGGAAAAGCAGCTCCGCGCTGATGGCCTGAATCAGCAGCCTGTCCTCCCGGGCGGGCAGGGCAGGGCAGGCCATCTTCATGGCGTTGAAGCGGCACAGGTGCTGCTGCTCCTCCTGCAGGATGTCCCGGATGCCGCCGATCACCTGCGGATCCTCCGTCAGCGTCAGCGCCCGCTCATAGATGCGGATGGCCCGCTTCTCCATTTCCACAGCCATGGCCAGGGCCTGCTGTTCATTCCGCACGACCATAGGATGCCTCCTTTGGCTGCCATTGCACAGCCTGTTCACAACTTATCCCCATTTCATCCACAGAAAATGCCGGGTTATGCACAGCATAGGCGCTGCATGTGGACTGCATGGAGACTGCACATGCAGTTTATCCACATTATACACAGGTTTTCCACAGGGGCTGGTGATTCTTCCGCAGCGGGGCAAAGGGGCTGCAAAGCCTTATGGCGCAAGGGTTTGCGGGGATTTTCGCCCCTTGCGGCCCCCCGGTGCAAAAAGGACTCCTCCCGGCTTGGAAGGAGTCCCGTCCTGTGGATAACTCAGGCCTTCTCGGCGAAGTAGGCGTTCAGGCGGCTGACCAGCTCCTCCACGTTGGAGCCGTGGGCCGCGCAGGCGTCCTCCAGGGACTCGGCGGTGGCGTGGGGGCAGCCCAGGCAGTGCATGCCGAACTCCATCATGATCCGGGCGGTACCCATATCCAGGCGCAGCACCTCGCCAATGGACATCGTCTTGTCAATCGTCATGGTGATCGATCCTTTCTTTCCGTCAGGGGGTTGTTCCATCCTTGATCATACGATATCCTTGCCGGGTTGTCAAGGGATGATGCCCCGCCGGGGAAAAAAATACTGTTTTCCTTCCGTTTTTCATTGAAAAAGCCGCCCGGCATCCCGTCAGGCGGCTTCACGGCTTACTCATCCATCTTCACGGGCAGATCGGTCTCCGCGAAGGGGTCGGAATCGTCGTAGCTCTTCAGCTCCACGTCCTTCTCCCTGGACGCGTCCCCGCCGGAGGGCCGGGCAAAGGGCGAGGGCTCCGGCACGCTCAGCAGATGCACGGTCATGTAGCCCTCATCGTCCGTCTCCACGCGAATCTGCTCGCCGGGGCGGGTCATGGCCAGCACCTCGGTCTGGCGGCAGCGGCTGCGCCGGGCAAACTCCACGGCGATCTCCGCCCGGCCCCAGAAGTGCATGGGGATCAGGAGCCTGGGCTTCACCGACATGATGAAGTAGTTCGCGCCCGCGTCGAACAGCCGCCCCTGCCGGGGATCCACCGGGAAGAAGGCCACGTCGATGTCCTCCTTCATGATGGGGTCCACCGCCCGGCGGAAGGCCTCCTCGGCCTCCTCGATCTCCTTCACGGTGGATTCCTCCCGCCAGTGCCAGAAGTTCAGATCCCCCGCGTGGAACAGGCGGATCCCGCACACGTCCACCAGGAAGGACACCCCCAGGTCCGTGGAGCCGAAGGCCTTCACCTTCACCCGCTGGGAGAGGGTCAGCTCATCCCCCGGGGCCATGCGCTTGCCACGGGTGCCGATGGGCATGTCCATGGACACCACGTAGGTGACCGGCACGATTTTCCGCCACTCAAACACCTCGGGATCCATGTGATCCGGATGCTCATGGCTGATGAACACGTATACCTCCCGGTAGCGCCGGAGCGTATCCTCGTTGATGCGCTTGTCCGCCGGCAGCTCCCGATGCTCCCCCAGCCAGTAGTCGAACACCAGCAGGATGTCGTCCACGGCCGCGGAGAAGCCGCTGTGGTGGTAGTACGTCAGATTCATGAATGTTGTCAAGGAAATGAGCACCTCCAACAAAAGGCGTGCGCACGCCTATTCATGATATGCCGGCAGAATACGGCCCTTCTGCGGCAGGGAGCCGGCGGCGCCGGCTCATCTATATCAAAATCGCCCGAGTGGCAGGCGATGGATTACAAGGCAGCTCATCTCCGTCATTATGCCACGGAAAACCCTTTTTGTCAAATTATTTGGGCTTGTTTCACACCAGAAAACCATTTTTCGTCCAAAATACCCGAAATTTTATGCTTTCGTACCCACTTTTCCTCCATGATTGTCACAAAAGCATCACGCCGCTGCGATCCTGTCCCCTGGCCCGGGGGAGCGTAACCCCCATCAGTCCCGCCAGGGTGGGGGCCACGTCCCGCATGGGCATGCTGTCCAGACGGCAGGGCTTCACGCCCCTGCCCCTCACAGCCAGCAGGCAGTTTTCCGCCGGATGCCCCGGGCCGAAGCCGTGGGTGGCCTTCTCCCGCTTGGCCTGGGGCAGCCCGTCGGAGAACACCACGTCTTGCGCAGCCTCCACGGCGAAGGCCGGGCCCTCGATGCACCCCAGGGCGTCCAGCTCCGCCCGGCTGTACACGTGGGACACGCCCAGCCGCTCCCCCTGCTCCCGCAGGAAGGCCTCCGCCCGGCCCGCCCCCGGCTGCTCCCCGAAGAGGTAGGCGCTCATGCCGTTTGACTGCACCCGGGCCGTACCGGCCAGGCCCGCCTGCGCCAGCGCGTCCCCCAGGCACACCGTCCTGGACACATCCGCCTGGCCGTGGTCGCTGACCAGCACCAGCAGCGCGTCCTCCATGCCGGGGGTTTGCTGCATGGCCGTCCAGACACGCTCCACACGATTTTCGTTCCGGGCCATGGCCTGCCGGGCCTCCACGCTGTCCACCCCGTGGTGGTGGCGCATTTCGTCCAGGTCCACCAGATGCACCAGCGTCAGCTCCGGCTGCTGGTGGCGGATCAGATCCTCCGCCAGGATTACCGCGTAGTCCGACAGATCCGGCTCATGGATGCTCCTGCGCTCCCGACCATGCTGCAGCTCCATCCGCAAAACCCACCCCGGCGTGCCGTAGGAGAGCATCTTCAGCACCTGATTTTCCCCCGGCAGGGCCAGTACCTCCGGGAAGCCCCACCTCACCGCCGGGTGCCTGCCCGTCACCGGCCACAGGATGGACGCGCACCGTCCGCCCTGCCGCTTCACCGCGCCCAGCAGGCTTTCACGACGAACATCTTTTGCATCCCAGTACCAGGCCCGCATGCGCGCCTCCGTGTCCGGCTGAAAGGGCTGGTTCTGCCCGATGCCGTGATCTGCCGGGTCGCAGCCGGTGATCAGCGTGGTATGGGCCGGATAGGTCAGGGCGGGGAATACGGTCTTGACCTGCGTGCAGACGGCGGCCTCCCCAAGCCACCGGGACAGGAAGGAATCCCCGGCATAGCAGGCCAGATCCCTGTCAAACATCGCGTCCAGCGAGAGCACAACCATCTTCCGCATGGCATTTTCCTCCGGAAAAAGAATAGAGAAGCCCGTCTCCTGCACCGTCGCAGGGGCTGTGCCGGCCTGCAACGGCGGGTTTGACATTGCTTCTCTATCGTAAACATGGATGGGTCTCATCCATGACTCCGCTATTTTATACCATTCTGCATAATTTGTCAAATCTTATAGATGTATTTTTTTCGTTTCCTGTATCCCGCCTGATATTTTCCCCCCAGCGCGCGAATCTGCTCCTTCGCCCGCTCGATATCGGCGTAGTTCCGCGCCGTGCTGTGGCTGTCCGAGCCGAAGGTGAAGCACTCGCCCCCAAGGTCGATGTACCGCTTCACAATGCTGGTATGGGGCAGGCAGTCCCCCGTGGCGCCGTAGCCGGAGGTGTTGATCTCCAGGCACTTGTCCAGGCGGATGATGTGCCGGAGCATGGCGTCGAAGGCATCCGGCGCATCCTCGTAGCGCAGGGGCCGCTCCTCCCCGGTGTAGGCGGAGTACTTCGCCACATAACCGATGTGGGCCACGCTGTCGAAGTCCTCCCAGGCCAGGATGGATTCCGCCTTTGCCTCGGCATAGTCCCGGTAGGCCTGCTTGCGGGTTTTCCCGGCGAAGAATTTGTCCACATTGTAGCAGTCCACGCCGTTCACCAGGTGCAGGCTCAGCAGGCGGAAGTCCAGGGGCAGCTGATCCAGATAGGCCTTGATGCTCTCCCGCAGGGGGGCGTTGTCGCCGATTTCCACCCCCGCGCAGATGGTCAGCGTGGGGTACTGGCGGCGCATGGCCTCGATTTCCCGCAGCCACACGTCCCACACCGGCGGCACGTCCACACCATCCTCCGGGTGGCCGGGCTCAATATGCTCCGTCAGGCAGATTTCCTGCACGCCCTTGCTGACCATATCGGCGCACAGCTCGTTCATGGACTGATCCCCGTCGAAGGAATGCACCGTATGCAGATGGTAGTCCATTCGTCTTTGTTCCACGTGAAACATCTCCTACATCCTTCGTTCGACAGGATAGGCCCTGCCCTTCGTCAGTGCGTACAGCCACATCTCGCTGACCTTCCGCCCCGTGATGGCCTCCAGCGCCCGGGCGTACCAGTTCAGCTGCATGGTGTACCGCTCCACAAAGGCAGCCTCGTCCAGAATCCTGTCCGTCTTGTAATCCGCCAGCACCCAGCAGCCGTCCTCCTCAAAGGCACAGTCGATCACGCCCTGCAGCAGGGTGTCCTTCTCATCCATGAGGTAGTTGAAGCTCCACTCGCTGCGGACGTCGGGGCTTGCCAGCACCCGCTGACCCAGTTCGCTGCGGAAGAACCCCGCGATGCTCCCCACGTCCAACAGAAAGCCCTCCTCCACGGAGAAGCAGCCCCGGCGGATCATATCGTCGATCTGCTCCCGGACGGCCGCGTCCAGGTCAGCCGCACTGCGCAGCGGATTCAGCTCCATCAGCGACAGAGCCCGGTGGATCAGCGTGCCTCGCTCGGCCCCGGTGATCTGCTTTTCCTGCAGGAAGGCCGGCTTCTGCGGCAGCTCGCTCAGCCGCAGGGGCATGACGATGGTCTCCGGCTGACGCTTGCTCTCGCTGTCCTCGTCCGCATCGGTGAGGGGCAGCGGATCCTTCAGCACGTCCTTGCGGGCCAGGCTGGTGACGGAGGTTTTCAGCGGGGCGGCTGGACGCTCCTTGCCCATGCCGCTCCAAAGAATCCCCAACTTATCCCCAGCTTCGCCGGAAAGCGCGGTATTCAGCCATTCCTGCAGACTGTTAATAACTTTGTTTTTATCCACAGCCTGTGGATGAGTATCCTCCCAAACCCTGATTTTACAAGGGTTTGCGGCCTGTGGAAAGCCTGTGGACAAAGGTGGATTTTCCTTTGTTGAAACAGATTGCATAACCCAGTCCAGCATGCTGTCCGCCGCAAGAATCCGGTAGTCGCTCTCCGGCATCTGCCACAGGAGCTTGCCATCCTCCGGCACGCAGCCGATCAGGATCAGCTGCTCCCGGGCCCTTGTCATGGCCACGTACAGCAGCCGGGCCTTCTCGGCCTTTTCATCCAGCAGACGCTGAATCTCAAAGGCCGCGTCCGCCATGGTGTCCCGGCGGATGTTCAGGCTCCTGTTCACGTAGGGCAGGCAGACTCCCAGGCGGCTGTGCATCAGCAGTCCGCCCCGGCGGGCCAGGTGGAGCCTGTTGCTCATGCGGGCGCAGAACACCACCGGGAACTCCAGGCCCTTGCTCTTGTGGATGGTCATGATGCGCACCAGATTCTCGTTTTCCCCCAGGGTCTTGGCGGAGCGGTCGTCCCCGCTGGCCTTCTGCTCGTCGATCTGCTGCAGGAACCCGGACAGGGTGTAGCCGCCGCTCTGCTCATACTCGGCGGCCCGCTGGCAGAGCATGCGCAGGTTGGCCTGGCGCATTTCACCCTCCGGCAGAGCCCCGCAGGCGGCGTAGAGGCCCGTCTCCCGCACCAGGTACCACAGGAAATCCGTCAGCCGCATAACCTCCGCCATGAACCGCCACTTCGACAATGTTTCACGTGAAACACGGCATTTCTCCGATAGCGGCGTGTCCCCCTCGCAGCAGGCGTCAAATGCCTCATGGAAGGGCACGTCCCGGCCTGTTCTGCACAGGCGGATGTCCGCCAGGTCGCTGTCGGTCATGTGGAAGGGCGTCTGCTTCAGCGTGGCCATCAGGGGCACATCCTGCCGGGGGTTGTCGATCACCTGCATCAGCGCGGTCATGGCCGTAATTTCCGCCAGGTTGAAGTAGCTTTCCGTCCCGTCGAAGAACACCGGCACACCCTGTTCCTCCAGCAGCTGCGCCATGGCCGAGCCCACCCCCGCCACCTTCGGCAGGAGGATCACCATATCCCGGTACTGGTAGGGCCGCATGGTACCGCCATCATCAAAGCGGGTGGTGAGCAGCTCCCGGATCCGGCTGACGATCACCTGCACCTCCGCGGCAATCTCCCCGGACACGCCGCCCTCCGGCTGCTTCACCAGGTGAATCTCCACGGGCGGGTCGTTCTCCGTGCAGCGGCCGGGGATCAGCGCCTCCCCGTCGGTGTAGTCCAGCTCGGTGACGCTGCGGCGCATCAGCTGCCGGAACACCAGGTTCGTGCCCTCCAGCACGGCGGTTCTGCTGCGGAAGTTCTTTTGCAGGAAGATACGCCGCTCGGGCGCATCCTCCTCATCCGAGTAGGTCAGCATGCGGTTGAGGAACAGCGTGGGCTCCGCCCGGCGGAAGCGGTAGATGCTCTGCTTCACGTCCCCCACCATGAACATGCAGCTTTGCTCCCCGTGGATGGATTGAAGGATCGCGTCCTGCACGGCGGACACATCCTGACACTCATCCACGAAGATGTGGTCGTACTCCTCCTGCAGGGCCTGCCGGTATTCCGGCTGGGACAGCACGGTCATGGTCATCTGCTCCAGATCGGAGAAGTCCAGATAGCTCATGGCCTGCTTGCTCTCGCTGAAGCGCAGATGCACACGCTTCACCAGCGTGGACAGGCCCCGCAAATGCTGCTGAATCACGCCGAATTCATTATTCAGCCGGGCCTCGTCCAGGCGGAGGCTGTCGGCGCTCTCGCGGATCATGACCTTGATCTTGTTCCGAACATCGGTGTACTGCTTCTGCCACTGCTTCTGGGCGTCGGTGAGCCCACGGCAGGATGCGGCCCGCACCGGGCTGTACGTCGCCATGGCCTCCCGGAAGGCGGCTGGCTCCCCATGGGATGCTTCCATCAGCGTGCGGCAGGCCTTTGCGTCCTGCTCCCAGGTGGCACGGAGCTGCTCCACCGCGTCGGGCAGATCGAACATGCGGGCCTGGGTATCCAGCAGCACCTGCACGCCCTCCAGCTGCCGCCTGGCCTGCTGCACCAGCACCTGATACCAGGGATGCTGCTCCCAGCTTTCCGCCTGCACCTGGCTGATTTTTCCGTCCAGCCAGTCGAAGGGCTGGGGCAGGGACATGAGGAAATCATACAGCTGGCCGGTCATGTCATGGACGTCCCGCTGGCTGAAGGCTGCGGCGAAGGCCTGGAAGTCGGCGTCGTCCTCCTCCTCCAGCAGCTCGTTCATGGCGTCCCTGAATGCCTGCTCGAACAGCGTATCGGTCTGCCTGGCTTCTGCCACCCGGCTGAGGGGATCAATACCCACGGCCTCGAAGTTGTTCCGCAGCACCTTCTGACAGAAGGCGTGGATGGTGGAGATTTCCGTGCATTCCAGGTCGTCCAGGGCCTGGCCCATCACTTCGGGGTCGCCGTGGAGCTCCTTGAGCAGTCGCTGGTTGAGCCGCTGGCGCATCTCCGCCGCCGCCGCCCGGGTGAAGGTGACGATGAGCATCCGATTCAGCCGGAAGCCCTCCTTCAGCAGGGTGACGATGCGCTCCACCAGCACGGCGGTCTTGCCGGAGCCCGCGGCGGCGCTGACCAGAATCGTATGATTCCTGGCCTGGATGGCCTGCTGCTGCTCCCGTGTCCACCTGGTTGCCACGGCGATCCCTCCTTCTTCTGTCATTGTATCACAGTTTGCGCCCCGGGGAAAGTGTTTCACGTGAAACATCAGGGCTTGTTTTCCCATGTTGTATTATGCTTATGTTATAATTATATTATGCATTCTGTATATCCTTGCTGTGCAAGGGCTGTGCTCCTTTCAAGCCCATGAAAGCAGGAAAATCTGCTTTCTTCGACCTGATCCCTGTCTGCGGAAACGAGTTGCCCCGATTTTTTTCTGGCAGCAAAAAACGGCGCGACTTCCGTCATTTGTCTGCGGAAAAGCGCGCCGTCAGGTGAAGTCGGGATCCTCCAGCACGGGTCTCGGAGGCACCGGCTGACCGCTGCTGGTTTCGGCGATGGCAGCCAGGCCATCCCCGCCCACGCTGACCCGGTAGCTGCGGCGGTCGTGGCAGCCGTCCAGGTCGCTCTCGTCCGTGCAGGTGACGAAGGTCTGCACGCCGCTGATTTCCTGCAGCAGGCGGGTGCGGCGGGTCATGTCCAGCTCGCTCATCACGTCGTCCAGCAGAAGAACAGGTGTTTCCCCCGTGGCGGCGCGGAAAACCTCCAGCTGGGCCAGCTTCATGGACAGGGCCGCCGTCCTGATCTGCCCCTGGGAGGCGAAGAGCTTCATCTCCCGTCCGGAGAGGGTCAGGCCCACGTCCTCCCGGTGGATACCGAAGCCCGTGCCGCCCCGGAAGGCGTCGTCCCTGCGGCTCTGCTGAAGGGCGTGGCGCACATGGGAAGCAATGTCCCCCTCCTCCTGCATGCAGCACTGGTACTGCATGCCGAAGGGCTCCCCGGGCCTGCCGCTGATGGAGGCGTACTTCTCCGCCGCGAAGGCCGCCACCTGGGCGAGGATTTTCCGCCGCAGGGGGATGATCACCTGGCAGGGCGCGGCCATGGCCTCCTCGAAGGCGTCCAGCATGGCTACCTCGCATTTTCCGCCCTTCTTCATGTCGCGCAGGATGGCGTTGCGCTGCTCCAGGGCCTTGCTGTACTGCTGCAGGGCGACGAAGTAGGCCGTGGACAGCTGGCTGAGCATCATGTCCAGGTACCTGCGTCGCAGGGCGGGGCCTTCCTTGACGAGCATCAGGTCTTCCGGGGAGAAGATGACGCACTGGAGACGGCCCATCATGTCCGACAGCCGGGAGGCCCGCTTGCGATCCAGGAAGACCTGCTTCTTGCGGCTCTCCCCGGGGGTGAGCTTCACGGCGATGTCGCAGCGGCCGGTGTCTTTGCGCACGGTGACCCCCGCCGCGCCCATCATGGCGCCCTTGCGCACCACCTCCCGGTCCTGGCTGGTGCGGTGACTGCGGCCCAGGGCGCAATAATGAACGGCTTCCAGCAGGTTGGTCTTGCCGGAGCCGTTCTGGCCGAAGAGCAGGTTCACCCCCGGGTGGGGGTGAAGGGTCAGCTCCCCGTAATTGCGGAAATCCCGCAGCTTGATTTCATCAATGAGCATAGGCGTTGTGTCAGGCTGGTCAGGTGAACACGCGCACCGGCAGAATCAGGTACAGGTAGCCCTCCCCCTCCATGGGGCTGACCACGCAGGGGCTGACATTGCTGTTGAACTTCATGCACAGCTCCTCGTCGCTGATGTTGCGGATCACGTCGGTGATGTACTTGGCGTTGAAGGCGATCTCGATGGGGTCGCCCAGGAGGGTGGCGTCCATTTCCTCCAGCACGTCGCCCAGCTCGGCATTGGAGGTGATGGTCAAGCTGCCCTCGGAGAAGCGCATGCGGATCAGGTTGTTCTTCCCCTCGCGAGCCATGAGGCTGGCGCGGTCGATGGCATTCTGCACGGTGGTGCGGTTGGCCCGGGCCTGGGTCTTGAAGGCGGGGGGCAGGATCTTGCGGTAGTCGATGTATTCTCCGGCCAGCAGCACCGTGGACAGGCGGGTGTTGCCGAAGGTGGCCTGCATGCGGGTCTTGCCGATGAGCAGGGTGCAGAAGTCCTCCTCCTCCAGGAGAATCTTGCTCAATTCGCCCAGCACCCGCCCGGGAATTACGGCCTTGAGCAGCTCCTGTCCTGCGGGCAGGTCAAAGGGCTGGAACACCTTCTGCATCGCCAGGCGGAAGCCGTCCAGGGCCACCAGGCGCGCCTCGTCCTGGCGCACCTCCAGCAGGCAGCCGGTGAGGATCTGCCGGCTCTCATCCGTGGCGATGGCAAACACCACCCGGGCGATCATTTCCTTCAGCTTGTTCTGCGGAATTTTGATGGTGGCGCCGCTCTCCACCTCGGCCATCTCCGGGTACTCCATGGGGTTCATGCCCGCCAGGTTGCTCTTGGAGGACATGCAGCGGATGGAGGCGGAGTGGTTCTCGTTGACGCGGATGGTCACCTCGCCCCCGGGGAGCTTGCGCACCAGCTCGGTCAGGAGCTTGCCGGGAAGCACCACGCGCCCGGGCTCCTTCACATCGGCGGTGAGAACGCTCTCGATGGTCAGGCTGCCGTCGGAGCAGGTCAGGTTGATCCCCTCGTCGGAGGCCTCCACCAGCACGCCCTCCAGAATCTGCTTGGCAGGACGGGCAGCCAGCGCCCGCGTGACGGTATTCAGTCCGTCCAGAAGGTCCTGGGCGTTCATCGTAAATTGCATGGGATCATCCTCTCTGTCAGTCAGGTAGGTATAGTATATAGTAACCGTAGTCGTAGTAGGGGGTGTGAATATTGTGGAAAAGTGTCGTCCGCCCAGGCGCGGCAAGGGTTTTGGGGCGCTGCCAAAAGTGGACGGAGCGTGAAAAGGACGGGATAAACGGTGGATAATTCCCGCTTCTCACATTATATTCCACTCCATGCGGGAACATTCCTGCCGGAAAGGGGTGAATCCCATGCATATTTCCGGTGAATATTCCTGCTCTGCACAGCCGCCGCACAGGGGGTGCACATCGGCGGCACAGGCTTTTCCACACGCTCCACAGCCTGTGGAAAACCTCCTGTGGAAATCCCCGGAGCCTTGCGGGCCATGGGTTTTGGAGGGTGTACGGCGGGGGCTTGTCCACCGGGTGTCCACATGAGGGGAAGGAATGCAGGGTTATGCTTTCATGATGAATAGCCCTGCATAATCTGCCCAAAGCCGCTATTATTCCTTGTAATCCTGCAGGCTGACGGACACCATCCGGCTCACGCCCTGCTCCTCCATGGCCACGCCGAAGAGGGAATTGCACCGCTCCATGGTGCCCTTGCGGTGGGTGATGACGATGAACTGGGTGCTTTGGCTGTACTCTCTCAGGTAGTCGGCATAGTAGCCGATGTTGGCGTCGTCCAGGGCGGCCTCGATCTCGTCCAGGATGCAGAAGGGCGTGGGCTTCAGCTTCAGCATGGCGAAGAGGATGGCGATGGCCGTCAGCGCGCGCTCGCCGCCGGAAAGGAGCGAGAGCAGCTGCAGCTTCTTCCCCGGGGGCTGGGCGTTGACCTCGATGCCGCAGTTCAGCGGATCCTCCGGGTCCATCAGCTTCAGCTCCGCATGGCCCCCGCCGAACAAACGCGTGAAGGTCTCCGAGAAGTACCCCTGCATCTTCGTGAAGTTCTCCACGAAGGTGACCCGCATCTGCTCAAGCAGCCGCTCGATCAGCTCCCGCAGATCCTTTTCCGCCTGCCGCAGATCCTCCTGCTGCCGCGTCAGATCGTCATAGCGCTCCTTTGTCGCGGCGTATTCCTCCACGGCGTTCACGTTCACGCTGCCAAGGGCCCGGATCTGGCTCATCAGCTGCGCCGCCCGCCGGTCGGCTTCCACCGCGTCGAAGCCCTCCGTCTGCCGGAATTCCTCCGCCCCGGCGTAGGTCACCTCGTAGGTGTCCCAGATGCGGTTCTGCAGCGTGCGCAGGTCGCCCTCCACCTTGGCCCGCACCATCTCCGTCCGGTGCACGCGATCCGTATCCCGGCTCAGGGACTGGTGCAGGTTCTCCATGTCGGTCAGCACGTCCCTGAGGCGGGCCTGGGCGTCGGTGCGGCGATTTTCGAGGGAGGCGGTCACCTGCTCCTGCCGCTTCTGCTCAAGCAGGCGCGTTTCACGCAGCGCCGTCACCCGGGCGATTTCCTCCGCGTCCTGCTGATCCTGCC
This sequence comes from Aristaeellaceae bacterium, assembly GCA_051883775.1. GTDB lineage: Bacteria > Bacillota > Clostridia > Christensenellales > Aristaeellaceae > UBA11524. The sequence continues at coordinate 648 of JBJEUJ010000053.1, read as the reverse complement.
CGTCCATGTCGGCCAGCTGGGCCTTGCGCCGCTCCGTTTCCCGCGTCAGCTGCTGCCTGTCCTGCTGATAGCGCTCGTGGTCGCGGTGCATCACGTCCAGCTGATGCCGCAAATCGGACAGCTGCAGCGTGCGGGTCATCACCCGGTCGGCGGCCTCGGCGGCCCGGCTCCGGGCTTCTTGCAGGGCCTCCTGCAATGCGGCGGTTTTTTCCTCCATGGCGGACTGATCCAGCTGCGCGTCGCCGCTCTGCTGGCTGATTTCCGTCAGCTGCGCGTCCAGCTGGGCCATGGCTTCCTCCAGCTGCACCCGGGCCTGGGCGGTCTGCTCCATGCGCTCCCGGTGGGCGGTGAGATCCGCCTGGGCGCCTTCGTGCCGGGCGGTTTCCCGGGCCACGGCAATTTCCTGCTGATGCAATTCGTTCAGCGCGTCGCCGCACTGCTGCTTCAGGCTGTTCTTCTTCGTCTGCCCCTCCGAGAGCTGCTGCCGGAAGGCGTCCAGGCGAATTTTTCCCGTCCGCAGGGACTCGGTCAGCTCCTTCAGCTCCCGCTCCCGGCCCAGCAGACCCACCGCCCTTGACGCGGAGGAACCGCCTGTCATGGAGCCGCCGGAGTGCATCACGTCGCCCTCCAGCGTCACCAGGCGGAAGG
>JBJEUJ010000052.1:0-3608 GCA_051883775.1 Aristaeellaceae bacterium | reverse complement strand
GCGGCCGTCCTGCTCCCTTTCCGCCCGGTAGAAGCCGATCAGGTTCCCCGGCTTCACCGCGCGGTACACCTCCGCCACGGCCTGCTCGTCCGCCAGGGCAAAGCGCACGGACAGTCCGCAGCCCGCCGCCACCGCCCGGGGCGTATTGACAATCTCCGCCTTCACCCCGCTGCGGCGCAGCGCCTGCTCAAAAGCCATCACCTGCTGGCGCGAGCGGAAGGACGCAATGCCAAAATGCTGCTCCATGGGTTCTACCTCCTCTCCCTCAGCATTAGGATATACGGAAAGACGCCCGCAGGTGCATGGGCGCAAGGAGGCGGACGCATGATCTATCTGGACAACGCAGCCACCAGCTATCCCAAGCCGCCCCAGGTGATCCGCGCCATGGCGGGTACGCTGGAGAAGCTGGGGGCCAACCCGGGCCGGGGCGGTCATCGCCTGGCGGTGTGCGCGGGGCGGGTGGTGCAGCGCTGCCGGGAGGAGCTGGCGGAGCTGGCCGGCATCCGGCAGAGCGAGCGGGTCATCTTCACCCACAGCTGCACCGAGAGCCTCAACCTGGCCATTGCAGGCACCCTCCACGAGGGGGACGAGGTGCTCTGCTCCCATGGCGAGCACAACGCCGTCATGCGCCTGCTGGACCGGTATACCGCCGCCGGGCAGATCACCGTGCGTGTGCTGCCCCCGGACGATACGGGCATCCTGCAGCCCCACACCCTGCAGCGCTTCATCAGCCCGAAAACCGCCCTGGTCATCATCTGCCACGCCAGCAACGTCACCGGCGTGGTGCAGCCGGTGGGCCGCCTGGGGGCCGTCTGCCACGAGAACGGCGTTCCCCTGCTGGTGGACGCGGCGCAGACCGCCGGCATGCTGGACGTGAGCCTTGCCGCCCTGAACGCAGACATGGTGGCCATGCCCGGCCACAAGGGGCTGCTGGGCCCTCACGGCACGGGGGTGCTGATTCTGGGCGAGGGCATGGAGCCGGAGCCGCTGATGTGCGGCGGCACGGGCAGCGCGTCGGAGAGCCTGCGCCAGCCCGACATGCTCCCCGACCGCTACGAGAGCGGCACGCTGAACCTGCCGGGCATCGCGGGGCTGCTGGCGGGGGTGAAGTTCGTCCGGGCGCACCAGGCGGAAATCCACCAGTACGAGCAGCATCTGACCCGGCGGCTGCGCAGCCAGCTGGAGGGCATGGAGCGGCTGACGCTGCTGGGCCACCCGGACGCGCCGAGGATGGGCATGGTCAGCTTCGTCCCAAAGAGCATGGACGTCAGCGCCCTGAGCGACGATCTGGACCGCTCCGGCGTGGCGGTGCGGGGCGGGCTGCACTGCGCGCCCTCCATCCACACCTGGCTGGGCACGCTGCAGAGCGGCGCGGTGCGGGCCTCCGTGGGCATCTACAACACGGAGCAGGAAATCGACGACGCCGCCGCCATCCTGGCCCGGCTGCTTAGGGAGGACTGAGCCGGAGCGCCGCGGGAGGCGCAGGCCCCGTACAGCTGCTGCCGTACGCGACGGGCTTCTCACACCGCCCCCCTGCTGCGGCCAATATCCAGACAGCCTTCGCGGGGAGGCCGCAGCCTGCCAGACATCCGCCGCCGTGCCGCTTCCGCCGTCCGTTCACAGGGCTTCCTCCTCCCGGGCAAGATACCGGCTGGTCACCGCCAGCAGCACCAGCGCCAGCCCTGGCAGGACGTACCACTTCAGCCCCGTCACCACGTACAACAGCACCATGGCTGTGCCGTAGAACATGTACCGCCCCGCCTTGCTCCGGTCCAGGATCGTCCGCAGGGCGCTCCTGCCGGAGCCGGGGCGGTTTCTTCGTTTGCCCAGGGAGATCAGCTGCGCGTCGGTGGCGGGGTTGGCCTGCCCGGCCAGGGTCAGCATGGTTTCCCGGCTGATGATGCGCACAGGCATGGCGGAGGTTTCCGCCCAGGCCCTTGCCGCGGCGGAGCACCTGCACGTCAGGCACAGGACGCAGCGCTTCACGCCGTGGGCCCTGCCCGCCCGCTGGCAGGCAAGCAGATCCTCCGGGGATGCCTCGCACTCCGGGGGCCTCAGCAGACAGGCCACCAGCAGCCGCTCCCCGCCGCTTTGGCAGAGCATGCCGTCCTCCGTCACCCGCTCCAGCCTGATGGGATACCGCTGCCCCAGCAGCATCGCCGCCTGGAAGTGCGCCCGCCGCGCAGGCAGGAGCAGCATGTCCTCCAGCAGCATTTCGCCTCCCAGCTGACAGCGCAGCGCCCGCTCCCGCCTGTCCACCACCCGCCTCCGCCAGCGGGTCAGGGCCATCTGGCCCATGAGCCCCAGCGCCAGCCCTGCCAGCAGCGCCGGCATGCCCAGCCCCCACAGCCACACGAACCACATCACCGCCCCCAGGGCGATGAGCAGCCGCAGCCCCGTTTCATCCATCAGGCTGCTCAGGCGCTTCCTGCGCAGATACTGCTCCATGCCTGCTTCATCCCCGTTTCATGAACGAATTTGAAAATACCCCTTTTATGTTGCCCGGAAATCGTTTATAATAGGTATCAGTACAAAAGGAGGCATCCGAGGTTGGCCAAGGAACGCATCGGTATCATGGGCGGAACCTTCAATCCTATTCACACGGGGCATATCCGCATGGCGCTGGCCGCGAAGGAGCAGGCCGGGCTGGATCAGGTGCTGGTGGTGCCCACGGGCAACCCGCCCCACAAGCAGCATATCGCCCCGGCGGAGGATCGCTGGAAAATGGTCTGCGCCGCCTGCGCCCAGGAGGAGGCCCTGACCCCCAGCCGCATCGAGCTGGATCGGGAGGGCGTGATCTACACCGTGGATACCCTGTCCCTTCTGCGCGAGGAATATCCCAAGGCCGACTTCTTCTACATCATCGGCGCGGACACGCTGATGGAGCTGCACACCTGGCGGCGCTTTGAGGAGGTGCTGAAGAAGTGCGCCTTTATCGTCGCGCCCCGGCCCTGGGACGTGACCCCCGCCGCCCTGGTGGCGCAGCGCCGCACCCTGGAGGAAAAGGGCGGCTCCTTCCTCAGCCTGGACATGGAGCCCATGGACGTGTCCTCCACCGATGTGCGCCAGGCCCTGTCTGACAGCCGCGCCGCCGCCGACCTGCCCGTCCCCGTGCGGGAATACTGCGGGGTGAAGGGGCTCTACGGCATGGAGGCGCGGATTCCCCAGGCGGACAGGTGGCTGGACAAGCTCTTCGACGCCCTGAGCGTCAAGCGCTTCGCCCACACCCTGGCCGTGGCAGACACGGCCCGTCACCTGGCCATGCTGCATCATCTGGATCCCCTGCGGACGGAGACCGCCGCCCTCCTGCACGACTGCGCCAAGTGCCTGCCGCTCAAGGACATGCAAGCCATCGCCCGGGACAACGGCCTCACGGAGGACGAGTCCCTCCTGGAAAGCGGCGCGCTGCTGCATTCCATCGTGGGAGCGCACCTGGCGAAGGTGGAGTACGGCGTGGAGGATCCCGGCATCCTGCAGGCCATCCGCTGCCATACCACCGGCCAGCCCGGCATGACCCCCATGGACATGGCCGTCTACCTGGCGGACAAGATTGAGCCCACCCGGGCCAGCTATCCCCTGCTGGAGAAGGTGCGCATGCTGGCGCAGCT
>JBJEUJ010000051.1:0-19615 GCA_051883775.1 Aristaeellaceae bacterium | reverse complement strand
GGGCAAGGCGATACGCACGAAGGCCTATTTTGCAGGCATCCTCACCAGTGAATATGCTGGGCGGCCTTCTGCTCGGCGACGATCCTGCGCAGCCTGTTGCCCCGGACGATGGCTCCGGCGATTTCATCCGCCAGCACGGCGGCCTGCTCGTCGGTCAGATGATCCAGCATGTCATGGGTGGTGGTGCGGGAGACGGTGATGCATCCGCCGCAGCCGAGGTGCTTCAGGTCGTTATAGCCATGCTCGTCATAGCCGTGGGGCAGCCTGTGAGCGCGCATGCCGCACTTGTCACAGAAGACGATGTGGGTTTTCTGCTTTTCTTCCTGATCGGCAACGTATTTCATGCAGTAATTCTTGTGAGGCCCCATGCATGCTCACCTCCGAATAATTCCTGTATATCATAAAAAATACCTGATAGCAATAGACTGTGAGAACAATTTGGCAAGGAAAGGAAAGCCCTGCGGGGATCAGGATGCCCTGCAGGCTTTGACATCCGGCTGGGAATGTGCTATGCTTGATCAAGCAATATACACAGGAGGAAATGTCATCCATGGCACGCAAGGACGCGGATATGACCAAGGGCGACATCTGGCGGCATTTTCTGAGCTTTTCGGTGCCGCTGGCCATCGGCCTGTTGTTCCAGCAGCTGTACAACACGGTGGACTCGGTGGTGGTGGGGCAGTATGTTGGGCAGGAAGCGCTGGCGGCCGTGGGCTCCACGGGCAGCATCATCAACATGCTCATCGCCCTGTGCAACGGCCTTTCGATGGGCGCGGGGGTACTGATCTCCCAGTGCTACGGCGCGCATGACGAGAAGTGCCTGCACACCGCCGTGCAGACCACCATCACGGTGGCGTTTATTCTGTGCGCCATCGCCACGGCGGTGGGCCTTGCGCTGGTAAAGCCCATGCTGCGGATGATGCAGACCCCCGAGAACGTGTTCGGCGAGTCGGAGCAGTACCTGACGCTGTACTTCTGCGGCATCTCCGGCCTGCTGATGTACAACGTGGGCAGCGCGATTCTCCGCGCGGTGGGGGATTCCCGCCGGCCGCTGTTCTTCCTGGTATTCTCCGCCCTGACCAACACGGTGCTGGACCTTGTGTTTGTGGTGAAATTCGGCATGGGCGTGCGGGGCGTGGCGCTGGCCACCATCATCGCCCAGGGGCTGTCGGCGGTGCTGGTGCTGATCACCCTGACCCGGGAGCAGGGCGCCTACGGCATTCGCTGGCGGCACCTGGGCATCAGCAGGCCGGAGCTGAAGAGCGTGATTGCCATGGGTGCGCCCGCGGGCGTTCAGCAGGCGCTGACCTCCTTCTCCAACGTGTTTGTGCAGAGCTACATCAACGCCTTCGGCTCGGCCTGCATGGCTGGCTGGAACGGCTACAACAAGCTGGACGCCTTCCTGACGGTGCCGGTGATGGCCATCGCCCAGGCCTCCACCACCTTTGTGGGGCAGAACTGGGGCGCGGACAAGCCCCATCGCGCCAGGAAGGGCGTGCGCTTTGCGCTGATTGCGGCGCTTTGCTGCATGGCGGCGCTGGCGGTGCTGCTGATGTGCTTCGCCCGTCCGCTCATGCACCTGTTCAGCCCGGATCAGGAGGTCATCGACTTCGGCGTGCGCTTTATCTATATCATCACGCCCTTCTATATCACCATCTGCTTCAACCAGATTTTCGCCGGCGCGCTGCGGGGCATTGGCAATGCCCGCACGCCCATGCTGATCATGCTGGGCTCCTTCGTGGTGTTCCGGCAGATTTATCTGCTGGTGAGCAGCTGGGTGGGCTGGGGCTTTGTGGGCGTGGCGCTGGCGTATCCGCTGGGCTGGGTGGTATGCTCGGCGCTGCTGACGGTCAGCTATCGCCGCAGCGCGCTGTTCCACTTCAAGCGCAATGTGCCGGACGCGGCGTAACGCTGTTCCGCAACACAAAAAAGGCAGGCCATGACGGTCTGCCTTTTTGCGTGGGTTCAGGCGTGGCGGATGTCCAGCTCGTGATAGCCTGTGGCGGGGTCGAACACCTTCCCGAAGGCCAGGTCCTCCATTTCCAGCAGCACGATTTCCGCCGTGGTCTTGATGATGCAGCCCTCCGCCAGGTGCCCGCCGATGACGGACAGATCCTCCCGGCTCAGGCTCACATGGATGTGCAGCCGCTCCTGGCTGACGGTACCCGTGGCGGAGACGATCTCATGATCCCCCTCCGCCTCCCGGATGGTCACGCCGGAGGCGTCCCGCAGCCGCACATGACGCAGCGACCCCACGCAGGATACAAGCACCGCCGCGCCGATGCGGTTTTCCCGGGCGTATCCTTCCAGGGACAGGCGCAGATCGTCCCCCGGGTGCAGGCGGAATACATGGGTTTTCATGCCTTGTCCCCCTTCAGCTGCGAAATCCGCTCCCACTTCTCCTGCAGGTACATCCAGCGCTCCATGGCTTCCTCCAGCTTCTGCTGGGTCTCCTGCTGGGCCTGCATGAGGGCGGTCACCCTGGTGTAGTCGGCGCTGTTGGCCTCCAGCTCCCGCTCCAGCCGGGCAAGCTCATCCTCCAGCCCCGCGATGGTGTCCTCGATGGTGTCAAAGTCCCGCTGCTCCTTGAAGGAGAAGCGGTTCTCGTAGGAGTTGGTGCGGACGGGAGCGGCCTTGGACGCAGGCTTTTCCGAGGCCTTCGCGGCGGGCAGGGCCGCAGCCACCGCACCGGCCTTCGTGTCCAGATAGCTCTGGTAGCCGCCGATGTAGGGCGCCATGCGCCCGTCCTCCATGGCGAAGAGGTGGGTGGTGACCCGGTCAAGGAAGTAGCGGTCGTGGCTGACGGCGATGATCGCCCCCTGGAAGGAGTCCAGGTAGTCCTCCAGGACGCCCAGGGTCTCCAGGTCCAGGTCGTTGGTGGGCTCGTCCAGGATCAGCACGTTGGGGGCGGTCATGAGGATGCGCAAAAGGTACAGCCTGCGCATCTCGCCGCCGGAGAGGCTGGACACCTTCTGGTACTGCATGGAGGAGGGGAACAGGAAGGTCTCCGCCATCTGCGAGGCGGACAGCTCCCCGTCGGGGGTGTAGACCTTCACGGCCACGTCCTTCACCGCGTCAATGATGCGCATGTCGGGCTCCATGGGCGGGCAGTGCTGGGCGAAGTAGCCGATGCGCACCGTGTCGCCCTGCTCGATGCTTCCGGCCGCAGGGGGAATTTCCCCGCAGAGCGTGCGCAGCAGGGTGGTCTTGCCCGCGCCGTTGCCGCCGATGATACCCACGCGGTCGTCCCGAAGGAGGGTGTAGGAGAAGTCCCTTACCAGCGTGTGCCCGCCGATGGCCACGTCCAGATGCTCCCAGGAGAGGATTTTCTTCCCCAGGCGGCTGGCCACGCTCTTCATGGTCAGACGCTCTTCCTCAGGGGCCTCGCGGATGGCGTCGGTCAGCGCGTCGAAGCGCTGGATGCGGCCCTTGGCCTTGGTGCTGCGGGCCTGCGCGCCCCGGCGGATCCAGGCCAGCTCCTTGCGGTAGAGGGACTTGTTCTTGCGCAGCGTCGCGGCTTCCATTTCCTCCCGCTGGGCCCGTTCCTCCAGGTATCCGGCGTAGTCCGTCTGGAAGGTATCCACCCGGCCCCCGCCCACGTGGAAGATGCGGGAGAAGACCCGCTCCAGCAGATACCGGTCATGGGTCACCACAATCAGCGTGCCCTTGCGGGCCATCAGCCGGTCCTCCAGCCATTGGGCCATGTCCAGGTCGATATGGTTGGTGGGCTCGTCCAGCAGCAGCACGTCGCTCTCCCGGCACAGTACCCCCGCCAGCGCAACCCGCATCTGCTGCCCGCCGGAAAGCTCGCCCACGGGCTGGTTCAGGTCGGTGAAGCCCAGCTGGGTCAGGATGGTCTGCGCCTCGTAGGCAGCGGCGGTCACGTCCTCGCCGGGGCGGGCGGGGAGGTAGGTCAGCGCCGCCTGGGTGACGGTGTCCTCCGGGCGCAGGCGGGGCGTCTGGGGCAGATAGGCCACGCTCATGTTCCGGCGGACGGCGATGTCGCCCCGGTCGGGAGCCTCCAGCCCGGCCAGCAGGCGCAGCAGCGAGGATTTCCCCGCGCCGTTGCGGCCCACCACGCCGATGCGGTCCCCGTCGGAGATGGTCAGGTTCACGCCGTCCAGCAGCAGCTTCTCGCTGTAGAACAGCGTCACTTGGTTGAAGGTATAGGCACAGGCCATGGTGATTCCCCTTTCTGTAACGGGGCTATTGTACCACATCCTGACCGCCTGCGCCAGATGGAAAAGGGTGCTTCAGGTCTGGTTGTAGGCCTCGGTGGGGTTGTAGAAGCAGTGGTTGTTGATGCGGATCTGGAAATACCCCACATCGGAGGGAAAGAAATTCCGGCAGGTGGGGGAGTAGGGATTGTAGAACCACAGGGACTGCCACAGGTTGGCCAGCCTGCCGCCGCCCATGGCCCACTCGGCAATGTCGTAATGCACCTGGGTAGGGTTCATGTTGTAGATGTTTTGAAGATTCTGCTGGCCCCCCAGCACGGTGCGGGCGCAGTTGAACTGCCCCGTCTGGTAGATCACCTCCGACAGGGTATTGTATCGCCCGTATTCCCCCGTGCGGATACGGACGCGGTTCATCACCACGCTGGCCACGGCCCGCATGCCGTTGTCGCCCTCGCCCCCGGCCTCGCACTGAATCAGCCGGGCAAACAGCTCCAGGTCACTCATGCTCGGTTCACCTCCATGGCGCAGTCTATTCCCGGGCGCAGGCGGATAGACATGCGCAGCTCTGCGCGGAGAATGGCGCATGCCCACGCAATACAGCGAAAGTACAGCCCAAAACCTTGACGGAACATCATGCAGGCCCTATAATGCAGGGGTAGTGAACAAAGGCGTTCATTCCGGTGGTATTTTTGTACCCGTTTCCATCGGAATGGACGTCTTTTTGCATGAAGGAGGAGCCAGAAATGCAAAACATGTGGGACAGCGGAGCGGATCCCTTTCAGGTGAGCAGGAATCCCCGGGAGGGCGAGGTGCGGATTCCCTCCGGCTGCGCCATTGCGGGTATCTTTCATAAGAAGGGCGGCAAAATCGGGGGCGAAACCATCATCCGGGCCATGGAGCCCATGCACGACCGCTCCAACGGCCTGGGCGGCGGCTTCGCGGGCTATGGCATCTATCCGGAGTTCCCGGACTGCTATGCCTTCCACCTGTTCTATGACAACGAGCAGGCCAGGGAAGCCTGCGAGCATTACCTGAAGCGGTTCTTTGATATTCACTCCATGTCGCTCATGCCCACCCGCAAGATCAAGGAGGTTACCGACAGCCCCATTATCTGGCGGTACTTCGTGACGCCGAAGATGTGGCGGCTGGAGGAGGAGGCCCTGGATGAGGACGCCTTCACCGCCGCCCATGTGCTGGATGTGAACACCCACATCAGCGGCGCGTACATCTTCTCCTGCGGCAAGAACATGGGCGCCTTCAAGGGCGTGGGCTTCCCGGAGGACATGGGCCGCTTCTTCCGCCTGGAGGAATACGAGGCCGAATGCTGGACGGCCCATGGCCGCTATCCCACCAACACCCCCGGCTGGTGGGGCGGCGCGCATCCCTTCACGCTGCTGGATGTGTCCGTGGTGCACAACGGGGAGATTTCCTCCTACGACGCCAACCGCCGCTGCATGGAGATGTACGGCTACAACTGCACCCTCATGACCGACACGGAGGTCATTGCCTACATGCTGGACTACCTGGTGCGCAAGCAGGGCCTCACCTGGGAGGAGGCGGCCAACGTCATCGCCGCGCCCTTCTGGTCCACCATTGAGCACATGGACGAGGAGGACAGGAAGCGTATGCTGCTGCTCAGGCAGCGGTTCTCCTCCATGCTCATCACCGGGCCGTTCTCGATCCTGGTGGGCTTTAGCGGCGGCATGATGGCCCTCAACGACCGGCTGAAGCTCCGCTCCATGGTGGTGGCGGAAACGGAGGATATCGCCTATGTCGCCAGCGAGGAATGTGCCATCCGCCGCATTGCGCCGGATGTGAAGCACGTCTGGGCCCCCAGGGGCGGCCAGCCGGTGATCTTCACCCGGGAAGGAGGTAAGGCCTGATGGCTGTTGATTTTTTCTACCCTGCCTATGAGGTTGTCCGCAACCAGGACCGCTGCATTACCTGCCGGGTGTGCGAGCGTCAGTGCGCCAACAAGGTTCACCAGTACGATGAGGAGCTGGGCCTGATGATTTCCGACGAGAGCGCCTGCGTCAACTGCCAGCGCTGCGTCACCCTCTGCCCTACCCGCGCCCTCAAAATTGTCAAGACCGACAACACCTTCAAGGACAACGTGAACTGGACCGGCCAGTCCATGACGGAAATCTACCGACAGGCACAGTCAGGCGGCGTGCTGCTCTCCGCCATGGGCAATCCTGCGCCCCTGCCGGTGTACTGGGACAAGCTGCTCATCAACGCCTCCCAGGTGACCAACCCCTCCATCGACCCCCTGCGTGAGCCCATGGAGACCCGCGTGTACCTGGGTGCACGGCCCGAGGGCATCCGCCGGGACGAAAACGGCAGGCTCATCGACGATACGCCGCCCCAGCTGAAGCTGGAGGTGCCCATCATGTTCTCCGCCATGTCCTACGGCTCCATCAGCTACAACGCCCATGAGTCCCTGGCCCGGGCGGCGGTGGCCCTGGGCACCTATTACAACACCGGCGAGGGCGGACTGCACCAGGACTTCTACCAGTACGGCGAGCATACCATCGTGCAGGTGGCCTCGGGACGCTTCGGCGTGAACCGCGACTACCTCAACGCCGGCGCGGCCATTGAGATCAAGATGGGCCAGGGCGCCAAGCCCGGCATCGGCGGCCATCTGCCCGGGAAGAAGATCGTGGCGGACATCGCCCGCACCCGCATGATCCCCGAGGGCAGCGACGCCATTTCCCCCGCGCCGCACCATGACATCTACTCCATTGAGGATCTGCGCCAGCTGGTGTACTCCCTCAAGGAGGCCAGCCGCTATACCAAGCCTGTCATCGTGAAGATTGCCGCGGTGCACAACGTGGCGGCCATCGCCAGCGGCATTGCCCGCTCCGGTGCGGACATCATCGCCATCGACGGCTTCCGCGGCGGCACGGGCGCGGCTCCCACCCGCATCCGGGACAACGTGGGCATTCCCATCGAGCTGGCCCTGGCGGCGGTGGATACCCGCCTGCGCCAGGAGGGCATCCGCGACCGGGTATCCCTGGTGGTGGGCGGCTCCATCCGCTCCAGCGCGGATGTGGTCAAGGCCATCGCCCTGGGCGCGGACGCGGTGTACATCGCCACCGGCGCGCTGCTGGCCCTGGGCTGCCATCTGTGCCGCTCCTGCCAGACCGGCCGGTGCAACTGGGGCATCGCCACGCAAATTCCCGAGCTGACCCAGCGCCTGAATCCGGACATCGGCTGCCAGCGGCTGATCAACCTGGTCAACGCCTGGACCCATGAGATCAAGGAAATGATGGGCGGCATGGGCATCAACTCCATCGAGGCTCTGCGCGGCAATCGCCTGATGCTGCGCGGCGTGGGCCTGACGGAGAAGGAGCTGCAGATCCTGGGCGTAAAGCATGCGGGAGAGTGACGGTCATGAAGAAGATTTATGTGAATGAAAAATGGTGCCTGGGGTGCCATCTGTGCGAATACTACTGCGCCTTCGCCAATTCCGGCAAGAGCGACATGGTCAAGGCCCTCAAGAACATCCGCATCCATCCCCGCATCCACATCGAGGAGGGGAACGGCGTGCACTTCGCCGTGAACTGCCGCCACTGCGCCAATCCCCTGTGCGTCAAGGGCTGCATCAGCGGCGCGCTGAGCCGCAGGGACGGCATGATCGTCATTGACCAGGAGAAGTGCGTGGGCTGCTACACCTGCATCCTGTCCTGCCCCTACGGCGCGATTATGCCCGACGAAACGGGCCGGGTCATGCAGAAGTGCGAGCTGTGCACCAAGAACGCCTCCGGCCAGCCTGCCTGCGTGCAGAACTGCCCCAACCAGGCCATTGTCTACGAGGAGAGGTGAAGATAGCATGAAATATGTGATCGCAGGCAACGGCCCTGCCGCCGTCAGCGCGGTGGAGGCCATCCGCCGCTGGGACGATGAGGGCGAGATCACCCTGTTCTCCAGGGAGGATGAGTTCACCTACTCCCGTCCGCTGATTTCCTACCTCCTGTGGGGCAAGACCGACGAGCATCGCATGCGTTACAAGCCCGACAGCTTCTACGAGGACAACCGGGTTGATTTCCGCCGGGGGGTGGAGGTCGTGTCCATCGACAAGGAGGCGAAAACCGTCACCGGCTCCGACGGCAGCGTTGTGCCCTATGACAGCCTGCTGCTGGCTACCGGCGCGCGGCCCTTTGTGCCACCCATCGAGGGCATCGAAACGGTGAAGTACCACACCTTCATGACCCTGGGGGATGCGCGGGCGCTCCGCGCTGACCTGACCCCCAACAGCCGGGTGCTGATTGTAGGCGCGGGTCTGATCGGCCTGAAGTGCCTGGAGGGCATCCGCGACCTGTGCGCCAGCGTGACGGTGGCGGATCTGGCGGATCAGATTCTCCCTTCCATCCTGGACAAGGAATCCGCCGCCATGGTGCAGAAGCATATTGAGAAGAAGGACGTAACCTTCCTGCTGGGGGACAGCGCGGTGAAGCTGGCGCCCGGCGAGGCCACCATGAAGAGCGGCCGGAAGGTACCCTTCGACGTGCTGGTGATGGCGGTGGGCGTGCGCCCGGCCACGGAGCTGGCATGCGCGCTGGGGCTGGACGCGGCCCGGGGCATTCCCACGGACGCAAGGGGCGAGACGGCCATTCCCGGCATCTTCGCGGCGGGTGACTGCGCCAGGTCCCATGACATCACCACCGATCAGGACCGGGTGCTGGCGCTTTTGCCCAACGCTACCCAGCAGGGCGAAATCTGCGGTACGGCCATGGCGGGCTACAGCTGCCCGGGCTTCAACGCCATTCCCATGAACGCCATGGGCATGTTCGGCCTGCACATGATTACCGCCGGAACCATGGTGGGGGAGGATCACATCATTCGCACCGAGGGCGGCTACAAGCGGCTGTGCACCAGGGACAACCGGCTCATGGGCTACATCATGGTGGGGGACGTGGCGCGCGCGGGCATCTACACCGCGCTGATCCGGGAGAAAACGCCCCTCGATTCCATCGACTTTGCCCTCATGCTGGACAAGCCCCAGCTGATGGCCTTCTCCAAGCGTGATCGCCAGACCCTGATGGGAGGGAGCCGACTGTGAAGATTGTTGCGGGAACGAAGCATTTCCAGGTGCTGAACGAGGAAATCCACGCCTGCCGGGATCAGGAGATTGAGCTGGAGGACGTGATGGGCCAGCGCTACATCTGCTCCGGCCTTGCCGGGAAGAAGGTGCGCATCAGCGGCATTCCCGGCAACGCCCTGTGCTGCTACATGGATGGGTGCGAGGTGGAGGTCATGGGCAACGCCCAGGACGCTACCGGCGACACCATGAACGACGGCACCCTCATCATCCACGGCAGCTGCGGCGACGCCACCGGCTACGCCATGCGGGGCGGCACCATCCTGGTGGAGGAAAACGTGGGCTACCGGGCGGGCATCCACATGAAGGCCTACCAGCAGCAGATTCCTGTGCTGGTGGTGGGCGGCGAGGCCGGCAGCTTCCTGGGGGAATACCAGGCGGGGGGCTACATTGTGGTGCTGGGGCTGAACACGCAGGGCCGCGCGCCGGTGGGCCGCTTCTGCGCGGCGGGCATGCACGGGGGGAAAATCTTCCTGCGCACGGAGGCTGAGATGCCCTTCGACCTGCCCAGCCAGGTGATTGCCCGGGCGGCGGATGAAAACGACATGGCGGAGATCGCCCCCTATGTGCGCCGGTTCGCCCAGGCCTTCGGCAAGGATGCGGAGGCGCTCCTTTCCGACCGCTACGTGGTGCTTTCGCCCAACACCCATAATCCCTACAAGACCATGTACGCCACCAACTGAGAACAGGAGGATCCCCGGATGACTGAGCAGGAAGTCGTGGAATTTGTGGAGGAGAATGACGTCAAGTTCATTCGCCTGGCCTTTGTGGATATTTTCGGCGTCATGAAGAACATCTCCATCATGCCCACGGAGCTGGGAAGAGCCTTTGCGGGTGGCGTGTCCTTCGACGCTTCTGCGGTGAAGGGCTTCTGCGACGAGAGCAACAGCGAGCTGTTCCTCCAGCCCGATCCCAACACCCTGACGGTGCTGCCCTGGCGGCCGCAAACCGGCCGGGTAGCCCGGATGATGTGCGACTGCTACACCCCCGAGGGCGAGCTGTTCGACGGGCACAGCCGCACCATTCTGCGCCGCCAGGTGGAGAAGGCGCGGAAGCTGGGCTACATTTTCCGCATGGGGACGGAGTACGAGTTCTACCTTTTCAACGCCGACGAGCAGGGCAACGTGACCCTCACCCCCCAGGATGAAGCGGGCTACATGGATGTGTCCCCCCTGGACAAGGGCGAAAACATCCGCCGGGAAATCTGCCTGTCCCTGGAGGCCATGCACATTCAGCCCGAAAGCAGCCATCACGAGCATGGTCCGGGCCAGAATGAGATTGACTTCCACTATGCCGGGGCGCTGACCGCGGCGGACAACGCCATGGTCTTCAAGACCAGCGTGCGGGCCATCGCATCCCAGTACGGGCTGTGCGCGTCCTTCATGCCCAAGCCCCTGGCGGAGGAGAGCGGCAACGGGCTGCACATCAACCTGTCCATCGAGAAGGGCGGCAAGCGCCTGTTCGAGATGGAGAACGGCAAGCTATCCCCGGACGCGCAGCACGCCATGGCGGGCATTCTGGGCCGCATCCGGGAGATCAGCCTGTTCCTGAACCCGATTCCCTCCAGCTACCGCCGCCTGGGCTGCTGCGAGGCCCCCAAGGCCATCAACTGGAGCTACGGCAACCGCAGCCAGCTGATCCGCATCCCCGCCGCCAAGTGTGACAGCGGCCGGATGGAGCTGCGTTCCCCCGACCCCGCCTGCAACCCCTACCTGGCCTTCGCGCTGATTGTGGCGGCGGCCATGGAGGGCATCACCGAGGTCACGCCCCTGCAGGAGCCGCTGAAGGAAACCGGCATGCTGCCCTCCACGCTGGAGGAGGCCATCGAGCTGGCGGAGAAGAGCGCCTTCGTGCGGGAGGTGCTGCCCGGGGACGTGCTGAACAAGTACATCACGGAGAAGAAAAAGACTGCCGCGCGCTATGAGATGGACCCGCGGTCTGTATTCCAGCAGCATTTGCGTACCATTTGACGGGAGGGGGAGCTGCGATGCAGGAAAGCATCCTCCTGGTGGGAAGCACCGAAAAGAGCCAGGCGCTGCTGCACGCGCTGGTGCCGCAGGGCCAGTTCGGCGCTGTCAGCGCAGTGCGCAGCGGCGGCGAGGCCCGGCGGCTGACGCAGACGGTGGATCCGGCGCTGGTGGTCATCAGCGCGCCGCTGAGCGACGAGAGCGGCCTGGATCTGGCCCTCGAATTGGCGCACACGCATTTTTCCGGCGTGCTGCTGCTGGTGAAGGCGGAGCTGGCGGAGACGGTGGCCGTGCGGGTGGAGGAATACGGCGTGCTGGTGCTGGGCAAGCCCGTGGCCAAGCCGCTATTCGACCAGGCGCTGCGCTTTTCCCTGGCCATGCGCAACCGCATGCTGGCGCTGCGGGAGGAAAACGCCCGCCTGGAAAAGAAGCTGGCGGACACCAAGCTCATCGACAGGGCCAAGTGCATGCTCATCCAGTACCTGGGCATGACGGAGGAGCAGGCCCACCGGCAGATCGAGAAGCAGGCCATGGACAACCGTCAGACCAAGACGGCCGTGGCCCGGGGCATCCTGGCCAGCTACGAGCTGTGACAGCACCATCACGAAGGACAAGGAAGGGCGGGGATACGGCATTGACCGTATCCCCGCCCGGCGTTTGCGAAGAAAATCGCGATACGTGCCTCTGCAGCTGGGCCCAGGTATGATGCCCGCGCCTGCGTTTCGGCCCTGCCGGCCGGCTGCGGTAAATCCTTCTATTTCATGAATACAAAAAAAGAAGGCACACCGTTCCTTGCTCCGGGAAGCGGTATACCTTCATGGCACAGAATGCGTCGTTGGCCTTACCGGCCCCAGCCCTTGCGCCCGTCGCCCAGCAGATGCTTCATGCCGGACAGATCCTCCAGGGCCCTGCCGCAGCCCATGACCACGCTGGTCTGGGGATCGTCCGCCACGCCGCAGGGAATGCGCAGGGCGGCATAGACGGCTTCGGTCAGGCCCTTGAGGGCCGCCGCGCCGCCGGAAAACACAATGCCGTCGTCGAAGATATCCGAGGCGAGCTGGGGCGGCGTGCGCTCAATGACCGCCTGAATGGCCTCAATCAGCTCGCCAATGGCGTCCTTGAGGGCCTCGTAGATTTCGCCGGTGGTGATGGACTGGGTCTTCGGCAGGCCGGAAATCAGGTTGCGGCCCGTTACATCCATCGAAATATCGCTGACCTGGGGCACGGCGCAGCCGATGTTGATCTTGATTTCCTCCGCCGTCCGCTCGCCAATGAGCAGGTTGTGCTTCTTGCGCAGATAACGGATGATGGCGTCGTCGAAATAATCGCCGCCGATGGGCACGCAGCTGGATACCACCACCTCGCCCATGGACAGAACCGCGATGTCCGTCACGCCCGCGCCCATGTCCACGATCATGCTGCCGTAGGCCTCCTCAAACTGGATGCCCACGCCCAGCGCGGCGGCAATGGGCCTGTCCAGCAGCTGGGTGCGGCGCATGCCCGCGTCAAACATGATGCTGATGATGGAGCGCTTCTCCACCTCGTTCACGCCCGAGGGGACGGAGACCACGGCCCGGGGCCTTGCGAACAGGCGGCGGCCCACCACGTTGCTGACGAAGTAGCGCAGCATGGTGCTGGTCAGCTCGAAATCCGCCACGGTGCCCTGGCGCAGGGGACGCACGGCCACCACGTTGCCCGGAGTACGGCCGATCATGCGGTAGGCATCGCTGCCCACGGCCAGGATCTTCCTGGAATCCCGCTCAACGGCCACCACCGCGGGCTCACGGAGCATGATGCCCTTGCCCTTCATGTAGATCAGCACATTGGACGTACCCAGATCGACGCCGATGTCGTTTACCTGTGCCATGTCAATCCCCCGTCTTCCTCAGATGATCTTGTATTAACCTGATAATTATATCATTTCCCCGCCCCTTTGTAAACTGTTTCCTGCTTTTGTAACATC
Source organism: Aristaeellaceae bacterium (assembly GCA_051883775.1). Lineage (GTDB taxonomy): Bacteria > Bacillota > Clostridia > Christensenellales > Aristaeellaceae > UBA11524. Next base: position 6,406 of record JBJEUJ010000051.1, on the reverse strand, counting down.
CAGCGAAGAAAACGGCCCCGTGCCGCCATGCAGCAGGCCCCGCTCCCTGCAAAAGGGGGCGGGGCCTTCATCAGCGCTTCTCCGGGTACAGCTGGTGCAGCATGTCGAGCAGCAGCGTGCAGCTCCAGCCGTAATCACGAATGGCCTGGGGACGGACGTCGATGTGATAGGGCTCGAAGGGCGCGCCCTTGCGGTTGAGGCGGCTGGGCGCGCGAAGGCTGCAGCAATCGTAGAATTCATAGATGACCCCGTCGTCCCGGTACCACTGGTCGGCATAACGGACGGTGCGGGTCAGAATATCCTCCGCCAGGGCCGTGTAGCCATAGCCGCGCAGCCCTGTGCAGATCATGTGATTCATGTTCAGCCACACCGGCCCGCGCCACATGTCCGTGCCGAAGGTGGGATCCTTCCTGGAGATGCTGGGGATGGGAAACGCTGTGGCGAAGGATGCCGGATCCTGCAAATGCCCGACCAGGCGCCGGGCCTGGGCAGGGGAGCATACCCCCGCGAACAGCGGCAGGAAGGAGGCCACCGACCATACCCTGTTCAGCGCACCGGCGGACAGGTCGCGGTCAAAGTAGAAGCCGTCCTCCTCCGACCAGAGGGAGGCGTTGATGTCGTCACAGATTTGCCGGTACCATCCGTCGTAGCAGGCGGCCTCCTCCGCAAGACCCAGCTCTCGGGCCATCAGGGCCATATGACGCACGTCGTTGGCCATGTAGCAGGAAAAGTCGATGGCCTCCAGCGGCCCTGGCACGTCGAAGCGGGGGGAATTGTCCATGCCGGATTCATCGCATCGGCAGTGGATGTCGGAGGTGGTGTTCCAGGTGTACAGCTCCCGTGCGGTCAGGCGGCGGTTGTCCCGGCACCAGGCAAGGAAGCGGGCGTTGTGCTCGTAGGCCTCCCGGAGAAAGGCCGTATCATGGGTGAAGGAGAAGACTTGCCACGCGCCCCAGGCGATGACGGGGGGCTGGGTGATGTCCGACGCCTGCCCCACGTCGGCCATGTGGGGAATGAAGCCGTCCTCCCGCTGATGGGCCCAGACCGCGCGGATCAGATCCTGGGCCAGGGTTGCCTCCACGTGCCGGAAGCCCACGGCGTGGAATACGCTGTCCCACAGCCACATATGCTGGTGGGGGAGCCTGTCCGGCGTGGACCAGACCGTGGTGAATTCCCTCTCCGGAGCATAGAGCTGGCTTTTCATCACGGACAGGCACTTGGCGTACAGGCGGGCATAGGGGTGATCGTCGCTGACGCCGCAGCGGGCGTAAAAGGCCAGCTTGCCCTCCGCCTCCCTTTCGGGCGGGAGGGACAGGCCCTCCCGGGCCAGGTGCGCCGCTTCCTTCCTGCTGTGCCCGAAGGCGAAGGCAAAGCGGCTGCCGCAGCGTGCCAGCGCCGTGTATTCCCCGTCGAAGGTGTCGTGAATTTCCGCGTCGCCATCCTGCTCCAGGCGGTAAGGGCCCTCGACGAACACCGCGGGCATGGCGTTTCCCGCCACATGGCCGATGATCAGGTGCGGCCGGGCGTAGACCATACGCATGCGCTCCTGCCCGGAAAAGCTGAAGACAATGCAATCGCTGGTGACCGCTTCAAAGGTCAGCCCGGGTCCGCTCAGCGGAACGATGGCCAGCTCCCGCCGCACGCGGCTGAAGAAGCGGATACCGACCCTGTCGCCGCACAGCATCCCGGGGAAATCATCGCTGGCCAGGGCATTCCCGTCCAGCGCGGAAAAGGCAAACAGCTGTCCCTGGCCCCAACGGTCCGGCAGAATCATGATAACGCCCTCCATCCCTTGTGCGGTGCATGAACGTTGACGTCTACATTATATTTGTGTATAATCAAAAAACAAGTGCTTTTTCACGCTGATTTTCCATTCCACTGGCACAATATCGACTTTGTTGCCCTTGGGGGAGGCAAGGAACCATGGATCGGACGGAATACAAGTTTGAGCGTTTCATTCAGCCCAGCTTTCCTCTGTACGCCTCGGTGCAGTCCGGGCGGGAGGAGCTGGTGAAGATTCACTATCATGCCGCGGCGGAGCTGATGCAGATTCTCTCCGGCCGGGTGCGCCTGCTGATGGGCAACGCTTACCGGGAGTGCGGGGCAGGGGACATTGTGTTCATCCCGCCCTCGGTGGTGCACGGGGTGAAAAGCCTGACGGCGGACGCGGCGATCCAGGGGGTGACCTTCGAGCTGTCCATGCTGGAGGTGGCGGGGCTGGAGGTGAATCTGGCGGAGATGTTCCACCGCAGCCAGAGGATGCGGATGGTGTACATCCCGGAGGATGAGGACTACAGTACGCTGGCAGGATGCATCGGGGACATATTCCGGGTGTACGGCAGCTTCTCCACCAGCAGCAGGATGCAGCTGATTTCCAGCCTTTTGCGGATCCTGTCCTGGCTGATCGACCACAGCTCCCTGGAGGAAAGCGTGCAGGACAAGAATTACCAGAAGCTGCGGCCCGTTTTGCTCTATATGGAGGAGCACTACATGGAGAAAATACGCATCGACCAGCTCAGCCGGCTGATTCATGTGTGCAACGACCGGCTGATCCGCCTGTTCCGGGAGGTGGTGGGCGATACGCCGGTGGCCTACATCATGAGCCTGCGGATTGAGGCGGGCATCAAGCTTTTGTCCTCCACGGATCTGTCCATTGCGGAAATCGCGGAAAAGACCGGCTTTGGCAGCGACACCTACATGACCAGGGTATACCGGCAGAAGCTGAACACAACGCCGGGCATGTACCGGCACAAATGATGAAGCCCGGGGCGGAAAGAAGCGGCACGGCAGGGAAAAGCCTCTGCAGGCCGCCAGGCTGCCCCGGGCGCTTTGATGCTGCAGGGAAGCATCACCCATAAGTCGATATTGTGCAGAAAGTAGCGTGTATCCTTTATTGTTTGCGCCAGGGATGGCAGATATAATAAAAGCAACAACAGGAGAACAAAAGAACGAACCCTCATGAAAGGAGGAGGTGCGATGACGCCGGCTGCCGGAAGAATCAGGCTCAGGCCGGGGACGAGGCGGGCCCTCAGGCGGGGACTGCCCCTTTATGCCATGCTGCTGATCCCCATGCTGTATATTGTGATCTTTCGTTATCTGCCTCTGGGCGGGCTGATCGTCGCCTTCAAGAAGTACAACATCTTCAAAGGGATAATGGCCAGCCCCTGGGTGGGACTGCGCTATTTCCGGGAGGCTTTCAAGGCCCGGGAGTTCTGGACGGCCATCAAAAACACGCTGGTGCTGAACCTGGGGAGCCTGCTGATCTGCTTCCCGTTCCCCATTGTGTTCGCGGTGCTGCTCAACGAGCTGAACCATCCCAGGCTGAAGAAAACCACGCAGACGGTTTTGTATCTGCCCCATTTCCTGTCCACGGTGATTGTGGTGGGCATTGTCTATCAGGTGTTCGGCGCCAGCGGCGTGGTGAACAACGCCCTTGCCGCCATGGGCATGGATCAGGTAAACTTCCTGGGCAATGCCCGCAACTGGCGGATTCTCTACCTGGGCAGCAACATCTGGACGGGCCTGGGCTATGGCATGATCGTATACCTGGCGGCCATCGCGGGCATCAACACCGAGCTGTACGACGCGGCCTACATTGACGGCGCGGGGCGGTGGAAGCGCATCTGGCATGTGACCCTGCCGCAGATCCGCACCACCATCGTCACCATGACGGTGATGAACGTGGGCAAGATTCTCTCCATCGGCTTTGAGAAGCCCTACCTGATGAGCAACGTGCTGGTCAAGGATGTGTCCAGCGTCATCAGCACCTACGTGTATTCCGTGGGCCTCCAAGCCGGGCGGTACGACTATGCCACGGCGGTAGGGCTGTTCCAGTCGGTGGTGGCGCTGTGCATGGTGGTTGCGGCCAACAGCATCGCCAGGCGCCTGGGCGAGGAGGGGATCATGTAATGAATACGGTCTACGATAAGCGGTGGAGCCTGTACCAGATCGTGATGATCCTGGTGTGCATCCTGGTCATGGGCCTGACGCTGCTGCCGGTGATCAACATTGTGGCCACCTCCCTGAGCGGCAGGAACGCCATCGCCAAGGGCATTGTGGGCCTGATCCCCCGGGACTTCACCACCGAGGCGTACCGGAGCGTTTTCAACAACCGCAACATTGTCTACTCCATGTTCTACTCCCTGGCGCTGACGCTGTTCTCCGGCTTCCTGTCCACGCTGATGACCATCCTGGCGGCCTACCCCCTGTCCAAGACGGACCTGAAGGGCCACCGGGTGTTCATGGCCATGATCACCATCACCATGTACGTCAGCGCGGGCACGGTGCCCAACTATCTGCTGGTGAAGAACCTGAAGCTGATCAACACCGTGTGGGCGCTGGTGGTGCCTGCGCTGATCAGCCCCTTCAACCTGATTATCCTGCGCTCGTTCTTCCTGGGGATCAACAAATCCCTCTTTGAGGCGGCGTATATCGAGGGCTGCGGGGAGTGGGGGTGCCTGTTCCGCATTGCGGTGCCCCTGTCGCGGCCGTCCATCGCCACCATCATGCTGTTCTACGCCGTGTCCCGGTGGAACGGCATCACCGACGTGCTGTACTATATCGACAACACGAAGCTGTATACCCTGCAGTATCACCTGAAGCTGCTGCTGGACTCCTTCACCATTGTGTATACCCCTGAGGAGATGGCAACGCTGACGATCACCACGGAAAACGTCAAGGCGGCCACCATCGTGTTCGCGATGGTGCCCATCCTGATTGTTTACCCCTTTGTACAGAAGTACTTCACCAAGGGCATGATGATCGGCGGCGTGAAGGAATGAGAAGGCAAAACGTTCCATGAAGGATGCATGCCCGGGAAAAGGAGGGAGGGACGGACAGGGCGGCATCGGACGAAAACAACGACAGGCCCCATCAAGAAGGAGGATAAGCATGAAGAACCGTTCAAGGAAGCTGTGTGCAATGGTGCTGGCCCTGACCATGGTCATGACCAGCCTGACCGGCCTGACCACCGCGCTGGCGGACGACGGCCTGGTGGAGATCAACGTCATGGTCTACGACCGGGGCCATGAATACACGGGCGGCAATTCCCTCACCGACAATGAGTTCACCCGCTGGGTCAACAGCCAGATGGAGCCCCAGGGCGTGCATGTGAACTACGTGGCCGTGCCCCGCTCCGGCGCGGACGACAAGATCAACCTGATGCTGACCGCCGGCACCGCCCCGGACATCATCCGCACCTACGACCGCCAGCGTGTGGCCACCTACGCCAGCCAGGGCGGCCTGCTGGATCTGACCCCCTACCTGGAGCAGCTGGATCCCGGCTATCAGGAGAAGGCCGCGTCCGTTTTGCACTACATGACCTTTGACGGCGGCCTGTACGCGCTGCCCGGCCTGTACGCCTACTACGGCAAGAGTCACGAGACCTACCTGCGCCAGGATCTGGTGGAGAAGATGGGCATGGAGATGCCCACCACCCGGGACGAGCTGATCGCCGTGCTCTACGCCATGAAGGAGAACTTCCCGGACATCACGCCCTACGGCTTCTCCGGCAAGATCACCAACGGCAACTACACCAACTGGCTTCTGTCCTACACCAGCCGCGCCGACGAGCGCACCAACTACATCTACGAGCCCACCTTCACCATCGTCCTCAAGCCCGGCCACAAGGAGGGCCTGAAGCAACTGAACCAGTTCGTGCTGGACGGCATCATTGATCCCAACTTCGTCCTGGATACCGACGGCTCCAAATTCAGCCAGGATCTGGCCAACGGCAAGCTGGGCTTCATCATGGACGGCGCGGCGGACTGCGTTCGCTCCGCCTATGAGACGGTGGAGGATCCCGACTACCACATGGTGGAGGTTGACTGCATCGAGAACGCGGACGGCAACTACGACGTGCCCTCCCAGGATCCCTTCTCCCATTACGTGTATGTGCCCGTCGCCTCCGCCGACCGCATCGACGCGATTGTGAAGTATCTGAACTTCCTGTCCAACGAGCAGAACGCCATCGAGGTCAACATGGGCATGGAGGGCTACGGCTACGACCTGGTGGACGGCGTGTACGTGGAACGCTCCCGCGACAAGCGTATCGCCGCCGGCACCTCCTCCAATCCCTCGGACAACTGCTTCCTGTACAGCAACTTTGAGTATTCCAGGAACATGCTGGTGGACAAATTCAAGGCCAGCAACCCCAACACCCCCGAGGATGTGGCCGAGGGCAAGATCGCATCCCAGTACAGCAACTACTTCGACCGCTGCCTGATTCCCGCCGCCCTGGAGACGGACGAGTACGCGCCGCTTCTGCAGACGCTGATTGTGGAGTTCGTGTTCAAGGTCATGTGCGCGCCGGAGGGCCAGTTTGAGGAAGTGTACGAGAAGGAATACCAGATCCTTTTGGATAATCATCTCCAGGAGGTACTGGACGACCGCGCTGCCTGGTATGACG
>JBJEUJ010000050.1:0-3648 GCA_051883775.1 Aristaeellaceae bacterium | reverse complement strand
GCATCATGGAATTTGTGGACAATCCCAATGTGCTGGTGCAGGTGTACCAGGAGGGCGGCGCAGGCTTTTTCACCAGCACGGGGGACATCTTCGACTGGCCGGAGACGCTGCCGCAGCACGAATACGCCCGCGTGGCCCTTGAGGACAGCGGGACGGAATACCATGTCTACCACACCGTGATGGAGCGGGGCGCGCTGCACCTGGTCATCGCCCAGCCGGCGTCCCAGGCGGACATGAACAACCGGTATCTGCGCAGGGACATGTTCCTCCGGGCGATGTATATCCTGATCCCGACGGCGCTGCTGATCTCCCTGGTGTCCCTGAGCCTGACCCGCTCCACCCGACGGCTGACAAAGAAGGTACGCCAGATGCCCATTGACAGCATGCTGAAAACGTCTCCCGGCACCATTTCCGCGCTGACGGAGACGGTCACCTCCCCCGCCGATCAGGAAACCCATGAGCTGGAGCAGGTGTTCAACGCCATGATGCTGCAGCTGCGGGAAAAGGCGTCCACGGAGATGGCGCTGCGGGAGGGCGCGCTGCAGGCCCGCCTCAGCGCCCTGCAAACGCAGATCAACCCCCATTTCATCTACAACACGCTGAACATCATCAGCGCCAAATCCATGGAAAGCGGCAACTTCGAGGTCATCGAAATCTGCAACCAGTTCGCCCAGATGCTCCGCTACTCCACCGACACCCGCTCCCAGACCGCCACCATGGCGGAGGAAATCGGGTTTGTCCGCAGCTACCTGATGCTGGCCAAGGCGCGCTATGAGGACAACCTGGAGTTCACCATCGACGTGCCGGAGAACCTGGGGGACATCACCGTGCCCCGGCTGACCCTCCAGCCCCTGGTGGAAAACGCGCTGACGCACGGCTTCGACGGCAAAAACGTGCTGCGCAGGCTGGCCATCTCCGGGCATATTGAGGATGGCCTGCTGGTCCTGGAAATCCGCGACAACGGCACAGGCTTCTCCCATGACATGCTGCAAAGCCTGCGCAGCCGGATCCGCGACATTGAGGCGGGCACGGTGTCCATTGAATCCACCGGCGGGCACATCGGGCTGATCAACACCTGCCTGCGCCTGCACTATTACAGCAAGGGCGCCATGCGCATGGCCATCGGGAACGACAACGGCGCGGTCATCACCCTGACCATGCCCTGCTCCGCGCAGCAATAAACCCGGCCCGGCATGCCAAAGGAGGAAAGCATGCCGTCCGGGTCCGCAGAGCATTGCACGTTGTTGCGGCCCTTCCGTGCGCCCTGCCGCTGTACAGTCCCATTGTAGCCCCGGGCGGAGGCTCCCGCCCAGGAAAAACGAGCGCGTCCGTCGGGAATATCCGGCACCCGCCAGTCGCCGCAGGCAAATATGGTTCCCTGCCCTGGCAAATTTCTATCCGCCCCGTCATGCGCAAAAGGACAGGGGCGTCATCCGTCCCTGTCCATCATCATACTGCCGATTCCAGCATATGCTCGATGAAAATGCCGTACCCCCGCGTCGGGTCATTGACTAACACATGGGTACGTCCATGATGCCCACAGCCGGTCAAATTTTCGGGAGCCGTGGATACAGGTCGATTTCGATCCTGCCGTCGACTCCCTTGGCATACTCAATCCGGTGAAGGATCGCCTTGAGCAGCGCGTTGCGCTCCTGGTTGGTCATCGCGTCGTAGCTGTCCAGCAGCGCCTCCGTTTGCGGGATCAGGCTGGATTGGGTGGCTTCACCGGCTTCCAGCCGGGAGAGCATGTCCTCCACCGCCTGCTGCCGCTGGCGGATGTCGTCCAGCGCATCGTTGAGCTTCTCACGCCTTGTGCGGAAAACCTCCAGCGTGTAAATGCCCTGCTCCACCAGGTTGTAGGCATTCTCCAGCTGCAGCTGGATTTTGTCCGCGTCCTGCGTCAGATGTTCGATCTGCCGCTTGCAGTTGGCGATGTCCTCCGCGTAGCCCACGGTATCAATCTTCACCCGGTACCCTTCCAGCCAGCTGCGCAGGGCCTGGATGATTTCCCGCTCCACCACGTCGAAGTCCGCGCTGACGTTATGGCAGTTGCGCCCGTTGACGCACCGCAGCCGCACCCGGCCCTGCTGCGCTGCGGACATGGTGGTCCGCCCGATGCGCTTTCCGCAGTTTGCGCAGAAGATCAGCCCGGCGAAGGGGTTCTGAAGCGCAAACTCCTTCCTGACCTTCGCGGAGGGCTGGCGTTCCAGCCGGATCTTCTGCGCCAGCTGGAAATCCTCCTCCGACACCAGCGCCGGATGCAGGCCCTCAAACGTCTTGTAGGCCGCCGCGTTCCTGTGGCGCTTGATGCGCTTCCTGACCACGCCGTTCTCGACGCTCTTGATCTGCTGGCTCCAGCCCCGGCGGATCTTGCCCGCATAGACGGGGTTCGTCACCATCTGGCTGATGGTGGAGTAGGTCCACAGGTCGCCGTGGCGGGTAGGAATGTGCATGTCATTGAGGGCGTTGGCAATCGCCTTGGTTCCCGCCCGGGCAAGGAACATGGCGAAAACGTGCCTGACCACCTCCGCCTCCGATGGATTCGGCTCCAGGGTGTAGCCCTTGTCGTTGGGCAGCTTGACCCGGTTGTAGCCGTAGGGCGCGATGCTGCCCAGATACTTGCCCTCCGAGGCCGAGCTTTCGCGCCCCCGGATCAGCCGGCGGTTGATGGTCTTGTACTCGCGCCGGCTCATGAACAGGCCGAACTCGAAATACTCCTCATCAAACTCGTTGCTGGGGTCGTACACCTTGGTGGGGGTGATGATCCTGGTGCCGGAGAACTGGAACACCTGGCTGATGTACGCCTGATCCGCGCCGTTACCGCGGGCCAGACGCTCCACATCCACCACCAGCACCCCGGCATAGACGCCTGCGTTGACCTCCTCCAGCAGCCGCTGGATTTCAGGCCGCGCCGCAATGGATTCACCGGAAACAACTTCGTAGTAGGTTTTCGCAATATGGTATCCTCTCTCCCCGGCCATCCTGTCCAGAATGGCCTCGTGGCGCTTCAGTGTTTCCTCCACACTCAGCTCCGCATAGTCACGATCGAAGCGGGATTTGCGAAGATACTTCGCATATTGCTCCATCTGCCGCCTCCTTTCATCCACCATGATACAGGGCGTTACGGCAGGCTGTCAACGCTGTCGGGCTGGAAATTCGTGGGCATCAGCCGGGCCGACATGCGCCGCTTGTAGGAATTGGATACAATCTGATTGAGCTGCGCGATATAGCCACGGGGCTCGCTGACATAATATTCATCATGGATTCTGACGGTGGACACTTCATTTTTCATTTCAGCAGCAATCATACGGATGTCCTTTCTGCAGGGATGCCTGCACCGGTAGTATGGGTCGATGATTGCAAAGTATTCCAAGGATGACAAGCGATGCAACGCTTCTGCAAGCAACAGGTCACGGCTGGCTGCCGCGTCATAGCCCCGCCGGTACCGCTGTCCCCCGGACTGGCGAGTACCGCAGGGACTCCCTCTCCAGTCAGTGGAGGGCCGTGGTGGAAGTCTCATTGTTCCGCATGGGATCGTCGCGCCCTGCCTGCCACAGCAGGGTCAGCAGGCTGCGTGTGTCGCTCCGGCTGTGCCATCCTCGCGCCGCCCTGCTGGCCGCTCCCGCCATGCGGAGATCTGTCCTGTGC
>JBJEUJ010000049.1:0-19740 GCA_051883775.1 Aristaeellaceae bacterium | reverse complement strand
GGTGGTTTTGCCCACCCCCGGCGGCCCCCAGAAAATCATGGAGGAGATCATGTCGCTTTCGATCAGGCGGCGCAGCGCCTTGCCCGGGCCCAGCAGGTGGGTCTGGCCGACGAATTCCTCCAGGGTGGCGGGCCGCAGCCGCGCGGCCAGGGGCTGGGACGCCATGGCGCCGAAGAAGCTTTCCTGTTCCATGACCGGATTCCTCCTTTGCACCATGATACGGCGGACGGCCCCGATCGTCAAGGCGAACATGGCCCTTCCCGCAAGGCCGGGCGGCGGACGATTCCGGGCAGGGAAGGGAAATGCATGTGCAAAAAGGTAAAAAATCAACAAGGATTGTCAAAACATTGCTATTGCGGCGACGCGCCTGACAAGCATATAATCAGTAGAAAAGAGGGGGAAATATCCCCCGCAACATCATAGAAGGAGGAAATCATCATGACGAAACGGATTCTTTGCATCCTGCTGAGCCTGCTGATGACGGCGGTGTGCGTTGCGTCGCTGGCGGAGGACAATCCGGGACTGGCGAAGTACGACGAGCCTGTGACGGTCACCTTTGGCCGCAATGTTGACGACACGCTGGAGACCAACGTGCTGTCCGTGCTCAAGGACGCCACCCTGGAGGACAACCTGTGGATTCAGGCCTACAAGGACTATCTGGGCATCGACGTCAAGTACGACTGGGTGGTCAACAACAGCGAGTACACCCAGAAGGTCAACCTGACCATCAGCTCCGGCGACATCCCCGACGTGCTGGGCGTGAACGCCAGCCAGCTGCAGCAGATGGCTGAGGCCGAGCTGATCATCCCCCTGGACGAGCTGTATGAGCAGTATGCCACCGACTTCACCAAGGCGACCCTGGTGGAGGAAACCGACACGGTGTTCAACGCCGCCATCTATGACGGCAAGCTCTACGGCCTGCCCGAGACCTCCTGCTCCTCCGACTCCTCCTCCATGCTGTGGATCCGCACCGACTGGCTGGAGAAGCTGGGCCTGTCCGCCCCGGAAACCATGGATGACCTGATGGCCATCATGGAAGCCTTTGTGACCCAGGATCCCGACGGCAACGGCAAGGACGACACCTACGGCATGGTGCTGACCAAGAGCCTGTGGGACGACTGGGCCGAGCTGGAGGGCTTCTTCAACGGCTACGGCGCGTATGTGGACATCTGGGTGGATGACGGCGAAGGCAACCTGGTGTACGGCTCCGTGCTGCCTGAGGTGAAGAACGCCCTGGCTGCCCTGGCTGAGATGTACCAGAAGGGCTGGATCAACCCCGAGTTCTGCGTGGAGGACGGCGGCTCCGTGGCGGAGTATCCCATCAACGGCCAGGTGGGCGTCTTCTACGGCCCGCAGTGGGTCCCGCTGTATCCCCTGCAGACCAACAAGGATAACGACCCCAACGCCCAGTGGACCGGCTTCAAGCCCGTGTTCGCCGACGGCGTGACCAAGCTGGTGCAGAACCCCGTTTCCACCACCACCTACTATGTCGTGAGCAAGAACTGCGAGCATCCTGAGGCCATCGTCAAGATGTTCAACCTGTTCCTGGAGCTGTGCTGGGGCGAGACCGGCGACAACGGCGTGTACTACGCGCCCATGGACTGCGAGGGCATCTGGAAGCTGTCCCCCATCCATCCCTCCCAGCCGCTGAAGAACATCAACGCCTTCTATGCCCTGGACGCTGCCCGCGCCTCCGGCGACACCTCCAATGTGACCGGCGAGGCTGCCTCCATCCTGACCAAGCTGGAAAGCTATGAGAGCGGCAGCGAGGAAGGCTACGCGCTGTGGGGCTGGGAGCGCATCTACGGCGCCGAGGGCGTGTACGGCCGCATTTCCGAGCTGATCAAGGGCGGCATGTGCCTGGTGGACGCCTTCTCCGGCGCGCCCACGGAAACCATGACCCAGCGCATGTCCACCCTGGATGACCTGGAGGTGGAAACCTTCACCAAGATCATCATGGGCGACGTGTCCATCGACGCCTTTGACGAGTGGGTGACCAACTTCTACGCCCTGGGCGGCGAGAAGATCACCGAGGAAGTCAATGCGTGGTATGCCACGGTGAAGTAATCCGCTTCCATGCAGGGACGGACGTCGGGTATTACCGGCCTCCGTCCCTTTTCCGCATTCTTGACCAGGAGGTGTTTCCATGACCACGGAGCGCAGACCGATCAGGCTGCAGCGCTACACCCGCAACCTGCCCCTGCACATCATGCTGCTTCCTTCCGTTATCCTGCTGCTGATCTACTCCTACGGCCCGATGAGCGGCCTGATCATCGCCTTTCAGAAATTCATTCCGGCCAAGGGCCTGTTCGGCAACCAGAAGTGGGTCGGCCTGGACAACTTCACCTATCTGCTCAGCCTGCCCGGCGCTGTCCGCGCGCTGAACAACACCGTCGTGATCGCCTTCTGGAAGATTGTCCTGAACCTGGTGATTCCCGTCCTCGTGGCGCTCATGCTCAACGAGGTCAAGCATTCCATGTTCCGCCGCGCGGTGCAGACGGTGATTTATCTGCCCCACTTCCTGTCCTGGATCATCCTCAGCGGCGTGCTGATCGACATTCTCAGCCCCTCCACGGGCCTCATCGGCCAGATGCTCCGGGCCCTGGGCATTGACCCGCCCTTCTTCCTGGGCAGCAACGATTACTTCCGCGGAACCATGATCGTCACCGACATCTGGAAGGAGTTCGGCTACGGCAGCATCGTGTACCTGGCGGCCATCACCGCCATCGACCCCTCCCTGTACGAGGCCGCCATCATGGACGGCGCCAACCGCTGGCAGCAGACCCTGCACATCACCGTGCCGGGCATCTCCATGGTGATTGTGCTGATGATGGTGCTGAGCCTGGGCAATGTGCTCAACGCCGGCTTTGACCAGATCTACAACCTCTACAGCCCCTCGGTGTACGAAACCGGCGACATCATCGACACCTTCATCTACCGCATCGGCCTGATTGACGCGCAGTTCGGCGTGGCGACGGCCATGGGCCTGTTCAAGTCGCTGGTGTCCACGGTGTTCATTTCCGTGGCCTACTTCTGCGCGTACAAGTTCGCGGACTACCGAATTTTCTGAGAAGGGAGGGGACACCATGTCGAAAGAGAAAAGTATGCATATCAGGCGCAAGCCGGGCTCCATCGCCGCGGATGTGGCGATCTACCTGGTGCTGACGCTCCTGGCGCTGGCGTGCTTCCTGCCGATGCTGTATGTGCTGGCGGTGTCGCTGTCCTCCAATGTGGCGGCGTCCGCGGGCAAGGTGACCTTCTGGCCGGTGGATTTCACGCTGGAGTCCTACAAGTATGTGGCCAACCGCGAGGCGTTCTGGCGCTCGCTGCTCATCGCCCTGGAGCGGGTGGCCATCGGCGTGCCCATCAACCTGCTCCTGACGGTGCTGGCGGCCTATCCCCTGTCCAAGGAGAGCAGCCGCTTCAAGGCCCGCACCTTCTACGCCTGGTTCTTCTTCCTGACCATGATTATCAACGGCGGCCTGATCCCCCAGTACATGGTCGTCAAGGAAACGGGCCTGCTGGGCACCATCTGGGCGCTGATTCTCCCGGGGGCGGTGCCGGTATTCAACGTGGTGCTGATGCTGAACTTCTTCCGCCAGACGCCCATCGAGCTGGAGGAGGCCGCTGTGGTGGACGGCGCCGGACAGTGGCGCATCCTGTTCCAGATTTTCCTGCCGGTATCCAAGGCCTCCCTGGCGACGGTGACGCTGTTCTCCATCGTGGGCCACTGGAACTCCTGGTTTGACGGCATCATCTTCATGAAGAACACCACCCAGTATCCCCTGCAGAGCTACCTGCACACGGTGGTGGTGCAGAAGGATCTGTCCCTGTCTGCCACAACGGACTGGCAGGTGCTCAGCTCCGTATCGGAGAAAACGGTCAAGTGCGCGCAGATTTTCCTGGCGGCGGTGCCGATCATGCTGATCTATCCGTTCCTGCAGCGCTATTTTGTCAAGGGACTTGTCATCGGGTCGGTCAAGGGATAAGGAGCTGGTAGCGGGTGACCAGGCGGAAAAAGCAAGCAAAGACGAGGGAGAATGCGCGCCGGCACACGGGCGTCCAGCGGAGCAGCCTGTATGTCCGGACGCTGACCATTGTGCTGGCGGCGCTGCTGGCGCTGTATGTGCTGGGCATGTATGTCAACAACAACAGCATGCAGTACATCACCCAGGCCGTCCAGATGCCCGTGGCCAATCAGACCAGAACCCTGGCAAGCACCCTGACGCAGGAGATTACCGCCCTGCAGTCCGAGCTGTTTGCCGCCGAGAACAGCTCCCAGTTCATCCGCCTGGCCATCGGCTTTCAGCTGCTGCCCATGGCCAACCGGGTGGATGCCATTCGCGAGGTGAAGGACGACCTGACGCGGATCCGCGACGCCTGCCGCTTTGTGCAGACGGTGCAGGTGTACTTCCCCAAGGACAGGAAGATGCTCTCCACCGCCACCCCCACCTACGGCACCTACGATGACGGCGTTGCGGCGGAGCTGGCTGCGCTGACGCCCACCCCCGATAAGGTGCCCGCCCTGCAGATGGACGGCACATGGCGGTTCGTGATCTGCTGGCCGGACGGATCAGCTGCGGGGGGAGGGGACAGCGGCTTCATCCTCTCGGTCACCCTGTCGGAGGAGAAGCTCTCCCACTGGCTGATGGAGATGCAGGAAAACGGCATTGCGGGCGTCGCGCTGATGCGCAGCGAATCGCAGACGCTCTGCTGCGCGGAGGCGGAGGCCGTGACGCTGGACTGGACGCGGCTGTACCAGGACTGTGCCGGGCAGGAGGATACCTCCATCCAGCGCCATGGCAGCACGGAATACATCGTCTGTGCCGAGGAAATCGCCTCGCTGAACATGACGATGCTGGTGGCCGCGCCCGTGGATGTGTACCAGCAGCCCGTGCGGCATCTGAACAGCATGATGCTGCTGTTCACCATTCTGGTGGCTTTCACCACGCTGCTGCTCATCAGCATCATGTGGCGCACCATCGGCCGCCCGCTCAACAGTATCATGAGCGCCATGAACCGCGGCAGCGAGGGCGCGGACTATCACATTCCCCTGACCGGGGGCGCGGAATTCAATATGATCTGCCAGCAGTTCAACTCCATGATGGACAAGATCCGCCTGCTCAGCCAGGAGGTGATGGAGGGCGAGCTGCGGGCCAACCAGGCCGAGCTGAAGCAGCTGCAGTACCAGATCCGCCCGCACTTCCTCTACAACAACCTGTACCTGCTCTACCGCATGGCCAGGAGCACCGACTGCGACGACATTGCCGACTACACCCAGCACCTGAGCGAATTCTACCGCTACATCACCAAGCTGCCGGATCACATGGTGGCCCTGGAGCGGGAGATGGAGCATGTGGAGAACTATCTGTCCATCCAGCGCTTCCGCTGCGGGGAGAGCGTGGAGATCACGGTATCCGATATTCCGGAGCGCCTGGCCCGGGTGAGGATTCCGCCCCTGACCCTGCAGCCGGTGGTGGAGAACGCCTTCGAGCATGGCGTGAAGCACATGGTGAAAAACGGCCGGGTGGCCATCCGGGTGCAGGGGGAGCCGGATTGCTTCACCGTGGAGGTGGAGGACAACGGCCAGGAACTGACCGACGAGCAGCTGGCGCAGCTGCAGGAAAGGCTGAAGCAGGGCGAAGGCAGCGAGGCGGCCTCCGGGCTGCAGAATGTGCAAAGGCGGCTGAAGCTGCGCGGCATGGGCGAGCTCCGGGTGAGCCGGGGCGAGAGCGGCGGCCTGCTGGCCACGCTGTGCTTCCACAGCGAGCAGCCCCGTGGAAAGGAGGCGGAGGAGCAATGCTGAACCTGCTGGTGGTGGATGACGAGCCGATCATCGCCCGGGGTGTGAGCGACATGCTGGCGGCCCAGCGCGCCGATGAGCTGATCGTCTGGTCAGCCTTCAGCGGGCAGGAGGCCGTGGAGGTCATGGGCCGGATCAAGATCGACATCCTGCTGTGCGACATCAACATGGGCGACATCAGCGGCCTGGAGCTGCAGCAGATTGCCGCCAACCGCTGGCCCAACATCCGCGTGATCTTCCTCACCGGGCACGACGAGGCCCAGTACGTCCGCGAGGCGCTGGAGAACGAGGCCTCCGGCTATGTGCTCAAGAGTAGCGGGGACGAGAAGCTCCTGCAGGTGATAGACAACACCATCAGCCATGTGCTGGAGGAGCAGCAGCAGCTGGTGGAGAAGGTTCAGATGCAGCGAAGGCTGTGGCAGATGAGCCGCATGTTCGCCGAGGACACGGTGTGGCAGATTTTCGTGCCGCCGCTGCTGACGCGGGAGGGCCTGCAGAAGCGCCTGGACGTGACCGACGATCCGCTGACGCTGGAGGAGCCCTTCTACCTGTGCCTGATGCTGGCCGACGGCGGCTCGGTGGAGCCGGACGTAATGGCCGAATGGATGCAGAACCTGCTCCGTGACAAGTACCGCATGCTCATGCACACGGACATCGGCGGCTACATGACGCTGATGCTGCAGCCCCGCAGCGGCGACCAGGATCTGCTGCTGCTGCGGGGCCTGATGGAGTACATCCAGCGCATGGCCAACGACCGCCTGGGGGTCAGCCTGGCGGTGATCTCCTGCGAGCAGCGCATCCGTCTGGAGCAGGCCTACGCCGCCTGGTGGAGCCTGTCGCGGGCGGCGGCGCGCCAGTGCCTGCAGGCGGGCGAGACGCTGCTGGTGGACCTGACCGAGCAGCCGGACATGGAGCAGAGCGGCCTGGACGGCGTCCGCAAGGCGCTGATGCGCAGCGTGGTGCACCAGGATGCGGAGCAGTGCCATCAGCAGATTCATCAGCTGATGAGCAGGACGAGCAGCGTGCCGCCGGGGGAGGCCTGGGCGCTGGTGCGCTCGCTGCTCAGTGACCTGGACGCGGGCGGCGGCGCGGCGTCGGAGGGCGAGGCCATGCCGGAGGACGCCGAGGCGCGGCTGCACCAGCTGGTGGACAGGGTCTTCCTCGGGCGCAGCGCCAGGGGGAACAACCGCACCCGCTCCATGGTGCTGGAGGTGCAGGCGTATATCCGCAAGCATCTGGATCAGGACATCAGCCTGACCCGCCTGGCGGATGCGGAGGGCGTGCATCCGGCCTACCTGTCCCGGGTGTACCGGGAGGTGTCGGGGCAGAACGTGCGGGACTTCATCGTGGATGAAAAGCTCCGCTGCGCCCAGCGGATGCTGAAGGACCGCCGGGTGCGGATGGTGGACATCTGCGAGGCCATCGGCATGAACAGCGGCTCCTACTTCTCGCATTTTTTCAAAAAGCACATGGGCATGACCCCGCAGGAATACCGGGATCAGCAGTCGTCATGAGCCGGGCATGAGCCCGGACGACAGGAGGTTATCAGCCATGGACATGCTCAGGACGCAGAAGGGCGTATGGTTTGTGAGGGACGGGCGGCGGGTCGCCCTGGCCTGCGCCGCCCCGGAGGCGGCGGACACCTTTGAGGAGCTGGGGGAGGGCTTTTACCTGTGGCGGCGGCACACGGCTGCCCCGCAGCGGGAGATGGTCATGCGCCTGGAGGCCTGCTATGCCATGACCTGGTTCATGGTGCCTGGCCTGATGTACAACGGCAACGACTGGGGCGACCGGCTGGACTATGTGGGCCGGGTGGATGCACAGACCGGCAAGCCCTGGGTGTGGGCCTGGCACCGCAGCACCATTCCCGGGGCGACCTACTCCGAGGGGGAGGCGGAATCCGCCGCCATGTACCTGCCGGGGGATCAGCACGACGGGGCCTGCTCCGTCTACCCCGCGGGGGACGTGACCGTCCACGAGCTGCGCTGGCCCGAGCAGGAGGGCCCCCGGGTTTACCGGCAGAAGTACGAGTGGATCGGCCCCTACACGCTGGAGATGGAACCGAAATCGGACTTTGCGGCCTACATTGTGCTGGAGCCTGTGACGGAGCCCCGCAGGGCCTGGCACCGGCTGCTGGACGTGGCTTGGCGCACGGAGAAGAAGCAGATCCGCCGCTGGTATGACGACGAGACGCTCTGGGCCCTGGGCATCGACTACGCCCGCACCCTCTACACCGAGGAGCCGGACGGCTTCCGGGGCTTCAGCATCGGCATGAGCTGGGACAGGGACGCCTGGCGCAAGCGCGACACCCAGAAGTACGAGATCGGCTGGTGCGGGCAGAACGCCTCCCTGGCGGTATCCCTGCTGGCCGAGGCCCAGCGCACGGGGGACACGGCTGTGCGGGACGAGGGCCTGCGGGTGCTGGACGCCTGGGCGGCCGCCCGGCTGCCCTGCGGCATACCGCCCACGCACTATGACGACAACATGTACACCCAGGGCTTTGCCAAGACGGTGGATGCCTGCAACCTGGGCACGGCGGCCATGCAGTTCTTCGAGGCGGCGGACAGGGCGGAGGCGCTGGGTGTATCCCGGCCCGCCTACCGGGAGACGGCGCTGGCCATCTGCGACTTTGCGGTGAGCAAGCTGCAGCCCGGCGGCCTCATCGGCAAGAGCTGGCTGGAGAGCGACCTGTCCCCCGCCGTGCGGGAGGGCACGGTGGGCGCGTTCCTGACCATCGCGCTGTGCGAGGGCGCCAGGCGCACCGGGCGCAGGGATTACCTGGACGCGGCGGAGCGCAGCTACCGCTTCTACATGGGTGAGCTGACCCGGCGGGGCTTCACCACCGCCGGCGCGCTGGACATCTACTGCGTGGACAAGGAGTCCGCCATTCCCCTGCTGAGAGCCGGGCTGATGCTTCACAGCATCACGGGGGATGCGGCCTGGCTGGCCATGGCGGAGGACGCGGCCTGGTACCTGTCCACCTGGCAGGTGCATTATACCCGGGATTACCCCGCCGACAGCGTGCTGGGCAGGATGGGCTTTGACACCTTCGGCGGCACGGTGGTCTCCACGACCCACCTGAGCATCGACCACTTCGCCCTGTGCTACGTGGATGCGCTGAAGGAGCTGGCGGCGCGCACGGGCAGGGAGGTGTGGCGCGAGCGGGCGGAGGCCATCTGGCTCAACGGCCAGCAGGGCGTGTCCGACGGCGCCCTGGAGGTGGAAGGGCACATCCGTCCCCGGGGCAGCCAGGACGAGGGGCTGCAGTACACCTTCTGGAGCGAGCTGAACGCGCCCACGCGCTGGCTGGTGGCCTGGCCCACGGCCTTCCGCCTGGAGCAGCTGAGAGGAGCGAAGAACGGATGATCACCTGGGAGAAGACAGCAGCCGGTACTGCGCTGTATGACAGCGGCGTGCTGATGGGCGTGGCGGAGGCCATGCCCGGGGCGGAGGATACCTTCATCCCCATGGAGCAGGGGGTGGTCCTGTGGAAACGGCACGCCGCGCAGAAGGTGACCGATATGGTCATGCGCTTCACCGCAGCCCACGGCATGGCCTGGTCCATGATGCCCGCCATCCAGTACGACGGCAACCGGTGCTTTATCAAGGATTACTACGAGGTGCGGCAGGAGTCGCTCCTGCTCCGGGAAAAGGTGAAGGTGCCCTACCGGACCTACGTCAAGGGCGGCGTGGACGAGGGCTCGGGCAAGCCGAACCTGGTCTCCTGGATGCGCACCAGCATTCCCGGCGCGACCTATGCCGAGGGGGAGGGCCTGTGCACCGCCATGTTCCTGCCCAGGGACGAGCCCGGCGGCGCGGCGGCGCTGTACGAGCGGGACGGCCATGCCGTGCATGAATTGCACTGGCCGGAGCAGGACGGCCCGCTGCCCCTGCTGATCAACCATGCCTGGGTGGAGAACTTCCGCGTGGAGATGGCCCCGCGCCAGGACTTTGCGGCGGTGCTGGTCTTTGACCGGCAGGAAACGCCCCATTGCGGCTATCACCGGCTGCTGGACACGGCCTGGCGGCAGAACTATGTGCTGCGCGCGCCCCTGCACAGCCAGGAGGAGCTGTGGCGACTGGGCGTCGCCTACGCCAAGCTGCTCTACACCGAGGAGGAGGACGGCTTCCGGGGCTTCAGCATCGGGTTCACCTGGCAGGACGGGGCCTGGCGCAAGCGGGACACGCAGAAGTACGAGATCGGCTGGTGCGGACAGAACGCCTCCCTGGCCAACTCCCTGCTGGCCGAGGCGCTGCTGCACGGGGATGAGGACGCCCGGCGCAAGGGCTTTGCGGTGCTGGATGCGTGGCTGGCCGCGCAGAAGCCCACCGGGCTGATCCCCACCCACTATGACGACAACATGTACGCCAACGGCTTTGAAAAGACGGTGGACGCCTGCAACCTGGGCACGGCGGCGGTGCAGCTGTTCGAGGCGTGGGAGCTGTCCCAACGCCTGGGGGAGGAGCGCCCTGCCTACCGGGACATGGCCCTGCGGATCTGCGACTTTGCCCTGCGGGTGATGCTGCCGGAGGGGCGCATCGGCAAGAGCTGGCTGGAGAAGGATCTGTCCCCGGCCGTGACGGAGGGCACCACCGGCGCGTTCCTGACCATGGCGCTGAGCGAGGCGGCCCGGGTGACCGGCGAGCGCAGGTACCTGGAGGCGGCGGAGCGCAGCTGCGCCTATTACAGCCGGAGCCTGGCGGAAAACGGCTACACCACCGCCGGGGCCCTGGACATCTTCACCATCGACAAGGAGTCCTGCATCCCCCTGCTCAAGAGCAACCTGATGCTCTACCGCCTCACCGGCGGGGAGCATCACCTCCGCCAGGCCGAGGCGGCCGCCTGGTACCTGTCCACCTGGCAGTGGCATTACAGCCGCAGCGCGCCGGAGGGCAGCCTGTTTGCGCAGATGGGCTACGACCTGTTCGGCGGGACGGCGGTGTCCATCCACGGCGGCATGGATCCCTACGCCCTGTGCTATGTCCATGAGCTGATGGATCTGGCCCAGTACACGGGCCATGCGGCCTGGGCGGAGCGGGCCCGGGCCATCTGGCGGCACGGGCAGCAGGGCATATCGGACGGCACCCTGGTGCTGGACGGCAAGGCGCCGCGGCCTGTGGGCAGCCAGGATGAATCCGCCGGCACGGCCTACGGCAATGAAATGAACGCCCCCTCCCAGTGGCTGGTGGCCTGGCCCACCGCCTTCCGGCTGGAGGCGCTGCGGCAGGTGCTGCTCCCCTGGGGGCGCTACACCTTCCGGATCCTGTGAGCAGGGTTCCTTCTTTCCCCGGCACGCAAGGGCGGAGCGCAAAAGCGCTCCGCCCTTTCCGCTGCGGCAGGATGGATGAGGGCGTGCCTGCGGTAAAGCGGTGCGCCCAAACATAAAAGGGCCCTCCGCCCCTGGAGCAGCGCAGTACGTCCAGGCGCGGAGGGCTGTGGGACTATGGTATGCAGGCTGTCAGATCAGATGCCCAGATCGGCACGGGTGTTGTCGAAGGCTTCCTGCTGAATCCGGATGTAGCGCTCAGCGCCAATGTTGGTCAGATTCTGCTGGAAGGAATTCCAGCTGTCGTCGGTGACGCCGTGCATGATGAAATCAGCGGTGGCTTCGTCCACGCAGGCCTTGATGTCGGCCAGCAGGAAGGCTTCCTCCTCGGTGATCTCGGCCGTCTTCTTGGACAGGTTGTTGATGTAGGAGTTGGAATACTTGACGTAGTAGGGCCGCAGCGCCTCGCACCAGCCGGAACGCTCCAGGCGGAAGTCGGGCTGGAGGTAGATGGTGTTGTAATACTCGCCCGGCCAGTAGTAGATGCCGTTCACGCCCAGGCAGTACTGCGTGCCGGTCTGATCGCTGCCCTTGAGGTTGCAGCGGCCGTCCTCATCCCAGTACCACAGGGTATCCTCGGGGCCGTAATAGGATTCAAACTCGTACTGGGGCTCCAGCTGCGCGTCGATCCAGCGGGCTGCCAGCTCGGGGTTCTTGCAGGCGGAGGTGATGAACACGCAGGGCGTGGCCAGGGGCATGTTCCACTGGACCTTCACCTCGTAGCCCTCGGCAGCGACGGGCTCCCAGAGCACCTGGTTGCCGATCATGCCGTCCAGGCCGACGCTCAGCGTGCGCCAGATGTCCGCAAAGCCCACATTGCCGTCGGTCAGCCTGGTGTTGCAGGTGCTGGTGTCCTGGGTCAGGGTTTCGGGATCCATCAGGCCCAGCTCGTACCAGCTGTGGAGGTATTCCACCATGCCGCGATAGCCCGGCTGCTGCGCGTTGAGGTACACCTCGCCCTCATCGCTGATGGAGTAGTACAGGCCGCCGGTCTGCGGGATGCCCCACAGCTGCGCCATGCAGTTGACCATCTCGGTGAAGATGGAGGTGTAGGGATATACGTCAGGATGCGCAGCCTTGAAGACCTGCAGGGTCTGGGTCAGCTCATCCAGGGAGGTGGGCATGGGCAGGCCCAGCTCGTTCAGCCAGGTCTGGTTGATGGTCAGGAAATCGCCGGCCACGGGGGCGTTGCCATCGGCCAGACGGCCAACGGCGTAATAGTTGCCGTCGGAGGCCACCAGGCTCTTGCAGGTGTCGGGATAGGCTTCCAGCAGCGCCTTGTAGTTGGGCATGTACTGGTCAATCAGGTCGTTGAGGGGAATGTACACATGCTGATCCACGCCGTACATCTCCGCATCGACGGTGCCGCCCACAACGATGTCCGGATACTCGTCGGGGGAGGAGGCGTACATCAGGTTCAGCTGATTGGTCCAGTTGGCGTTGGCGACGACCTGATATTCAATGTGAACATTGGTCATCTCCTCCAGGTGCTGCACGGACCAGAGCGTTTCGGGCACGTAGTTGTCGATGTCGCGGACATACAGCATGACCTTCAGGGTCTGCGTTTCCTCCGTGAGCCTGGGGAGCTCCTTGCCCTCCTCATGGGCCAGCGCGCAGGGCGTGACTGCCAGCAGCAGCAGCGCCAGGCACAGTGCCAGTAAACGTTTGCCGGGTTTCATGGAAGTACCTCCTTTATTTTTTACGGCATGGCGCCGTAAGGATCATCCCTTCAGGGAGCCGATCATGACGCCCTTGACAAAGTAGTCCTGCAGCACAACGTACATGACGACCACCGGCACGGTGGAGATCACAATGGCGCAGTACTTGACGGAGTTGGCGATGCGGGTGGCTTCCACCGCATCCGCCAGGCTGTCCTGGAACATTTCGGCGTAATCCGACGCGCTGACGGTCAGCGTGGCCAGAATCTGCTTCAGGACGGTCTGCAGCGGCCAGAAGCGGGTATCCTTGAGGTAAATCAGCGCGGTGAAGTAATCGTTCCAGCGGGCCACGGCGTAATACACCGTCAGGACGGCGATGATCGTGCTGGACAGGGGCAGCACAATCCGCACAAAATACTGTACGTGATCCGCGCCGTCCAGCTGCGCGGCCTCATACAGGCCGTCGGGCAGCGACGTCTGCAGGAAGGTGCGGGCAATCATGGTGTTCCACACGGAGACAAGGCCGGTGAGAACCATAATCAGCGGCGTGTTGTACAGGCCCAGATCGCGCATCACCAGGAAGCTGGGGATCATGCCGCCGGAGAAGAACATGGTGAAGATAATCAGCGAGTTCACAAGGAACTTGCCCGGAAAGTCCCGCG
Organism: Aristaeellaceae bacterium; assembly: GCA_051883775.1. Classification (GTDB taxonomy): domain Bacteria; phylum Bacillota; class Clostridia; order Christensenellales; family Aristaeellaceae; genus UBA11524. Next base: position 6,290 of record JBJEUJ010000049.1, on the reverse strand, counting down.
TCAGGCCATAGGCGAGCATCATGGTCAGCAGCACGCTGATGGCCGTGCCCGTCACGGTGTAGATCAGCGACCACAGATAGCCGTTCCAGATGCGCGTGTATTTCAGGATGGCGGAGTAGCCGATCAGCGAGATGTCCACAGGCAGGATGGTGACCTTGCCCTGCATGACGGCGTTGGGATCGGAGATGGAGCTGATGACGATAAAGTACAGCGGATAGATCACAATCGCGAGGATCACAATCCAGATCGCGACGTTGACGATGTTGAAAATGCGGTCCTGCCGGGTCTGGGCGATGTGCCTTTTCACCGGGAGGGCGTCGGTCTGATGCTTCGTGCTCATCCGGATTCTCCTCTCTCAGAACATGCTGACCTGTCCTGCTTTTTTGGCGATGGTGTTCACCGTCAGCACCATGATGCAGCCAATCAGGTTCTGGAACAGGCCGATGGCGGCGGTGTAGGAGAACTGACCCTGCGTCAGGCCCATGTTGTACACATACACGCCGATGATGTCGGAGACGGCCTTGTTGCCGGCGGTTTGCAGCAGCAGCACCTTCTGCGTGTCGCCGCCCAGGAGGCTGCCCATGTTCAGGATCAGCATCATCGTGGCGATGGGGATGACGGTGGGTATATCAATGTGGCGGATCTTCTGCAGCAGGGAGGCGCCGTCGATGGTGGCGGCCTCGTAGATTTCCGGGTCCACGCTGGTCAGGGCGGCGATGTACAGGATGGTGCCCCAGCCCGACCCCTGCCAGATGGCGGAGCCGATGTAGATTGGCCTGAACCAGGAGGCCTCCGCCATGAACAGGATCGGATCTCCGCCCAGGGCCGTGACCAGCTTGTTGGCAATGCCGTTGGTGCCGAACATGATGTAGATCATGCCGGCCAGCACCACGGTGGAAATGAAGTGGGGAATGTAGATCACGGTCTGCGTGAATTTCTTGAAGCGGGTGGACAGCCTGTTGAGCAGCAGGGCCATCACAATCGGGAAGGGAAAGCCCAGGAACAGGCCCAGCACGTTGAGCAGCAGCGTGTTGGTGATCAGACGTGAGCAGTAGTAGGACGAAAAGAACTTCTGGAAGTATTTCAGCCCCACCCAGTTGCCTCCGGTGATGCCCTCCGTCAGCCGGTAGTCACGGAAGGCGATCTGGATGCCATACATGGGGAAATAGTGAAAGACAATGAAATACACCATGGCCGGCAGGATAAAGAGATAGATCTGCCAGTTCCGCCGGAAGCGGATGGCAACCCTGTGCAGCGTATCATTTCTTTGGCTGAGCTGATTCTTTGCCTCCATATTCCCTTACTCCTTTGCATGCGTCGGGGGACAGATGCTTGCGCGCTCGACAAAGCAGACGTCGTGCAGCTGCTTGATACCCTTGCCCTTCCGGGGGGACAGGATCCAGTCAAAGGCCGACTTGGCCAGGGCGTCCAGATCGACATGCACCGTGGACAGCGGCGCGTCAATGGCATAGCAGGTCTGGTTCAGGTCGTTGGTTCCCACGATGGAGATGTCCTCGGGGATGCGGTAGCCGGCCTCGTGGAAGGCGCGCACCGCGCCCGCCGCCATCTCGTCATCCGCCGCGTAGAAGGCGGTGGGGAGGGGCGAGGTGCATTCCTCCAGGTATTGCCGGACGGCCCGGTAGGTCTGCTCAACGCCGGGCAGCGCATGGATCACGTGGGCCTGGTCCGGCGTCATCCCGTACTCCCGCAGCGCCCAGGTATAGCCCTGGTACTGCTCGATGGTGTTGTCCATCACGATGCTGACGGTGATGTGCCCGATGGAGCGGTGCCCGGCCTCCAGCAGCTTCATGGTGCCCATGTAGCCTGCCTGGCAGTAGTTGATCGTGACGCAGTGAAAGTGGGAATAAACCAGGTTGTGGTTGAGCACCACGATGGGGGATACCGCCGGGGCGAAGCGGTTGATATTGCGGGTATTCCATTCCGACGCCAGCAGGATGATGCCGCGGCATTTTTCCTCGTTGATCATCCGGATGTCCTCGCTCAGCTTCAGCTCGTCGGAGAGGAACAGGTAGCTGATCATCAGCTGCAGATCGTTCTTCTTGCATTCCCTGCTGATGGTCTGGATCATCTCGGTGTACACAGGGGCGTTGTCCGGAATGTCATGGTACCGCTTCAGGATCACCAGATGGACAAACTGCCCGGTGGCGGCGTTCTTCTTTTTCCGGACATAGCCCATTTCCTGGGCGGCCCGGATGATGCGCAGGTAAGTCTCCTCGTTCATGCCCTTGCCGCCGTTCAGCGCGTTGCTGACGGTGCTGGGCGATACGTTTTCCCGCTTGGCGATGTCGGACAGCTTTACCTTCGCATTCATGAGCGTCTCCTTCAGGACAGGTATGACGTAAGGAACGGTGAAAATGTCTTTACAGGTCAATTATAACCCTGATTTTCCATATGTCAATAGTTTTACAAAAATATAGGTATAAGATTAAGTAAAACAATGGATGGCAATATAGTAAAATATTGTATAAGAGGGGAGGCGCAGAGGGGAGAGGGCGACGGGCGGGGGAGGCGAATCCCTATAAAACGGACACATTCAGCTGCAAAAGCCCCCTATCAGCGCGGCCCTGCTTCCTGTACAATGGAGGCGCGATCAGGCCCGGAGCCCTCGTCCCTGCGGGGAGGGCATGGCGGCGGGATCAGCACAAAGGGGGATGCAATCCATGAAGGAAGCAGGCGTACAGGCGCGCAGAGCAAGGCCCGCCAGGTCGCAGACAGCCGGGCGGTGGCTGCTGTTCTGGACGCTGTTTATTGGCATCGGGGCGGTGGCCGGGGCCAGCGGCATGCTGCTGGATCCCACAGGGCAGGCCATGGGCATGGACGCCATGCTGCCGTATTTTCAGGTGCTGCCGCTGGCGGAGTACCTGTATCAGGATTTCCTGTTCCCGGGCTTTGCGCTGCTGGTGGTGAACGGGCTGACCAACCTGACGGCGGCGGCGCTGCTTGTGCGGAGGGAAAAAACCGGCGTGGTGCTGGGCGGGGCGTTCGGCGTTACGCTCATGCTGTGGATCTGCATTCAGTTTTTGATTTTCCCACTGAATGTCATGTCCACCAGCTACTTCATTTTCGGCCTGTGCCAGGCTGTCACCGGCTTCATGACGTGGGTGTTCTGCAGGCAGGAGGCCTTCCAGGCGGCGCAGACGGACGCTCCGCCCGATGGAACCAACGGCTCCCGGCTGGTGGTTTACTTCTCCCGCATGGGCTATGTGCGGAGGGTGGCCTATGAGGCGGCCGGGCGCACCGGCGCGCAGGTGTATGAGATCAGGGCCAAGGAGCGCACCGAGGGTACGGCGGGCTTCTGGTGGTGCGGACGGTTTGCCATGCACCGCTGGGCCATGCCTGTTGAGATGGTCACGCTGGATCTGGCCGCCTATGACCATGTGACCATCTGCACCCCCGTCTGGGTGTTTTCCCTGGCCTCCCCTGTGCGGGCGTTCTGCCGGCAGGCCGCCGGGAAAATCCGCGAGGCCGATTATATCCTGGTGCATCACACCGGGGGCAGCTACGCCTCCGTGGCGGCGGAGATGGACCGGCTGCTGGGCGTGAAGCACACCGGGTGCGCCAATGTGCGCTGCCGCATGGGCAAATTCACGCCGTGCCCGTCCGGGGGTGACCGGCCATGCTGAGAAGAGCCCTGGTCGTCTGTCTCCTGCTGGCCTGCTGCGCCATCCTATACGCCTGCGGGAGGGATCGGACCGCCGCTCCCGGGGACCGGGTGACCCTGCGGCTGATGAACACGGTGGAGGATCAGATCGCCGTGCTGACGGTCAGCTGGTGGGAGCCGGGGAAAACCATCGCCTCCACGGCGGTTGAGGTGGCCGGCGGCGGGAAAGCCCTGGCGGCAGGAGCCTACGCCTTCGCCCTGACGCGGGACGAGGCGGAGCAGGCGGCGCTGGACAGGCTGACGGTCACCGTCAGCGTGGCGGACAGAGGCGGCGCGACCCAAACCCTGGACAGCCTGACGCTGCCCTCGGCCTGGGGTGACACGCACGCCTGCATGCTGGGCTATGAGAACGGAAGATATTGGGTGAAGGAGTGTCAGGAGGATGGAAGCAGTCTTTGATTTTCTTCGGGCGGCGCTGCCGTGGGTTGCGGTAGGGCTGGCGCTGGCGGTGCTCTGCGTCAGGGGCGCGGGCAGGAAGAAGGATGACGGGCAGGAGCGGGCGGAGCATTACGGCACGGAGGGCATGAGCCTGGGCCTGTGCTTCGGCACGGCCATCGGCACATCCCTGGGCAACAACACCGGCCTTGGCATGTGCCTGGGCATGCTGATCGGCCTGGCCATCGGCACGTCCATCCGGAAGAAGCGCCGCGACCAGGATCATGACGATGGGGACTGAGCGCGTTTGTCCGGGCAGGGGACATATTCTTGTGCGGAAGGTACTTGTCCAGCAGGGGCCGAAGGCATTACAATAGGCGTCAAGGGAGGGGACGGCCATGCTGCGGATGGAGATTGCGCTGTTTCTGGTGCTGGCCCTGGTGGCCTTCATGTATTTCACGGCGGACAAGGAGCGCACGCCGCTGCACAGAACCTTTGCGGTGCTGCTGGTCATGGCGCTGGCGCATCTGGCGCTGGACGGCGTCACCGTCTTTACGGTGAATCATCTGGATACCGTGCCGCGGCTGCTCAACGACGCCGTGCACCGGCTGTTCCTGGGCAGCATGGTGCTGGTGATCTACCTGTTCTACCAGTACATCGCCATGCTGGTGGAGGATGAGACGGGCAAGCCCCGGCGGCTGGACATACCGGCGAAGATCTTCCTGGCTGCGGCGGAGCTGGGCAATTTCCTGCTGCCCATCACCTACACCGTCACCCCGGAGGGCAACTATTCCTCCGGGCCCTACATGCTGGTGCCCTACGGGGGCGTGGCGTTCTATCTGCTGCTGTGCGCGGGGCTGCTGGCGGTCAACCGGCGGCAGATTGACGCCAAGAGGAAGCGCGTCATCGGCTTCGCGCTGCTCATCGAGGTGACGGTCTGCGCCCTGCAGGGGCTGCGCCACACCTGGCTCATCAGCGGCATGGGCATCACGCTGATGACCCTGTCCTTCTACCTGACGCTGGAAAACCCCGACATCCTCCGCGCCGAGCTGACGGAGCAGAAGATGTCCATGCTCTACCTGAAAAGCCAGGTGAATCCCCACTTCCTCTACAACACCCTGGACACCATCCGCATCCAGGCTCAGCTCAACGGCGACAAAAAGGTGGCTGAACTGCTGATGCATCTGGTGGACTTCTTCCGCCTGAGCGTGAAGGTGGACAGAACCATGGTCACCCTGGACGATGAGATGGAGCTGCTGGAGGCGTACATGGAGCTGATGTGCTACCGCTATCCGGAGCTGGCGTGCGAATATGACATCGACCCCGATCTGGGCGGCGCGCTGGTGCCCAACTTCATCCTGCAGCCGCTGGTGGAGAACAGCCTGCTCCACGGCCTGAAGAACAGGGGCTACCGGGGCGAGGTGCGCATCACGGCCCGGAAAACCCCGGCGGGGCAGCTGGAGATCCTGGTCAGCGATACCGGCAGCGGCTTTGCGGAGGGAAAGAAGGCCGCCATCGACCGGATGCTGCGCACCTACGCCCGGCAGCCAGCCCGGCTGGAGGGCAACAGCATCGGCATCCTGAACGTGCAGAAGCGTATCAAGCTCCTCTGCGGGCGGGAATACGGCCTGTCCTACACGGAGAACGAGGCGGGCGGCGTGACGGCGCAGCTGCTTTTGCCCATGAAGGAGGAAGGACGATGAAGAAACTGCGCGTGCTGCTGGTGGATGACGAGATCATGATCCGGGAGGGCTTCAAGCGGCTGTTCGACTGGCAGGCCCACGACTGCGAGGTGGTGGGCGAGGCTGCCGACGGCATGGAGGCGCTGACCCAAATCGACGCCCTGCGCCCGGATATTGTCATCATGGACATCAACATCCCCATCATGAACGGGCTGAAGGTGATCCAGCTCAGCCGCATCAAGCACCCGGGCGCCGCCTTTGTGATCGTGTCCGGCTACGACGATTTCTCCTACTGCCGGGAGGCGCTGCGGCTGCAAATCACGGACTACATCCTCAAGCCCGTGAATTACGAGGAGTTCGGCGTGTGCATCGACAGGCTGAAGATCTCCCTGTTCGAGCGGCGGATGTCGGCTGCGGCGGAAACGGAGAAGCAGGATGAGCGTACCATCACCGGCCTGACCCGGTACCTGCAGGAGCACCTGGCGGAGGAGGTCAGCCTGTCCGTGCTGGCCGAGCAGTTTCATCTGAACCCGCAGTACATCAGCCAGCTG
>JBJEUJ010000048.1:0-3681 GCA_051883775.1 Aristaeellaceae bacterium | reverse complement strand
GCACATGATGACAGACTCCACCACTTATTTCGATTGCTTTGATCGTACCATGAAATGGATGGGTTGTCAACCGCCGGAAGGATTTTCGCTGCGAATTCATCCCACCACCGGCAAAAGAGAGATCAGCCGCCCTGCGGGGGAAATCATCACCACGGCCTGCCATTCCTGCTCCCCCAGGAGGGCGATGGTCAGAAACTGCTCCCCGTCCCGCCGGCCGGAGGCCACGATGTCCATCACGTCGAAGGTGTCCCACAATTCCGGCAGATGGGTCTGGATGAAGGCGGACAGGAATGCGCACCACTGCTGCCCTTCGCCGCTCTGGGTGGTGACGGGCACGGGCAGGGGCTGCAGCTCCCCGGGAAGCATGCTGCCGTCCATGTAGCTGACGAGCGCTCCCGCCTCGGTGAAGGACAGCTGGCTCTCCAGCGCCGCACCGGGGGCGTACCAGACGGCCGTCCAGCCGGCTTCATCCTTGGTGAGCGTCGGACTCAGGAAGGTCTCCGCCGCGTCCACCCCCTCCAGGCTCAGGAATGCCCGGGCGTAGGCCTCGGCAGCCTCGGGGGTGTCCAGGGTCACAGCCTGCTGGCGCAGCGGGGGTGATACCAGCGTGGGCAGGTTGGCCAGGGAGGACTGCTCCGCCGTGGCGAACATGGCCATCAGCGTCACCGCGCAGCACAGGGCGAAGGCGATGCGCCAGCCCCGCGCCGGCTGCACGGGATGGAGAATCTCGCGGATGCGCAGCGTCAGCTGCCGGTCCCGCAGGGTCATGGGGGTGGCGGCCAGGGTGATGGCGGGCTGGGCGCGGCGGGTATCGGCGGTGTGGATGAGGGGACGGGCGTAGGCCTGGCGGGCGGTCTCGTCCGCGCCGCGCAGGGCGTATTCGTCCGTGGCCAGGCACATGTCCGCCCGGACGCAGTACGCCCCCACCCACACGATGGGATTGAACCAGTGCACCACGCAGCACAGGCTGCGCACCACGCCCCAGAGCGCGTCATGGCGGCGGATGTGGCAGAGCTCCCGCTCCAGCATGGCGGACAGGTCCGCCTCGTCCGCCCCGGCGGGCAGGATCATCACCGGCCGCAGCACGTCGAAGGAGCTGCTGCCCGGCAGCCCCTCGATGACCCGCACCCGGGGCGGATGCTTCACGCCATGCCTGCGGCACAGCGAGGCCAGCGCCGCCTGCTCCTCCGCCGTCAGCCGCCGCTGCGGCCGCCGCCGGATCTGCCACAGGAACAGCCCGTGCTGGGCAAGCATCCACAGCCCGCACAGCCCCGCACCCGTCAGGTACACCGCCAGCGCGATCCGGGACAGCCGCCCGTTGCGGGTGGCGTACACCACGCGCCACAAAAGCGAGCGCAGCGGCGTGGCGGGGGCGTCTCCCAGCACCTTGTAATACAGGTCGTGGGCCGCGTCACCCACCCGCACCCGCACCTGATCCGCCATAGGGCGGATGCCCGCATCCTGGGAGTAGAAGGGCTTGAGCCAGTTCATCACCGGATTGGGCAGGGCGATGGGCAGCAGCAGCCGCAGCGCCGCCAGCGCCCACAGCAGCATCAGCAGCCTGCAGCCCACCCTCCGCCGGGCGGGCGCGCGAAGCACAAGCGTCAGCACAATCAGCGCGCTGCCGATCAGCGTTGCCTCCACCAGGAAGTTGAAAACCGTTGCCGTGCGCATAGGCCGCCTCCGTTGCATGGGGGGTTCGACAGATGTCTAACCACAGTGTACGGCCTGGGCCAGCGGCTGTCAAGGGCAAGCGGAAAAATTGTTAGATTTGTAACAAGTTGCGTTATTCCACCGGGCTCAGGAAGCTGACCATCACATAGCCCTCCACCGCGTCGGTTTTCACCCTGACCCAGGCGGGATCCTCGCAGGTTTCCAGCACGATGAGCTGCTGGTGCTTGTACAGCCGCATGATGACCTCCGATGCGGTATTGGGCTCGGCGCGCAGGTTCAGGCTGCTGTCGTCGTCGATGCCCTCCACGCTGGCCAGGTACGCGCCCTCGGGCAGCGGATCGGTGGTGGTGACGGGCATGAGGGTGGGCCGGGGTGTGGGCGTGGCGGGCGGCGCGGGGGAGTTGGCCAGCTCCGGCCGGGCGGTGGGCAGCACGGGATCCCCGGCCTGCACGCGCATGAGGGTCATGCCGGGATAATAGAAGGCCAGGATCTCGTGGAACAGCTTGCCGTACTTGCCGGCCATCCACTGGGCGCCCCGCTGGCTCATGCCTACGCCATGGCCGTAGCGGCGGGCCTCCAGGACGAAGTGGGTGTCTGTCTCGGTGAGGGTGATGATTTCGTTGTCCGCACCATAGATGGACAGGTTCAGCGCGCGGATGCCCTGAGGGAACAGCTCGATGGTCACGGTGGCAGCCTCCGCCACGGCCTCATACGCGCTGTATACAGGGGTCGGGGCCGGGATGGGGGAGGGTTCAAGCGTGGGGGTCGGGGTGACCGCGTCGCCGGTGGGTGCGGGGGTCACAACAGGGACAGGCGTATCCGTGGCGAACAGGGAGATTTCACTGTCCTCAGCGGTGGTCACGGGCTCGGGGGTTGTGAGCACCTTCCGCCCTGACCAGGTGAAGGTCAGGGTCAGCCGGGTCATCAGGCGGCTGGGCTCGTCGAAGCGGGGGGAGCCCAGGCTCATGGCGGTGACGGAATCCACCCGCAGGCAGTCCCCGCCGCTGCCAAAGCCGCGAGATTGCATATCATCAGCGATGGCATCAGCCAGCAGGTCGGTGAAGGCGTCGGACAGGCTGCCCGACTTGGGGATTTTCGCCCGGCGGACAACGCTCTCGGGGTTCTCCAGGTCGTAGGGGTCGTCGGTCATGGCGTAGTAGCCGTAATCGCCCCCGCCGCTCCAGACATGCTCCACCAGCTCCGTCTGTCCGCCGTTGGAGGCGCTGTAAAAGCAGGTGGCAAGCTGACCCTTGTAGGTGCCCACCACGCCTGCGGTTTCCTTCACGGCGCGGATGGCGTTGGCGTTGGCGGTATTCACGCCCCGGAACACCTGGTCGTTGGTGGTGTCCACCAGGTCATAGGCGGCGGATGTGTTCACCCTGGACAGGGCGTAGGTCCGGGCGCAGACGGCCTGGGCCTTGAGGGCCTCCAGGGGGAAGCTGTTGCTCATCTCATAGGGGACAACGCCCTGCAGGTAATCCTCCACGGACAGGGTGAGGATGGGCTGCAGCAGCCCGCCCTCGATGGACAGCTTCAAATCGCCGGGGTAGAGGTTGCCGCCCTCGCTGAAGCGGAGGCCCTCCATGCCGGGGCTGTCCGAGGCATTGCGGATGAAGCGGATGTGATTGCCCACCTGCAGGCTCATGCCCTCATAGAAAAGGTACAGCTGTCCGCCGCGAATCTGCACGGTGACCTGGCTGCTCTTGGGGAAGGCCATGATGGCCGCGCCGTCGGTGGCGGCGGTATACACGCCGTCCAGGATGAGGTCGGCGCGGTCGGTGAGGTTGAGGCGGCGCAGCAGCACGCGGACTCTGGGCGCGCTGTCCTCGCCCAGGGCGGGGAGGGGCAGCAGCGCAAGGCACAGCAGGGCGCAGAGCAGGCGCAGGAATCGTTTCATGAACAGGCCTCCTTTGGGGCGATTGTTCTCCGTACATTGAACGGATGAAGGAATGGGATTATTCCATGGATGCATGGATTGGCATTGCGGGGGATGATTCCCTGCCAGGG
>JBJEUJ010000047.1:0-3685 GCA_051883775.1 Aristaeellaceae bacterium | reverse complement strand
TTGTCGTTCCACACCCCCTGCAGGGACATGGGCAGCGGCGCGTCCTCCCGGGCCCCGCTGACGGTCAGGTACCGGCCGAAGGCAAACATGGCTTCCGCATACGCTGCCGACTCCCCGCCGGAGAGCCGCACCTGCGCGGCGTTCATCTTCGCTGAGAAGTCCAGCCTGTGCCGCATCAGCAGCGCGTCGTACTCCTCCAGGCTGCACCGGCCTGTCAGCCGTGCCTTGGTGCGCTCCACCCAGACGGCCTCCAGCAGGCGGGGCGCACGCTCATCCAGGATGAAGTCGGATTCCATGGTCAGCCGCAGAAGCCAGTCATGGCTGCCGCGAATCACCAGCCCGTCGCCATCGCAGACAGCCTCGCCGTCCCCGGCGTCCACCGTGATGTACCCCAGCAGATGCGTGCCGCATTGGCCATCGCTGTGGCGGTTCTCATGGGCCCAGGCGTCCAGCAGCAGCCCGCCCTGCCAGGGAGAAGCCATCGCCGCGCCCTCCCCCAGGGCAATGCGCACGGTCATGGGGGCGTCGTCCGTCACCCGCAGGAGGAACGCCTGATCCGGGTGGGAGCAGAAGCATTCCCGCCGCTGGGTGCCGCCCGCGTGGGTCACGGACAGGCGCATGACGCCCTCGTCCATGTTCAGGCTGCGGCGGTAATCCCGCCATGGCCCCAGCGTCTGTCTGATGGTCAGCGTACCCACCGGCAGGGACGTGCCGTACTGCTCCTTCCGGCCCATGAAGCGCTCCACCTGCCGGTCCGCCTCGGGATAGTCGCCCCGCTGCGCCGCCGCCCGCGCCAGGCGGAAGGCCTCCGGTGCGGCAGGATCCGCCTGATCCTCGTCCGGGCAGCCGGAGTAAAAGGCGATGTGGCTCAGCTCCAGCGTCTCCTGCTCCACCTGGCCATGCACCGCCTGACCCATCCAGCCGTTGCCCAGCAGCATGCTCTCGTGGAATGCCGTGCCGGGGGTGTCCAGCGTCAGCACATGATGCTCCATGGCCCCAACGCACCTCCTGTTTTGCTTGCTTTCCTGAAAAAAAGGGGAGCCAGAACATTCCGACTCCCCTTGTGCATGTTAGCCCTTCACGCTGCCCGCTGTCACGCCGTCCATCAGATAACGGTTGAAGAACAGGAAGAGCAGGAATACGGGAATCAGGGACAGGGTTGACATGGCGAACATGGGGCCAAAGTTGGTGCCCTGCGCGTCGGCGAAGTTCTTGATGCCCAGGGACACCGTGTATAGCGCCGGCTTGGTCAGATAGAGCAGGGGGCCCATGTAGTCGTCCCAGATCCAGTAGAAGGAAATGACGATGGTGGTGATGATGGAGGGGCCCAGCAGCGGCAGCACCACGCGGGTAAAGATGCGGTACTTGCTGCAGCCGTCGATCATGGCCGCCTCGTCCAGCTCCTTGGGCAGGCCGCGGATGAACTGCATCATCATGTAGATGAAGAAGGGCCAGCCCAGGAACTTGGGCAGGATCAGCGGCACAAAGGTGCCGATCAGGCCCAGGTTGTTCCAGATGATGTACTGGGGGATCATCAGCACCTGGCCGGGCAGCAGCATGGTCATGATCATGCAGGTGAACCACAGCTTGCGGCCCTTGAAGTCGATGCGGGCCAGGGCGTAGGACACCATGGCCGAGGACAGCACCGTGCCGATGGTGCCCAGGCCGGAGATGATCATGGAGTTCTTGAAGTAGGTGCCGAAGGTGTAGATGCCCGCGCCGTTCCAGCCGTTGGGATAGTTCTCAAACACCCATGTCGTGGGCCAGAAGGAGGCCTGGGGGCCGAGGATTTCGCTCTTGAGCTTGAAGGAGCTGAGAATCATCCAGATGACGGGGTAGATCATCAGCAGCCCGAAGAGGACGACAAACACATGATAGATCGTGGTCCTGACAATACGTCTCGTTCTCATGCGCCCGCCCCCTTAGCTTTCGTAGAACGCCCAGTTGTCGGACGTCTTGAAGATGATCCCCGTGATGGCCGCCATGATCAGCAGCATGACCCAGCTCTGCGCGCAGGCATAGCCCATGTGGGAGTAGGCGAAGCCCTCCTGGAAGATGTTCAGGGCAATGTAGTTGGTGGCGTAGTTGGGGCCGCCCTGGGTGATGATCTGCGCCTGGGTGAAGGTCATGAAGCCGGAAATCAGCTGCATGATCAGGTTGAACAGAATGATGGGCGACAGGCAGGGCAGCGTGATGCTGAAGAACCGCTTGACGCTGCTGGCGCCGTCGATCTCCGCTGCCTCGTAGTAGTCCTTGGGGATCTGCTTGAGGCCGGAGGCGAAGATCAGCATGGAGGAGCCGAACTGCCATGCGTTGCACAAAACCAGCGGCACAAACGCCCAGGTGGAGCTGCCGAAGAAGCTGAAGCCCGTTGCGCCCAGGGACTTGATGGCCAGCACGATGGGGCCGCGGCTGCCGAAGAGCTGCTTCCACACCAGCGCCACCGCCACGGAGCCGCCGATCAGCGAGGGGATGTAGTACACCGCGCGGTAGAAGCCCTGGAGCTTGGTGGGCTTGGTCAGCAGCATGGCCACGAACAGCGCGAAGATCAGCTTCAGCGGCACGCCGATGACCACGTACTGGATGGTCACCAGCAGGGAGTTGCCGAACTTGCTGTCGTGCATCAGGTCCAGGTAGTTTTTCAGGCCGATGAAGGCAGGCGCCGCGCCGATCTTGTAGTTGCAGAAGGAATAGAACAGCGACAGGCCCATGGGCACCAGCGTCAGGCAAAAGAAGCCGATGAGAAACGGCGCCGCGAAGATATACCCAACGACGTTATCGTTGTTCATGATCGCAGACAGCGACGTTTTTTTCTTTTGAGCCGACTGCATAAAGGGAAACACTCCTTTCCACCGTTTTGAAAAATGCGCCCTGAAAGCTGGTTTCAGGGCGCAGGGGTGTTAACCCGGGAAATTACTCAGCGGTCTCGTAGCGGTTCCAGATTTCCTGAGCCTCAGCCCAGAACTGATCGGCCGCTTCCTGCGCGCTGGCGAAGTTGCCCTGAGCCATGCCCTGGAAATAGGTGCTCTTCAGCACGTTGGAGATTTCCTCGTTGGCGGTGGGCTCGGCGGGGCTGGAGTTGGCAGCGTCCGGGAAGGAGCCAACCAGGTCGATCAGGGTGTAGATCTCGGCGGTCACGTCGGTGGACAGCTCGGGATCAGCCTTCAGAGCGGCCAGCACGTCGCTGTTGATGGACACGCCGCGCTCGCAGTTCAGGATCTTGTTGGCCTCGATGCTGTTGACGAAGAAGTTCAGGAAGTTGGCAGCGATGTCCTTCTTCTCGGAGCCGGAGTAGATGCTCATCTCCTGGGAGGAACGGACGACCATGCCGCTCTGGCCGTCAGCATGCACGCGGGGGATGGTGCACAGCTTCAGGGTGATGCCGTTCTCGGAGGCCACGTTGCTCAGGGCCTGGAACTGGTTGGAGGAGAGCATCATCATGGCAGCGTCGCCATAGGCGATCCAGTCAGCCTCGACGTTGGTGCCGATCTCGTTCTGGATGCCGTAGTCGCCGATGCAGCCCTCGTTCATCAGGGTGGTCAGCAGGTCCAGGATGTAGGCCAGAGGCGCGGTGTCGCCCTCAAAGGCGAAGTCGGAGCCGTCCATGGCGTAGAAGTTGTAGCCTTCCTTCCACTGGGTCACAACGCTGTAGGCCAGGGAGTTGTACTCCAGGGTGGTGATGGCG
>JBJEUJ010000046.1:0-3695 GCA_051883775.1 Aristaeellaceae bacterium | reverse complement strand
TCGCCCCAGACCCTCGCCAAAGAGCCTTCGGCTCTCTGGACTCTCATTCGGGGGATCAGGCTTGCGCGGAGGCACGGCGCGCGGAGGGCGCGCCGCGCTTGCGGGGGTCACGCCTCGCAACGGGCGAGGCGCGACGCGGAGCATGGGGGCTCCCCCTATCCGTCACGGCAGCTGCCGTGACACCTTCCCCTCCGGGGAAGGATTCCTTGGTTGGTTGAGCTCGGGCGGGGCTCCCCTGCGGAGGCCGACGGAGGCTGCCTCAGCCCCTCCGGCCATGCAGCAGGGATGGAGGCATGCGGCTTGTCTATTCCGGCACGGGGAGACGAAATCCCCCTGCCCCCTTGCATCTTCCGGGCAATCGTGCTATGATGACCCCACCGAACAACCAGGAGGTACCAGCCATGGCAACCGCCCTTTGGGTACGCACCATCCGCCACCACCGCATCGACCGTCAGGTCGTGGAGCCCTGCCAGCGGGACGATCCCATGGACGCCCTGTCCGAGGCCTGCCACAAGCTGGACATCGCCCGGCCCCTGTGGCTGGATAAAAATCAGCGCGAGTGGGATGACTTCGGCCAGACCCGCTTCCTGCCCGACGCCTTCATGGAAGCCGTGGACTTCCAGCGGCTGGAGATCGAGTTCATCGACCCGGACGCGAAGAAGAAGCGCTCCAGCGACCCCCGCAACGCCTGAATTCCGACCATCTGTCCGCCCCTGACGACCACCTGTCGCCGGGGGCTTTTCTTTTGCTGCTGCATGCGGTATGCTTTTGTCCGTAAAGGAGGCGCGCATCATGAAGGTCGAGTTTCAGCAGGATCCCGCCTGCGCCGAGCCCTGTGTCCTCATCCGGGCCGCGCAGATGACCGGGGAGGTCGCCGGACTGATTCGCCGGCTGACCGATTCGCCCCCCGCCTTCCTCATGGGCTTCCGGGACGGGCAGGCTGTTCCCCTGGATCCGGCGCAGATCATCCGCATCTACGCCCAGGCAGGGAAGGTGCTGGCCGATACGCCCCAGGGAACCTACACCCTCCACCACCGGCTGTGCGAGCTGGAGGGGATGCTGGACGGCGCGGTCTTTGTGCGCATCAGCAACAGCGAGATCATCAGCCTCCGCCACTGCCGGGGCTTTGACCTGAAGCTGACGGGCACCATCTGCGTGGCCCTGACCGGCGGCGTGGTCACCTATGTTTCCCGCAGATACATCAAGCAGATCCGCCAGGCCCTGGGCCTGTGAAGGGAGGAAGGATCATGAGCATGAAGAAGCAGCTGCTTGCGCGCGGCATCATCGGCGCGCTGGCCGGTCTGGCCATCGGGCAGATGGTGATGATCGGCATTTCCCTGTGCATGGGCGAGGGCGAGGTGCTGCCCGTGCCGCCCCTGCTGGCCCTGCAGGCGGGCGGCGAGCTGACCGCCTATATCCTGCAAACCCTGGCCGTGATGCTCTACGGCGCATGCTGGGCCGCCGCCTCCTGCATCTGGCAGGTGGAAAAATGGAGCCTGCTGAAGCAGACGCTCCTTCACTTTGCCGTGTCCAGCCTGTCCGCGCTGCCCATCGCCTGGCTTATGTACTGGTTTCCGCATACATGGGCAGGCTGCGCGGCGTACTTCCTGTACTTCCTGCTGCTTTACGCCTGCATCTGGGCGGGGAATTACCTTTCCGTCCGCGCCCGCGTCAGGGCCATGAACCGGCGGCTGAAGCGGTGACCGCTTTGGGGAAAATGTATTTTTATGCACTTTTTCTGCATTTGATATGTATTTCTCCTGTTTTTTCCTTGACTTCTTCCCTGATTCCAGTATAATAAGGCTACTCAAAGGAGAGCATGGCAGATTCCATGCTCCCCTTTGTTATTCCGGGACGTGATTCCGCGTCCTGTTTGGAGAGGGAGGATACAGGTTATGAAGAAGGTATTTGCTCTGCTGCTGACGGTGTGCATGCTTCTGTCCGGCGTGGCGCTGGCGGAGGACGTTATCAAGATCGGTATCTTTGAGCCCCTGACCGGCTCCTATGCCGGCGGCGGCGCGATGGAAGTGGAAGGCTTCGAGCTGGCGCTGGAAATGTACCCCGAGGTGCTGGGCAAGAAGATTGAGCTGGTGAAGGCCGACAGCAAGTCCGACAAGGTGGAGGCCTCCATGGCGGCCCAGTCCCTGGTGGACGCGGGCGTGGTGGCCGTGCTGGGCTCCTATTCCTCCGGCCTGACGCTGGCGGGCTCCGACGTGTTCGCCGAGGCGGAGATTCCCGCCCTGACCGCCACCTCCACCAACCCCACCGTCACCCTGCTGAGCGACTGGTACGCCCGCATCTGCTTCATTGATCCCTTCCAGGGCACCATGCTGGCCCGCTTCGCCGTGGAGAATGAGTACAAGAACGTCGCCATCATCCAGGAGATCGAGTCCGAGTACGCGGTGGGCCTGGTGAACTACTTCGAGCAGGAGCTGGCCACCCATGAGGGCTACGCCGTCTCCAGCAAGGGCAACTTCGTCAACACCGACCAGGACTTCACCACCCTGCTGACCGAGGCCCTGTCCAAGAACCCCGACGTGATCTTCACCTCCGTGGGCTACGCGCCCTCCGCCGCGCTGATCATCAAGCAGGCCCGTGAGCTGGGCTACACCGGCCCCATCTTCGGCGGCGACACTCTGGATGCGCCCGAGCTGTACCAGATCGCGGGCGAGAAGGTGGACGGCGTGATCTTCACCACCTTCTATGATGCGGCCCAGCCCGCCACCGAGCTGACCACCCAGTTCCTGGACGCCTACCAGGCCAAGTACGGCAAGGCTCCTGCGGCCCCCACGGTCATGGCCTTCGACTGCTACCTGACCATGCGCAACGCCATCGAGACTGCCGGCACCACCGACGCAGAGGCCGTGCGGGAGGCGCTGTTCGCCACCTCCGGCTTTGTGGGCGCGGCGGGCGCCATCACCCTGGACGAGAACCACGACGCCATCCGTCCCGTGGTGTTCAAGAAGGTCAACGGCGACGGCACCTCCGAGTTCCTGGCGATGATCGAGCCCTGAGCCGGTCCGTCCCCTGAGCCCTGAAACCACCGCAGCCGTCCGGGAGCCAACCCTCCCGGACGGCTTACGCTGATTTATTCACCAAAGGAGGGACTGACATGGGCGTATTCCTGCAGCAGCTGGCCAACGCGCTGTGCGTGGGCAGCCTGTATGCGCTGCTGGCCATCGGCTACACCATGGTCTACGGCGTGCTGCGGCTGATCAACTTTGCCCACGGCGAAATCTTCATGATGGCCATGTACATCGTCTTTTATGGCATCGGGCTGTTCATGCTGCCCTGGTATATCGGCTTCCCCATCACCATCCTGATTACCGCGCTCCTGGGCGTATTGTCCGAGCGGCTGGCCTACCGTCCCCTGCGGGACGCGCCGCGCATCTCCGTGCTGATCTCCGCCATCGGCGTGAGCTACTTCCTGCAGAACCTGGCCACCGTGATCTTCGGCGGCCGTCCCCTGACCTTCCCGGACGTGCCCCTGTTCACCGAGGTCATCGACCTGGGCGGGGTGAAGATGCAGCGGCTGGGCATTCTGGTGCCGGCCATCACGGCGGTGCTTCTGCTGATGCTGCTGTTCCTCATCAAACGCACCCGCACGGGCCTGGCCATGCGGGCCGTGGCCAAGAGCTACGACGCGGCGCGGCTGATGGGCATCGACCTGAACCGCACCATCGCCATCACCTTCT
>JBJEUJ010000045.1:0-19926 GCA_051883775.1 Aristaeellaceae bacterium | reverse complement strand
GCGGCAAATCGCCATGCCACAGGAACGGTTCCTCCCGGCCCGCGTATTCCTGGTAAATCACGCCCTCCACGGCGCAGCGTTCGCCCTCGATGTCCCGGCGGTACCAGACTGTGCCGGGGGTGTACTGGGCGCGGATTTCCTCCACGCGCTGGGGCGTGATGGCTGCGTTGTCCGCGAGGGTGAAGCGCTCGTAGTTGCAGCCGCCGGGCAGCTGGCCGCTTCTGTGCTTGTCGCGATAGTTGTCGATGTAGTCGGTGTAAATGGCCGCCCTGGGCGAGGACGGGTTCAGATCCCAGAAGAACTTGCGCAATCGGGCGGCGGCTGTGCGGTTGAAGGCCTCGCGGATGAAGGAATCATGGTGGAGGTTGATCTCCGTCGCGATCCACATGCCGTAGCTGTTGCCGCGGATCCGCTTGTAGCTGTCCGCTTTTCCCGCTCCGGCGAAGATCACGATCTTCATGCCGGTGCGCGTCTGCACGCGCAGGCAGTCGTTGCCCTTGTATTTGCCCCAGCGGCAGCGGCCCCGGAAGATAGCTTCCATGCCCATGCCGTTGCAGTCGATCAGGTTCAGCTTGGCCGTGGCCACGGTGGATGCGCTGGCCAGGTGCAGCCGGTCGGGGGTGTCCTCCAGCTCCGTGCAGAAGGCGAAAACGTTGTCCACGGTCTTGCCGGCGCGGATGGCGCCTTCCGCAATGTTGTACATGTTGGTGCGGCAGGCCCGGATGTAACGCAGGTGCTTCCCGCTGAACACCGGATGATATTGCCTGGTCAGCTTACGGGCCATGGTCGCCGTACACCTCCGCCCTGGTGGCCTCGATGTCCTCCTGTTCTGTGTCACCCTCGGGACGGTTGCGCCAGCGGTCAGGGCGGCGGTTCTTCAGCCAGAAGATCTGGGCGGTGGTGTCTGGGATGACCTGCTTGGTCACCACCTTGGTCACCTGCAGCGATTCCTCGCCGGTTTCCCGGTTCTTCACGCTTTCGCGGGTCACCTCGTTGTAGGTGTAGCCGACTGCACGCTTGTACAGCGCGTTCTCGACCTCCGTGTCCACGATGTCGGCGTTTTTCTTTAGGGCGGCAGATATGGCAGGATAGGTGTTGCGCCACTGGCGGAGGGTCTCCCGGGTGCAGCCGCATTTCTCTGCGATCTGCTCCAGCGTCAGGCCGTCCCGCGCCCAGGCCCCCAGCAGGAGAAGGCCGTCCGGGGTCAGCCAGTATTCGTATTTGCCCTTGGCGATGGGTATAGCCTCCTTCCTGAAGGCGCAAATGAAAGGAGCCGGAGTACCCCTCCGGCCCCAGCTGTGGATGATGCCATGATAGCACATCCCCGTTGGACATGCAATGCAATCAGTATTCACTGGATGTGCTTTTTTACCCGATCTCCGCCAGCATCCGATGCCGCAGCCTGCAGGCGTGCCGCACCGATAGGCCCAGGAACCCTGCACAGACCGCGTCCGGCTGCCCCAGGCGGTAGTACAGCTGCAGGATGAGCTGCTCCCGCGAGCCCTCGGGATAGTGTCCCGCGATGTCCGCAAAACGCCTGTCCAGGGGGGCCAGCTCCGCCGCCAGCCGGTTGGCCTCTTCCTCCAGGCCGTCCAGCAGCTGCAGCCGCGCCGCTACGGGATCGTTGGTGGAGCGAGGACAGTCCGTCCGAATGCCTGTCAGGCCGCCGGGCCCGCCGCCGATGGACAGCCTCTCCGCCTGGCTGCGCACAAGCTGCCATTCCTGCCGCTTCGCCCGGTACAGGGCCAGAAATGCCGCGTCGTCATTCATGGGGGCGTCGCCTCCTTCAGCTGCTGGAGCGTCCAGGCGTGGGGCAGCCGGGACAGGTAGTCCACCGTGGTGTAGCCCCCGGGCCGATGGTAGACCACCTTTCGGATGCGGATGTCCCCGGCGTCCATCAGCGCCCGGTAGGCTGCCAGCTTCGGCGGTGTCAGCGTTCCCGGGGGCCACAGATCCAGGCAGGGAATGCCCGGCGGCTCATGCACCTGCGTCATTGGCGGTCAACTCCTCCACGCGGATGAAGATCCCCGGCACGTCCGACCAGAACTTCTCGGCGATCTCGCTGGCCACCTGGGCGTCGTCCCGCCAGAAGCGCAGGCGGGTCATTTCGTCCTTGATGGCCTTTTGCAGGTTGTCGGTGTCGGGGCGGGTCGGTTTATATTCGCCGGAATGATGCCCGCCGGTGCGCGGCACCGGGAAGCACCACTTGACCATCAGCCGCACCGGGCCACGCAGCGGATGCTCCGGCGCGTGGGGGGTCAGGCCGTCCCGGAGGGCGGCCCGGGCCTGGCGCAGCTGGTCGGTCTGGTAGACGTAGGGCTTGCCGGTGCGTTTGTTCACGCCCAGGGCGCGGGTCTGGTCGGTGACGGTGGGCGGCGGGCCGGGAAGGAAGAACTGCATACGGATGCTCCTTTCGTGTTGGTGGGGTGGAGAGGCGACCTCATCCGACCTCGCTGCGCTCGGCCACCTTCCCCAGAGGGGAAGGCTCACGGGGCCCTCCTTGCCTTCCCCTTTGGGGAAGGTGTCGCCAGCAGGCGACGGATGAGGTCACCCCTTTGTGGAAGGTGTCGCGGCGATAGCCGTGACGGATGAGGTCCGTCCCCTCCTTTTTCTTTTGGGGGGAAGGGGGTCATGTTGTCCGGTGGAAGGGGGGAAAGGCAGCTCTGTGAGCCTTTCCCCTTCTCCCCGGATGACATACGTGCACCTGTACCTATATACGTAGTATATAGTGGTGGCGGCAACACTTTGCCGCTACCTTGTTTTGAAGGTGGCGGCACACTTTGGCCTGCACCTGATTTTTCAGGTTTCGGCACTTTTCGTGACCACCAGCTTTGTCCGGGCATCGAGTTCATAGCCGTACTTGTTCATCTGCGTCCGGCACGTCCTTTCCGCGATGCCCAGGTACTCCGCCAGCTCCTTCAGCGTGGGCGGCTTGCCCATGGCGGCGTTCTCCACGGCCTCGGTGAAGCGGGCGGCGCTTTCCTTCGCCTTCGACGCTGCGGATTTCTTCCGCGCCTTGGCGCCCTTCTGCCAGGGCGGCGCGGCTGCCTCGGCATCCATGTCGCTAAGCACGCCGGTGTCATCCGCCCGGTGGAGGGGATAGTCGAACCACACGTTCAGCGGAGCCATCGGCGCGAACTCCCGCAGCGTGGATTCCAGCCGCCAGGCCGTCACCTTCATGGCCGCCGCTTGCGCCTGAGTGACCGCCTCCCGCAGCCGGGCGAAGGCTTCCCCGTGCAGGACCTGTCCCGCGTACAGCTCCATGCGCAGGCGGCTGCACTGGTCGTCCGGGCTGACGGCCTCCCGCCAGAGGGGCTTTACTTCGTCCAGCACCCGCGCCATGGCTTCACGGGCCGCGTTGTCCTTCAGGAACTGCCGCGCACTGTCGGTCAGCTCCAGCTGGATCATGTCCAGGATCGCGTCCGGATCCCGGGCGAACACGCCGCTGCCGCTGGCCCGATCCTGCGAGCGCTTGCCGCCCTGCGCGCCCTTGGAGTGATGGTGGCAGTAGATCACCGCCGTGCCCAGCTCCGTGCAGACCTTGTCGAACTGGTTGCAGAACTGGCTCATCTGCTCGGCGGAATTCTCATCGCCGGTGAGGATCTTGTAGATCGGGTCGATGATCACCGCCAGGTAGCCCTCCTTCCGGGCCCGGCGGATCATCCGGGGCGCTAATTTGTCCATGGGCAGGGACTTGCCGCGCAGGTTCCAGATGCTGATGTTCTGTAGCCCCGTGGGCCGCACGCCCATGGCGTCGTACACCTCCCGGAAGCGGTGCAGGCAGCTGGCCCGGTCAAGCTCCAGGTTCACGTACAGCACCTTGCCCTTCAGGCAGGGCATCCCCATCCAGCTTAGCCCCTCCGCGATGGCGATGGTCAGCTGGATCAGCGCGAAGGACTTGCCTGCCTTGCTGGGCCCGGTGATGAGCATCTTGTGCCCCTGACGCAGCAGACCCTCGATCAGCGTGCCGGAGAGCGGCGGCAGGTTGTCGTAGAAGCTGCTGAAGGACTCGAACTCGGGTAAATCGTCATTGACGGATTCCACCCACGCTTTCCATTCATCGAAGGAGTCGAAGCCCAGGCTTTCCGCGACGATGTACTGCCTGCGGCCCTTGCGGGTCACGCCCGGCATCCGGGAGAGCCGGGAGGGGTTGCGGTTCTTCTTGTCGACGGCGAGGCCGTTGCGCTCGCATACCGCGTAGAGATAGTCCACCCGCTGGCGGTATTCGTCATAGCTGCCCGCGTCGATGTGCACGATGGCGTGGAGGCTCTTGCCGCCGGAGTGCACCAGCATGCGGATGGGCAGCTTCAGCTCGGTGAGCAACGCGTACTGCCGCTCAATGTCCTGGCTGTCGGACTCCACCAGGGCGTAGTTCCAGGCGGTGACGTTGTCGTTGCGAACATCCCGGCCGTCCATGGGGTTGAAGCGGATCCATGCGCCCGCGTCCTCGTTCACGGTGCCGATCACGTCGGTGATGTCCTGGCAGCGGTTCAGCTGCTGGATCAGCTCTCCGGCGGTGCGGTCGGAGGCGCCCTTGCTGGGGAGGAAGTCGCCGTCCTTCTCCCATACCCGGGTGACGTAGGACACCTTGTCCGTGGCGTCGAAGAGGGCCTCCAGGTAGCGGATCAGCTGCTGGCGTGGGTTCCATTCGGCGGGCTCGCGGATCTCGCGGGGCTCCACGCTGCCGGGATCCACCACCTGCAGGTCGGCGGTGATGGTATCGTCCCAGCCCAGCTCGTGGCCGGAGCGTTCAGGCTCCCAGCCCTGCGACCGGGCAATGGCCACCAGGGTGCCGAGGGTGACGGGGCTTGCGCCGCTGCGGCCGAAGGAGCGGAACTTGCGCTGGCATTCGCCCTCGTGGTAGCGGGCGGGATCCCGGCGGGACCATTCGTCCCACTCCTGCCAGGAGCCGCCCTCGTGGTGGATGGCGAAGCCCACGTCCAGCCAGGCGTCGTAGGGGCAGCGGGCAGGGTCGATGTGGGGGAGCAGATCACGGTAGTGGTAATAGGTCATAAGGTCATGTCCTCCAGCTCGGTGACATCATTTTCAAGATCGTGAATGATGAGTTGCATATGGGAGATGGTTTTCCGGAGCTCCTTGTTCCAGATGGTGGTCTGCCTCAGGCGTTCCCGCAGCAATTCTGCGGTTTCCGCGCCCATGGCGTCCTGGATCAACCTGAGCAGATCCTCGTCGGAAAAGATGGTTTCCGGCCTGTTCAGTGTAATGACAGCCGGGTACAGCTGATTGGCTTTCATGCTGCATCCGCCTCCCCGTCAGTACCACACCATGCTGCGCAGGGGCGCGGCCCGGAAGGGGATCAGGCTCTCCACCACCACCACCGGCATGTGCTGATACACCGCGTACTGCGCCTCCAGCCGCGCGCCCCGGGATGTCTCCCAGCCGGGGAGCAGCATCACCGTGTCCGCGGCGGAGAGCATGGCCAGACAGATCGGCATGTAGCGGTCATCGGGCAGGCCATCCGGAAGCCGGGCGGGGTTCAGCACCTGCCAGCCCAGCTCCTGCAGCACCTCCTCCGCCTGGTGGAACATCCGGCGGCCCTTGTCGGGGAGGCCAGCCATTTTCCCGGCGATGTAGCAGGTGGCCGGGACGGGCACGCGGGGGATGGGGTTAGGGTTATGCATCATCATGGTTGGTGTCCTCCTTTGCGTCAATCAGGTCAAACAGGGTGGGAATGTCACGTTTCGCGTCTGCTTCCTTCAGGTAGCCGACGCCGTCGCGGAAGTAATCCGGGTTCAGCTCTGTGCCGATGCCATCGCGTCCCAGCTTCACCGCCTCCACCGGCACGGTCATCAGCCCGCCGAAGGGGTCATAGACGGTTTCGCCCGGGTTGGAGTAGCGGGTGATCAGCCTGTCCACAATGTCTATCTGCAGGGGGCACAGGTGCATCTGCCGCCCGCCGCGCACCTGCTCGCTGTTCAGGGTTCTCATGCGGCTGATGTCGTCCCAGACGGTATCGTCCCAGCTGCCAGGGGCCACCACCATGAAGGTGGCGGGCAGACGTCCGTCCCGATCCAGCTGATTGGCCAGGGCGAGGTGCTGCTGATAGTTGTACACATGCTCCCGGCTGAAGCGGCGGTAGAGCGTCTGCAGCCTGTCCACCGGCGCGCGCTCGATTTCCGCCCGGGTGACCAGCCTGTCCCCGGAGGATCGCCAGTAGGCGTGTGCGTCTATCTGCCACCTGGCACGGGTGTAGTCCTCCTTGGCCTTCACAACGGGGATATCCGCGTAGGCCTTCTCCCTGCTGGTGGGCAGCTTGCGGAACAGCAGGATGTATTCCGGGCATCCTACGCCCATCTTGGTGCCGTCCTTGCACTGCTCCGTCCATCCCAGGCGGTAGGTCTGGTTGTTCTCCCGCACCACGTCCGTTACCACGGTGATCATGCCCATGTACTGGAATCCGTGCTCCATATAGTGGGCAATGGTCAGTGCGTGGAAGGGCTCAATGGTGGGCATTCCGGCGCCTGTCTGACTGCCGAACAGCACCCGGTCCTTCACGTGGCAGGCGAAGATGCGCCCTGGCTTGAGTACCTTCAGAAGGGATGGCGCCAGATAGTCCATCTGCTGGAAGAAGCGCTCCGTGTCCTCGTTGTGGCCCAGGTCGTTGTAGCTGGGGGTGTACTCGTAGTGGTTGGAAAAGGGGATGCTGGTGACGATCAGGTCTACGCTTGAGGGGGCCATCCTGGCGGTTTCCTCAATGGTGTCGTTCAGCGCCGCCCGGAAGTGGCGGCCCGTTACCTCCATGCGCTCCACACCGATGCTCCTTTCCATGCGATGCATGATCGCGTCCATGCTGCGCAGGCCGAATTGACGGATCAGGCCCGCCAGCTTATCCTGCATGGCGTTGTGCTGATGCCACTTCGCCTGCAGGGCCTTGAGAATCTCCCGCTCCGATTCCATGTAGATGATGTCGATGATGCACTTCTCCGTCTGCAGGAAGCGGTAGATGCGGTAGATGGCCTGGATGAAGTCGTTGAACTCATAGTCGATGCCCACAAAGATGGCCCGGTGGCAGTGCCGCTGAAAGTTGCAGCCGCTGCCGGAGATCTCCTTCTTGGTGGCCAGGAGCCGGTAGAGGCCATCGGCAAAGTCGATGATGCGCTTCTCCCGTGTGTCGATGTCCTGGCTGCCGTAGATCTCCACCGCCTCGGGCATCGCCTGATGAATGGCCCGCCGCTCGTCCTCCAGGTCGTGCCAGAGGATGAAGTGGCTGCCCGGGTCGCTGTCCACGATGGCCTTGGCCATGGCCACCCGGGCGGGGATGCTCTCGCGCTTCTCCCGTGCGGCGTCGCGCAGGCTCAGGGCCGCATCCCGCAGCAGACGCATCTGACCGTCCTTCTCCGTGCCCGCATCTCCCTCCACCGGCAGCTCGTGATAGCGCACCTCCAGGGGCGGCAGGTCGTAGCCTGTGTCGTCGTAGCCCAGGTCGCTGGGCCGCTGAATGCACAGCGCCCAGGTGCTGACCCACAGCCAGAACTCATCCTCCTTGTGGGGGTAGAGGGTCAGGTGATTGGCCTTGGTGGAGTCCCGCTGGAAAAACCGCGTCAGCGCCTGTCCCGTGTCCATCACGTCCAGGTAGCCCGCGTAGTGGATCAGCTCCTTGTAGCGGTTGGGGCTGGGCGTGGCGGTGCAGACCAGCTTGTAGGGCACGGTTCGGAACTTTTCCAGGAAGGTCTGATAGGTCTTGCTGCCGAAGGAGCGCAGCACGCTTGCCTCGTCCAGGGAGGTGGCGGTGAAGTAGCCCGGGTCGATGTCCCCGTCCCGAACGCGCTCGTAGTTGGTAATGAGTACCGGCGAGACAGTCTGGCGGATCTCCGCCATGCTGCGCACGTAGACGGGCGGCTGTGACCATCCAAGCACCTGAGATGCGTCCCGGATGAACTCCTGCTTCACA
Organism: Aristaeellaceae bacterium; assembly: GCA_051883775.1. GTDB lineage: Bacteria > Bacillota > Clostridia > Christensenellales > Aristaeellaceae > UBA11524. Next base: position 12,014 of record JBJEUJ010000045.1, on the reverse strand, counting down.
CCCAGGGGACACACGATCAACGCCTGCCCGCCCTCATGCGCCGTCACCAGGCGGCAGAACTCCAGCTGCTGCACGGTCTTGCCCAGGCCGAAGGACTCGAACAGCGCCCTCTTGCCGCCCTGCACCGCCCATATGACCGCATCCCGCTGATGGGGCTTCAGCGCGGGATGAACCTCCTCCGGCGATACGCGGAAGCCGCTCTGCCTGGCAATGACCATCTTCGATTCCAGGAACTGATGGTAGGTCATGGCGCATCGTCCTCCTTCATCAGGTCGAACAGGCTCACCTGCGGCTGCCATGGCACGCCGATGTAGTCCAGCACTTCGCCCAGCCCCATGTCGATCATCCAGAACCGCCACTCCTTGGGGTTGCGCCGGTACAGCTGGTCGAAGCGGTGGGGCCGCTTCTCCATGTGCAGCCCGAAGCAGCACACGCTGCAGCCCGTGCGGGTCGCGCCGGTGGTGGTCAGCTCGCCGCCATGCTCTGCGATCTCCCCGTAGATGGCCGGCACGATGGTGGGCAGATGCACGCCGGAGAACTCCTTCCAGTGGGCGTGGTACCAGGCGTCCATCTCGAGGGTCAGGCGGAGCAGGTCGCTGCGGTGGAAGATGGCGAAGGGGCAGCTGCGCCGGGTGCCGGGGCTGATGTAGTTGCAGCCGTGGAGCATCAGGGCCTTGGCGCGCCGTCCGCCCTCCGAGGCCATCAGGCCCATGTAGGGGGCGCGGCCCGTATCGCGGGCGTAGTCGCTGCAGGGCTTCTCCTTGAGGTAATAGCAGCACTTGTCCGACACCGGGAAGGGCGCGGCCCGGTAGCCCAGGCTCCGGCCCTCCGGGTCGCTGCCGCCGAAAAGCTGCAGCCACCGGTGGCTCAGCTGCATTCGGGTGCCGGTGCGCCATCCGCCCTGCGCCCCCGTGTCCCCGGTAATGATGGCGTGGCGCACGGTGGCGTTCTCCGCCGTCGGGTGCTGCAGAAGGTCGATCTTCCCCGCCACCTCCTTGGAGATGATGGGCCAGCCGAAGGTGCGGATGATCTCCGGCTTCGTCCAGGGCCTGCCGTCCGGGCGGATGGCGGGGTGCAGGTTCCGGATGCCCAGCGCCCTGTGCACCCGCTGGATGCTCGCGTCCTCCAGCGTGGACACCGACACACCCGGCACATCCAGCCCCAGGGAGCGCAGGAACAGGAACAGCGTGATGCTGTCCAGCCTGCCCACCGCCACATAGGCCTGGCCGTTGATGGCCAGATGCTCCCAGAACTCCCGGGCGCGGGTCTCGGCGTACAGCCGCTTGAAGGGGTAATCCTGCTGCTGCTTCACGCGGAAGTCATGGATGATGCGCTCCGTGTCCTGCTGCCCGCTCATGCCACCACCTCCTCCCGCAGCTGCCGCCGGATACCCATCAGCATCCGCGATACCGTCGCCTGGCTCATGTGCAGCCGTGCGCCGATGGCGTCCTGGCTCAGGCCCTCCATGGCCATCAGCATGGCCGACCGCTCCATCGGGGGCAGATCGCCGATGCGTTTCATCAGCAGCCGCACCGTCGCAGCGTCCTCCACCCGCACAGGGGATTCCGGCTGGAAGTGGAAGTCCGCGTCATCCAGGGAGGCGGCCTCCATGGCCGGGTTGCGGCAGGCGGCGCGGCTCAGGCGGATGGACTTGAGCAGCTCCACATAAATGCACCGGCAGGCGTAGGTGCTGAAGGCGATGCTCCCCGGCCTGTACCCCACCGCCGCCTTGCACAGGGCGATGAAGCCCTCCTGCAGCGCGTCCTCCCGGTCCGCCCCCGTGAACTGCCCCGGGAAGCGCCTGCGCAGCACAAACCCCACCAGCGGCAGATTCTGCTCCACCAGCGACCGCTGCGCGTCGTTCAGCCTCACCACGGGAAAGTCCCTCCTTCCTGCACCTCCGGCCTGTACGTCTCCGGCACGATGCCGGAGGGTACCCGCCAGTTGTTCGCCGCGATCCGGTCGATCAGCCGCTTCGCCTCGCCGAAGGGCCACTGGCCCACGTGCCGGAACCCACGCCCCTCCAGAAAGCGGATCTGCTTGGGCGTGGTCAGCCCCATGGCCCGCCGCTGGTTCAGCTTGTACAGAAGCAGCGACGCCTTGCCCGCGTTCTCGATGCCGTCCGGGCAGATGCCCAGATGCTCGAGGGTTTCCAGCTGCTTTTGGCTGGCGGGCTCGCACTCCCAGCCGAAGGTGGGCACGTACCCCGCCAGGTCCTCCGACGCGATCGACATCTCGAACTGCAGCGGATCCACCAGCGCGCGCTTGCGGCGGCGCATCTCGCTGAGCTGCTTCGCCAGGGCCGCCTCCCGCTGGGCCACCACGTCGCTCTCGGCCTGAGCCTCGGCGGCCAGGAGGTCGGCGGCTTCACCGCACCCGGCAGAGGCCTCCGCCGTCTCCACCATACGCTCCGCCACCTCCGGGGACTTCGCCACCAGATGCGCCGGGCGGCACAGCTGGTGACGCTCCGTGTGCCACAGGAAGTCGAGGAGCAGCAGGTGATCCTTCCCCGGATACAGCCGGGTGCCGCGGCCCACCATCTGGCAGTAGAGCCCCCGCTGCTTCGTGGGCCGAAGCACCACGATGCAGTCCACCTGCGGGCAGTCCCACCCCTCGGTGAGCAGCATGGCGTTGCACAGCACGGTGGTTTCCCCACGCTGGAAGCGGCTCAGGATCTCCGAGCGGTCGGGGGAATTGCCGTTCACCTCGTCGGCCCGCATGCCCTTCTCCCGCAGGATGTCCCGCATCTTCTGCGCCGTGCGCACAAGGGGCAGGAAGATCACCGTCCGCCGGGCGGCGCATTCCTTCGCGATCACCCCGGCAATTTGACGCAGGTACGGCTCCAGCGCGCTGCCGATCTCCCCGGCCTTGTAGTCGCCGTTCTGGATGCCCACCTGGCTGATGTCGAGGGTCAGCGGCACAGTCAGCGCGCGGATCGGGGCCAGGTAGCCCTCCTGCACAGCCCTTGGCAGCGTGTACTCGTAGGCCAGGGAGTCGAACACCTGACCCAGGTTCTTCATGTCGCCCCGGTCGGGGGTGGCGGTGACGCCCAGCACCCGGGCTGCCGGGAAATGCTCCAGCACCCGCCGGTAGCCCTCGGCCAGGGCATGGTGGGCCTCGTCGATGATGATGGTGTCAAAGTAGTCCGCCGGGAACTGCTGCAGCCGGGCTTCCCGCTGCAGTGTCTGCACCGAGCCCACCACCACCCGCAGGAAGCTGCCCAGGCAGCTCTGTTCGGCCTTCTCCACCGCGCACTGCAATCCCGTGGATTTGGCTAACTTGTCCGCCGCCTGATCCAGCAGCTCGCCCCGGTGTGCCAGCACCAGCACGCGCTCCCCACGGCGGACGCAGTCCTCGATGATCTTGGAGAAGATGATGGTTTTTCCGCCGCCGGTGACCAGCACCAGCAGCGTGTTTTTGACGCCCTTGTCCCACTCGGCCCACACGGCCCGGCGGGCTTCCTCCTGGTAAGGGCGAAGGGTCATTGCCAAACGAATCACAACCTTTCATTGGTATCAATGGCAGGCGGGGCGGAGGCCTGATGCGCTCCGCCCCGCCGGTGGTCGTCAGAACTTGCCCGGCGTATATCCGCCCTGGGGATAGACCATGGTCTGCTGCTGATAGACCTGGGGCTGCTGATACCCGCCCTGCCAGGTCGCCGGTGCGGTCGTTTCCTCCGCCGGGAGGATCCGCGCGATCTCGTTGACCATGGTGTCCTTCCACGGCCGCTGCTTGACGTGGCACCGGCCCCGGGAGCCGATCACCGCCGCCCAGTTCATGCGCAGGGGCTCGCCCTTGCGCTTCTGCCCGATGCCGCAGAAGAACTCGCCCAGCTTCCACTCCTGGGAGGTGTGCAGGTACAGGTTCAGCCGAAGATCGGTTTGCAGGCCCTCCGGGGCAGTGACGCGCAGGGTCAGGATGGCCTTGTTGCAGGGGGGAATCTTGCTGCCCTCCCGGGGGGTGTGGCGGGCCTTCTCGAGGTTCACCACCTGGAAGGGGTAATCGCCCTCGGGCAGGAGGATGATCTCCCGGGCGTCCTGGTTGATTTCGTCGCCCCAGTCCAGCTCGCGGTCGGGGGTGTTCGTGTTGTACTGATCCATGATGTTGTGTCTCCTTTCATGTTGGTTGATGTGTGGGGTGACCTCATCCGTCGCCTGCGGGCGACACCTTCCCAAGAGGGGAAGGCAAGGTGGGCCCGCGTGAGCCTTCCCCTTTGGGGAAGGTGGCCGAGCGTAGCGAGGTCGGATGAGGTCCGTCTCTCTTTCTCAGAAGGGAACAGGCTCCGCCCGCGCTTCCAGCACGGCGGCTTCCACCTGCGGCCAGGCGGCAATCAGCACCCCCCGGACGAAGTCCTCCGGATAATCCCCGATGGGCATGTCCGCCGGGAAGTACCCCTTCCGGGCCACCACCGCCTGAATTTCCGCCGGCTGCACGGCATTCGCCGCCATCAGCGACGTTAGGGCCTCCGGGATGCCCGGCGCGGCTTCCTGCACGGGCGGCACAGCCTTCATGAGCTCCGACAGGACAGAGGGCCCGGGCGCGGCGGAGGAGGACTGTTCCTCATGCCTTGCGGACAGGTCGCGCACCAGATGGGCAATCTGCCCGTAGTCGAAGGGCATCTCGTCCGGCAGGCCGAAGCGGTTCTTCGCGTCCCAGCAGGGGTGATGGCTGGCGTACATCACCCGCATGCCGCCGGTGGCCTTGTTCTTGCCCTTGGTCGCGCCCTGGCCGTCCACGTTCACCACGATGGTCTTGTAGTTGGCGAAGAGCAGCATGTCCGCCCACTCCTTCACCAGCGGTGCCACCTTCTTGGACAGCTTCAGCTCCCACCGGTCATACGCGCCCATCTCGTCCGGCTGCTCGAACTTGCGCATCATGGCGTGACAGTTCAACACGATGTTCACGCCCCGATCCTTCAGCGCGGTCAGCAGATCAAGGTACCGGCCCATTTCTTCTGCCAGATACACATACCCCTTGCCGTAGCCCAGATCCTCGATGCCACGCACCTGCCGGGAAGCCAGCAGCTCCTCCGTGGCCAGCCGCTCCGCCCAGTCCATGGTATCAACAACGTAGGTGCCCAGTTTCTCCGGGTGCTGGATGAAGTGCTGCGCGTGCTGCTTCAGCTCCGCAAAGCTGCGGGCCCTGGGCGCGCGCACCACGTCCATGCGCTCGGTGGAGCCCTCGGTGTCCTCGAACACCGGGCGCGGGAACATGCTGGCAAAGGTGCTCTTGCCGATGCCCTCCGGCCCGTAGAGCACCACCTTCAGGGCAGCGTCCTTCCTGCCTGTGATCAGTTCCATCAGAACTCACCTTCCTTCCAGATTCGGCCATCACCGGGGACAGAGCCCCGGCGCTGGCTACACTCGGCCAACGGCAAGCGTTGGCTCTCGTTAGTCGGGGCTGAAGCCCCTCCCTCATTGGCGGCGGGCGCGGATTCCGTAGCACCGGCGATGCACCCGTCCTCGATGATCACCGTGCACTCGCTGCCCGTGCCCACCCGCGTGGCGATGGCTTGCAGGCCGTTGTCCTCCAGCCACTGGCCGAACCTATGCAGCGTGTCCTCATCCAGCTGCTCCAGCCGGTCCAGCAGCACGAACCCGCAGGCCGGCTGCAAGGCCCGGGCGATGGCCGTGCCCACGATCAGCTGATCGCTGCTGCTCATGCCGTCCCAGGCGTGGCCCCGGTAGAGCAGCTTCCCGCCCTCCACGGTGAGACCGGGCAGGGGCAGCTTCGCGCCGTTCAGCAGGTCGCGCTTGGTTTGCCGGAGATTGTCCAGCTGCACGGTCAGGCTGTTGTACTCATCGGACAGCGCCTGCGCGTCCTCCTGGGCCTTCTCCCGGTCGAGGTTGGCGCGCACCTTGCGGTTGATGTCCTCCACAGAACGGATGTTCGCTTCCAGCTCGGCGGTGGATTCATCGTGCAGGTCGAGGGCGTTCCGCTGGGCGATGGACAGCTTGTCCTCGTAGTCGGCCAGCGCCGCCCTGGCTTCCGCCAGACGCTCCTCCAGGGCGGAGACACGTTCCCGCTGCCTGGCGGTCTTGTCCTCCCACAGGGCCGCCTGCTCCCGGATGATCTGGTTTTCAGCGTTCTTCGCCAGGACGGCCTGCTGCTGGCGGATCAGGTCGGAGGCGGAGACGGGCTCCTCCGGCACGCCCTCGTACAGGGGCATCTCCCGGGCGAACTTCGCCTTCTGGTCGGCGATCTGGCCTAAGGCGTGGCGGCGGTTGTAGGTGTCCTGCTCCCGGCGTTCCAGGTCGCGGAGCTGATCCCGCACGCCGATGATCTTCAGCAGGGCGTCGGCCTTGTCCCGATCGGAGGCCTGCAGGAACCTCGGCAGGTCGATGGCGAACTGCCCCACGAACTCGTTCAGCAGCGTCTGGCCGTAGCGGCGGCCTTCCGGGTCGGTGACGGTGAGCGCGGAGGACTTGCCCTTGCGCTCCACCTTCAGGCCGTTGGACAGCGTCACGCTGATGGCCGGGGGCAGCACGGAGCCGTCCCGCCGGGGCTCGGAGGGCCGGTAACGGTCGCCGCCAAGGGCCCAGGCGATGGCGTCCAATACGCTCGTTTTTCCCTGGCCGTTGCGCCCGCCCAGGATGGTCAGGCCGGTGGGAGTGGGGGTCAGCGCCACAGCCCGGACGCGCTTGACGTTCTCCAGCTGCAGGCTCATGATGCGGATGGGGTCACTCATGGGGATTCCTTCCTTTCTTCATGGTTGATCTGTGGTGGTTGGGGCCAGGGCGTTCCTTCCTCCACCGAGGCGCCCCGGTAGCTGCAGCCCCGGTAGCGGGGCAGGGTATGGACGGTGCAGCCGTCCAGGGCGGCGCGCAGGGGACAGGCCCGGGCTTGCCCCTCGGACTTGTCGCACAGGTAGCACTCGGCCCGCAGGGCGTAGTCGGTGAGGGTCTGCAGGTCATTCAGGCGGAGAAGGCAGTAGTCCGGCACGGAGGCCGCTGCCCGAACGCCCACGGTGATCTCCTGCCAGGTCAGGTTCCGCACCAGGGCGGTGCGCTGCTCCGGCGGGACGGTCAGGCACAGGTTGGACAGCAGATCCTCCGTCATGCGGGTCACGGCCTCCAGCTCCTGCCGCATGGGCGGCACCGCGTCCATGCGTTTTTCCAGCGCGCCCATCAGCTTCCTGTCCGTGAACAGGTTCAGTGCCGCCGCGATGGCCCGCATGGCCATGTTCTCATCTCCGCGCAGTCGCCACACCTCAGGGGTCATGGACGGTCGCCTCCTCCGCCGTGAGGATGTCGAGGGCCTCCTGCAGCTCGCGCAGGAAGCAGCGGAGCAGCTGTGGTTCCATGCCGGGGTTGCCGGTCATGCTGACGGTCTGGGAGCGGATGGACAGCCGGCCGTCATCCTCCAGCTGGAAGATGGCGGTTCTGCCGGTGACCTGGGTGACGCGGACGGAGCTGGGTGTGCTGTTCATCAGGGGTACCTCCTTTGCTTTCATGGGCGGAAGGCCCACCAGGTGCTGTGCGTACTTCTTCCGGGCGGTGGCCCAGCCGGACTTCGATTTGTAGCCTGCCAGGCTGATGGCGGTGGCCTCGTCGCAGCCGCCGTTCAGGTACTGCTGGCAGGTTTTCGCCCGGGCGATGGCGGCCTCGACCATGTTCTTCTGCCACTGGGGGATAGGGCGCGGGGGCTTGTCGCGGCACAGGGCCACGAACCGCCGCCCGAAGGCGCACATGCGCTGGCACTGTTCCAGGCAGACGGCGGGGTCGCCGCCGCAGCGGTCGCACAGGCCCTCCCGGATGCGCTCCACGGGCAGCAGGGGGATGTCCCGGGCCAGATCCAGCCCGGCGGTCAGGATGGGGGAATCGGCGGCGGTCATTGCGTTTCACCGCCTTTTGTGGTAAAATCAAAGCGAATTGTTGCCAAACGATTCGCCCCATGCCCGCCGGTGGTGCCAGCCGCCTGCGGGCGCTTTGTTGAAGAAAAAGTCGGGGGGATGGCCGGGCGTTCCCAGCCGGCGGCCCAGTGGCCATAGGGGAGAGAGGGGTCGATGCGGTCGCGGCCGGGAGGGAGGCCGTCAGGCCGACTAAGCGGATGCAACGCTTGCGTTGCGCCGCTGTAGCCAGCGCCGGGGCCTGTCCCCGGTGATGGCCGAAAAAGAGAGAGGGGTTGCCAGCCCACCCGGCAGCCCATGCGGGAGAGCAAGCGCACCCACCAGGGACGGCGTGGCACATCAAGAACACGAACATCAGTACGCATGGTTGGCCTCCTTGTTGAGCCAGTCCAGGAACGCCTCCCTGGGGATGCGGATGCACCGGCCCACCATGATCTTGGGGAAGTCCTGGCGGTGGACGATGTCGTAGGCGGTGGGCTTGCTGATGCGCAGCTCCCGGGCCACGTCGGCAACGGTGTAGACGGCCTTGTCGGGCATGTGGGGGGACCTCCTTTCCTTTACTGGTTGGCATGGTCGATGGGCGTCCTCCTCTGCAGCAGCTCCTCCTTGGAGCAGTCCGGGAAGAAGCGCCGCTGCAGGATGCACGCCTCCGACCAGGTAAAGTCCGTCACGCCGTTCATCTTGTTGTAGAAGGCGCGCATGGAACACTTCAGGGCACCGGCAACGGTGCTCTTTTTGATGCCGCGCTCTGCCATCTTCCCGGCCAGCACAGGGTACATGGGCTGTTGGTTCAAAGTTTCCACCTCCTGACAGTTCATAATTTGGAACCTACAAGTGCATAATAGCACCATAAATGGAACTTGTCAACATGAAAAATGAATTTGCAGGTCAAAAATCGGAACTTTTCTGCTTGACATGACAGGTTCCATATTGTAAACTGTCAAGCAGAAGGAGGACGCGAGCATGGAACTGAAGGACCAGATCAGCCTGTATCGCCGGGAAGCGGGCCTGTCCATTGACGAGCTGGCGAAGAAGGCCGGCGTACCGGTGAGCACGGTGAAGAAGATCAGCGCGGGCATCACCAGGGATCCGCAGGTGGAAACGCTGCGGGCCATCGCCTATGCCCTTGGCAAGACCTTGGACGACTTCCGCGATGACGACAACGTGACAATCATGGACTACGAGGAGGCCCAGGAGAAGCTGCGCATGATCCTGACGGAGGCGGAGTACGCCCACCTGAAGGCCTACCGTGCTGCCGACGACCGTGCCCGCTCGGACGCGCTCACCATCCTGCAGGCGCACAGGAAGCAGTAAATCTATCCATCTACCAAAGAAAGGATGATCTTCATGGCCAGGTGTTCCGAGTGCGGGAAAAAGGGTCTGTTTCTCCGTGTGAACAAGCAGGGTCTGTGCCCTGCCTGCGCAGCGGTCGACATTCAGCGCAAGCATGCCGAAGAAGCTGAAATCCGCAACAATGAAGCCAGGCTGCGCGCAGCGGCCATCGAGAAGCGCGCCATGAATGCGCAGGCCCTTCTGGCGGAAGCGATGGATGCTGCCCGGACAGAAGCCCAGCGGCAGCTGGAGATACGGGAACAGCAGGTGCAGGCCGAGCTGGCCGAGCTGACACCGCGCCTGGCAGAACTGCAGGATCGCCTTGCCATGCTCACGGCCGGATGCGAACAGACGGAAAAGAAGATGAAAACCGCTGAAAACCGCATCATCAAGGCCAAGGCCGTCTACAAAAGCATGCAGTATGCCATGGATGCGTTCATGGATCCTGCATCGGACAGGCTTGCCATGATGCCCATGTTCGCCTGTGATCTGGCGGAGATTGTGGGGCAGGAGCCGGAACTCAAGTGCCTGACCATGAAAACCCTTCGGGCCATGTACCGGCAGAATGAGAAGAAGATTGTGGAGGTCACGGAGGCCTATCAGGCCCACTACACCACCAAGGCCAATGCCACCATCTACAAGCTGATGGTCATGGCCCTGCACGCTGAGATGAATCTGATCCTGACCGAGCTGTCCTTCGGCAAGATGGATGCCGCCGTGGAGAAGGTCAAGGCGATCACGTCCAGGTACTACGTCATTGCATCGGAGGGCAACCAGAGCATCGTTGGTACCTTGAACCGCTTCATCGGCCAGATCGAGGCGCTGTATATCGAAGCGGTCAGGATTGAGTACGAGTATTATGTGCAGCGTGAGCGGGCCAAGGAGGAGCAGCGCGCCCTGCGGGAGCAGATGCGTCAGGAGGCAGAGGAGCGCAAGCAGCTGGAGGCCCAGCGCAAACAGGTTGAAAATGAGGAGAAGAAGTATCAGCAGGAGATGAATCGCGTTCAGCAGCTGCTGGAGGTCTCCGCAGAGCAGCAGGAAATCGAGCAGCTGAAGGCCCGCCTGGCGGAGCTGACACAGCAGATGCGGTCGGTCAGCGATAAAAAGGAACAGATCATCAACCTGCAGAATGGCAAGGCCGGCACGGTTTACATCATTAGCAATCTTGGTTCCTTTGGCGATGATGTGTTCAAGATCGGCATGACCCGCCGCCTGGAGCCCCAGGAGCGCGTGAACGAGCTGGGCGACGCCAGTGTACCGTTCCCCTTCGACGTGCACAGCTTCATCTTCTCCGAGGACGCCGTGGCGCTGGAGAACGCCCTGCACAAGGAGCTGAACGCCCAGCGCGTGAACAAGGTCAATCTGCGCAAGGAGTTCTTCCATGTCTCCCTGGACGATCTGGAGGCGCTGGTTGCCCGCATCGACCCCAGCGCGCCCTTCCAGCGGACCATGCTGGCCGAGCAGTATCACCAGAGCCTGTCCATTGACGTCCCGGATGACGAGCAGATCGACCTGGACATCGAATAAGAAGAACCAGATACGGAGGTGACCCCCATGCCCAAGAAGCGCGCCAACGGCGACGGCTGCATCCGCCAGCGGGCAGACGGCAGGTGGGAGGGCCGCTACACCCTGGGCCGCGACCCCGGCACCGGAAGGCAGGTGCAGAAGTCCGTCTACGGCAAGACCAAGGCCGAGGTGGCCCAGAAAATGCGCGCCATCACCCACGAGATCGACCAGGGCATCTATACCGACCCCACGAAGATCACCGTCGGCGCCTGGCTGGACACCTGGCATGCCGACTACCTGGGCAGCGTGAAGGCCTCCACCGCCTCCCAGTACGAGTACCAGATTCGTGTGCGGATCAAGCCCGCCCTGGGGGCCGTGAAGCTGTCCGAGCTCACCGCACCCATGATTCAGCGCATGTACAACAACGCGGTGAAAAGCGGCCTGTCGCCCAAGTCCGTGCGCAACCTCCACGGCGTGATGCACAAGGCTCTTGACCAGGCGGTGGAGCTGCAGTACATCCGCGTGAACCCATGCGAGGCCTGCAAGCTGCCCCGGGTGGAGAAGCACGAGATCCGCCCCATCGAGGGCGAGAAGATCAGCGCATTCCTTCAGGCCATCCGCGGCACCCCCAATGAGGAGCTGCTGTTCGTGGATGTGTTCTCCGGCCTGCGGCAGGCGGCTGTGCCTCGCACATAAAAGAGTGACATCGTACTTGTCACCCTCCAAGGGGTGTGGATTGAAAGAAGCGCATCGCAAAGAGGATCGGCATCCCCGCCGCCCGCTTCCACGACCTGCGGCACACCTTCGCCACGCTGCCTATGCAGAACGGCGACGACATCAAGACGGTTTCCGAGAACCTGGGCCATGCGACCGCCGCCTTCACCCTGGACGTCTACGGTCATGTGACCGAGAAGATGAAGCAGGACAGCGCGAAGCGTATGCAGGCGTTCATCGACCAGGCGAAGGCATAAAAAAAGCCCCCGGCATGTGCCGGGGGCTTTTCGTACATGTTCGTACATGCAGGGGCAATTTGCTGTTTTAAGGGTCAAATGAAGGGTCAAAAGGCAAGAATGAACATGAGAAAAGCCAGGAAATGCTTGTGTTTCCTGGCTGTGTAGGAATGCGCACCCGGCGGGATTCGAACCCACGGCCTACCGCTTAGGAGTGCCAAAAAGCGTTCGCCTTTGAGGCCCTTTGACACCCATGGAGTGCCTTATTTTACTGGATTTCTAACGTTTCTGAGTGTTCGCATTTCCCTCCAAAATACCCCGGTTTTCCCCGGGTGAAATTAGCAGAGTGTTAGCAGAGCTAATTTTTCTGGGGGGAC
>JBJEUJ010000044.1:0-19958 GCA_051883775.1 Aristaeellaceae bacterium | reverse complement strand
GTTTTCAGCATGGGATCACCCCATATAGTCGCCGTTGTAGCTCACCAGCACCGCGCTGCTTACACCGTCCATTTCGGCGAGCTCCGTGATGAAATCGGTGTTGTCCTGCTTCAGCGTCACCTCATAGCTCAGCTCGATGCTGCCCTTCTGGGCGCTCTTGCTCTTGACCACCGTTTTTTCAGCATGATCCTTCAGATACGCTGCCACCGCATGCTCCGTCTGTGCGCTGTCGCAGGTGATTACCGCGATGTACGGCTTGCGCACGGACCTGCGGTTACAGAACACGATCATGATCACGCCGATGATCACGCTGCCGAAGATCGCCAGGGGGATCATCCCCGCCGCCAGCACAATGCCCCCCGCAATCGCCCAGAACAGGAAGGCAATGTCCATGGGCTCCTTGATGGCGGTGCGGAAGCGCACGATGGACAGCGCGCCCACCATGCCCAGGGACAGCACCACGTTGGACGTGACGGCCAGGATCACCATGGTGGTAATCATGGTCATGGCTATCAGCGAGCCGCCGAAGGCCTGGGAGAACATCACCCCCGCGTAGGTTTTGCGGTACACGAAGTAAATGAACATGCCCAGAGCGAAGGACAGCGCCAGGGCCAGCGCCATGTCCGGCAGGGACACGGCGGTCACGTTTTCCAGGAAGGAGGACTTGAAAATGTCGTTGAAGGTCATGCTGTCATTCTCCTGTCGTCAGTTTTGATTTATCCGTACACCCTGCACGCCGCGTATTTGGAGTAGGCGGTGGGCGTTCGGCTTTTCAGCGCGGCGGCCTGGCGGATGACGCCGGGCAGGTATTCGTCCCACTTCACCTCCAGCAGGATGACATTGTCCGGGGTGGGCAGGGTCAGGCCATCGGGGTCCAGGAATGCCCTGGGCGGGCCCGTCCGGATGCTCCAGTCGATGGTCACCCGCACATGGCCCGGGCCGTACACGTAGGGTGCGCGCCGGTAGGATACCACCGTCTTTGGGAGGAGATGGCGCACCTTCATCTCCACATACAGCGCGGCCAGCAGCGGACGGTTGCTGGTCATCATCCAGGCCGTGTCCCCTGCCAGGATGCGCCGCGTTTCCTCCAGGGTCAGCCGCTCCTGCAGCTTGCAGCCCACGCCGTCCCGCTTCATCTTGCATTCCAGCATGATGAAGGACAGATCGTCATCGTAGTAGCGGATGCGGAACTTCCGCCGCTCGTTCACGCCGTCCAGCTTGTCATGCAGGGCCGTGTCGGCGGGATCGTCGAAGTACAGGCTGCGGATGGCATAGCAGCCGTTCTTCTGCGCATGGGGATCCAGACGGGCTACAGCGCTCAGGTTGGCGCGGATGGCCATGGCGTCCCCCGGCGAAATGATGTGCTTGATTTCATGCCGGTAGTCCACTTGTGCTCCTCCTCTCTGCCCGGATACCAGCTGTTTCCGACGGCATGATTGTAGCGCGCTTCCATGGGTGAAAAACAGGAAAAAAGCAAACGTCCGATGAAAAAATCGCGCAGGTTCATGAACAGCCTGTGAACAGAGCGTAAACAGAGCCCGATTGTACCAGAAGCGGCATGCGCACCCGCCGGTTCGCGCCAGTCACCCGGACGCCTCGGACAGCAGTTGCGATGCATAACCGGTCTTCCGGCCTTTCCGGCTCCTTCAGCGCCTCCTGATCGCTGAGCAGGAAGATTCGATCCTGCGCATGGCTCCCTGCTGCTGCTCCGTACATGCCTCCGTTATGCGGTCATTGTCTGACCAGCACCTCATCCAGGCCTGGCCATGCCGCAAGCAGGATCGCACGCTTCCCTCGCATCCCTTTTTCTCCTGCTCAGGATTCAATATGAAAAGGCCCGATGCTGCCATCGGGCCCGTTGGAAGAACGTTATCCTTATAGGTCAGTCTGCCAGGGTCACCGTGCCCCACAGGCTGGGGTTGGCGCTGATCTTCTGGGTGCCAGTCCAGGCCAGCTGGGGAATGTACTCCGTGCCGGGGCAGGGATAGCTGATGTCCGTGATGGCGAAGTCGCACAGCAGGGTATCGCCCGCGGCGGGGGTGTAGACCGGAATCTTGTTGTTGGCGAAGCAGCTCCAGGGAATCACGGCCTCCCAGATGAAGCCCGTGGCGGTCATCTGAATGGCGCAGGCATAGCCCTCCAGCACGTTTTCACCGCCGTCCATGCCCGCGGAGACATAGCGCTGACGGTTGTCCTTGGGTACCATGGAGCGGTCCACCGCCGTGTCCCAGTAGCCCTCGTCCATGATGAAGTACACCATGAAGTCGTTGGTGCCGTACTCCTGCCGGTCGGGATCACCCGTAGGGTCGGTGGAGATGAACAGCATCAGGTTGTCCTCCCCGTCCACGGGCAGCATCTCGATGGCGCCCAGGGGCGTATCCTCCGTCACATCGGCCGCCATGTACAGGTTCTCCTCATCCCAGGCCAGGTAGAAGGTGGCGGAGCAGTCGTTGGGGCCCTGCCAGAACACCGCATCCCGGATGATCTGCGTGGCGTCCGCCACCACGGCGGGGCTGTCCAGGTTCCACTCCTCCAGGCTGCCGTCGATGACAACGCCCTCCGCCTTGTGGGCGGTGATGCCCGGACGGGCGTTTTCCTCCGCCAGCGCGGGAACGGCCATCAGCATGACGGCTGCAATGCCCGCAAGCAACCTTATCCATTTCTTCATGTCTCTTGCTCCTTTCATCAGCGGATTGGTTCGTTTGAGCAATTTTATCCTACCATTTTTCCCGGCGGGAAAAGCAGGAACTTCATACACACCCGCTGGGAAAATCCAATACCTGCGTCAGTCCGTCAGGGAAAAGCCGTCCGCTGCCCCGGAAAAATCCGCAGGCAGCGCAACCTCGTTCCCGACCCACACGCTGCCGCCCAGCGTCCCCACCGCCTGCACGCTGCACCCCTCCCCGCCGGTGAAGCGGTTCCCGCTGATGCGGCTGAAGCCGATGTCCCGCAGGTACAGCCCGCAGCAGCCGGTGTCTTCAAACAGGTTGTCCACCAGGTCGAAGGACGCCTCCCCGTAGGCCATCACGCCCACCCAGTTGTTCCGCAGGGTGTTGTGCGCAAAGGCCGTGGGCGTGGCGTCCAGGCGCACGCCGCAGACCGTGCAGCCCTCCGCGGTGCAGCCGCTCATCAGCACAGGACCCTCCTTCTGCAGGCTGAAGCCGTTTTCACAGGCGGAGGCCACGCAGCCTGTCAGGGTGTTGCCCCTGCCCGCCGCCATGAAATACCCCTGCCCCGTGCCGCTGACATGGCAGTCCACCATGGCGCTGTCCTCCACCATGGAGAAGAACATCCCCTGGTCGCAGTTTGCCGCCGTGCATTCCTTGAGCAGCATGGCCCGGCTGGCGCGGATGTCCAGGCCGTGGTTGGTTTCCTCCGCCATGCAGCCCGTCAGCGTTCCGCCATCGCATTTCGCCGCGTAGATGCCGAACACGCCGCAGCGGTCCGCCCGGCAGCCTTCGAGGGTGATGTGCCGGTTGTACACCAGCACCATGCCCATGGAGCCGTCGGATACATCCACACCCCGGGCCACAACCTCGTCGCAGTCGCAGCAGATCACCTGGCCCGCGTTCTCCGGCACGGTCACGGCGTCCTGCGATACGGCGTAGAACAGCGGCTTTCCGTTCACGGTGCAGTTCTCGATGGTGTGGGAGGTAAAGTACGCCACCTCCTCCCCCACCTCAAACAGGCCGGTCAGCGCGGGCTTGCCCTTGCTGCTCCCGCTCAGTGGCGGCCCTGCCAGGGATACGCCGCAGCCGGTGAAGTCGCAGCCGCGCAGGGTCATGCGTTCAATGCCCCCGCACCACATGCCGCAGGAGGAGGTTCGCCACCCTTCGTCGGCCAGGGACAGGGAGCAGTCCTCCACCGTCATGTCGCTGCCGATGGCATAGATGCCCGTGCGCCGGAAGCGGATGTCCAGCCCCTGCAGCACGACGCCCTCCGCCTCCACCCGCAGCGCAGCCTTGAACGCTGGCGCGTCAATGACCGGGCTTGCCCCCCGGGCGGCCCGGATGGTCACACGCCTGCCAACCGTCAGCGGGAAGGCTTCCCCGGGCTCTGTGTAAACGCCCTCCGCCAGCTCGATCACATCCCCGTCCGCGCACAGGGCCAGCGCCTCCGTCAGCGACAGCCCCTCTGGCGAAGCCCGCAGCGTTTCCGCCCCGGCTGCCAGGGGCAGCAGCCAAAGCAGCAGCGCCATCCAGATCAGCTTCCTCATGGGTGCATCCCCCCTGCATCATCGCATACCGACAGGTATCCAACGTCAGCATAGCACAGGCAGCCTGCGCCGCGGCAGCACAATCCGGACGCGGGCGGGTGAAAACCATGCCGCACGGCCACGCTTGGCAGAATCCGGCACACAGGCCTGGAAAATCCGGCAATGTGCTGAATTTTCCAGGCCGATATGCTATACTGCCAATGGAAGGAACGGAGGGAAGCCCATGTACCGCGTACTGATTGTGGATGACGAAATGCCTGCCCTGCGCTTTGTGCGCAGCATCATCGAGCAGTTTGCCAAGGGATTCCAGGTGGCCTGCACCGCTGCCAGCGGGGAGCAGGGGCTGGAATACCTGCAGAAGCACAGCGTGGAGCTGCTCATCACGGATATCAGCATGCACGGCATGAACGGCATCGAGCTGGCCCGCGCCGCCCGCGCCCTGCAGCCCAATATCCACATTGTGATCATCAGCGGGTACGGCGAGTTTGAATATGCCCAGGGCGCCATCCAGGCCGGGGTGGACGACTATCTGCTCAAGCCCGTGAGCATCACCAAAATGACGGACATCCTCAGGGCCGTGGAGAAAAAGCTGGATACGGAGAATACGGACATGGCCGCCTCCGTGCTACCGGCCCTCGCCTGCGGGCAGCCCTATTCCGCCGGAAACGCCGCGCAGCTCTACCACGGCAAGAGCTTCCGCTTCGCGCTGATCCGCTGGGGAAACCTGGACATGACGCTGCCCCGGAGCCTGGGCGCCAGCGCCCTGGTGCAGCCCCGGGACGAGTATTTCCAGGTGCTGCGCGGCCGGGACGATGACGAGCGCGTGCTGTTTGCCCCGGAGGGCCCCATGGACATGTATCTGACCCACCTGAGCGTCTACATGACCAAGCCGGGCAGCCTGAACACCTGGACGGCCATCTACACCCCATCCGTGCGGGATATGGAGGCGCTGCCCGCGTTCATCGAATGGGCGCTGACCCTGCTGCACCGCAAAGCGGTCATCGGCAAGCATCAGATCCTGCCCTACACGGGGGAGGCCGCGGCGGAGGATCATCTGCGCCTGCCCGTGGCGGACCTCAAGCAGCTGGCGTTCTTCATCAGCACCGGGAAATTCCGCCTGATCAAGGATTACTTTGTTTCCCTGGCCACCGTGTGGGAACGGGAGCAGACGCCCCAGCGGCAGGTGTGGCACATGGGGCGGCAGCTGATCCATCAGGTGGCGGGGGTCTATCAGCCCGTGGGCAACCGCCTGGAGGAAACGCTGAGTGAGTTTAACGACATGATCCGCTGCGCCGCCTCCTATGGCGACCTGGTATCGGGCATGTACGCCATGCTGTTTGACAGCGGCAGCGTCAGGGACAGAAAGCTGTCCACCCAGGAGCTGTACGACTACGCCGTGCAGTATGTGCAGGAAAACTACGCCCAGCCCCTGAGCATGCAGAGCGTCTGCGATGAGATCGGCATCTCCCAGACATACCTGAGCCGCCTGTTCCGCAAGTACAGCGACACCACCTTCAACGCTTATCTGACCCGCTGCCGGATGGAGGCGGCCATGAAACTTTTACGTGAAAAGCCCGACCTGCTCCTGCGGGACGTGGCTGCCTGCGTGGGCTATGACGATTCCAGCTACTTCACCAAGGTGTTCCACCAGTACACCGGGCAAACGCCCTCCCAGTTCACCGCAGGCTGACGCAGCCCAAAGGCGTCCCTCCCATGTCGGAGGGACGCTTCTGCATATCCCAAGGGCCCTGCCTGAAATCAGGCCACGCCCTCCGGGGAAGAAGCCCTGCACATGCCCTGTGCATTGGACGATATGACGGCATCACGTTCACCGGCCTTCAGGCGGGCGCGGCTTGACTTTCCCAAGCCGCTATGGTAATATTTGAAAAAATGCGCATCCCGGGGCAGCGATTCGGATGAGCCCGTGAGAGCGCGGTTTCGCCTGGCAGACAGCAGGGGGCGGAGGGATGAAAATGACGCGTTCCGTCAAGCAGGACGACATGGAGAGGCTTGCGCAGTACAGGGATACGCTGTGCGCCCACCCCAGGCTGACCTATCTGTTTTTTGAACTGACCGATGCGTGCAATCTTTCCTGCCTGCATTGCGGGAGCAGCGCCTGCCCGCAGAACAGCACCTATCTGCCGACGGAAGCCGTCCTTGGCGTGATGGAGCAGGTGGCGGCAAAATACCCGCCGCGCAGCGTGATGATCTGTCTCTCCGGCGGCGAGCCCATGCTGCATCGGGGCCTTGAGGACATTGTGTCCCATGCCCGAAGGCTGGGCTTCTCCTGCGGCATGACGAGCAACGGCCTGCTGATGGACGAAGCCGCCGCCGGGAGGCTTGCGGCGTGCGGCCTGGCTTCTGTGTCCTTCAGTCTGGACGGGCTGGAGGATACGCACGACTGGTTCAGGAACAGGCCGGGCGCCTTCAGGCAGAGCGTGCAGGGCATACGGCATTTCCTGACCGCCGCGCAGGGCAAGGCGCTGACGCAGGTCACCACCGTCATTCACCAGAAGAACTTCCATCAGCTGGAGGATATGTACCAGTTCGTCATGCGCCTGGGCGTCAGGTCATGGCGGGTCATCAACCTGGAGCCCATCGGCAGGGCGCTGCAGCACAGGGAGCTGCTGCTGACGCCGGAACAGCTGCGCGGCCTGCTCCGCTTTATCCGGGACAAGCGCTACGATCCCCGGGTGCGCATGGATGTGACCTACGGCTGCTCCCACTACCTGACGGAGCCCCTGGAAAGAACCGTGCGGGATCAGTACTTCCTGTGCGGCTCAGGCATCCTTGTCGCCAGCGTGCTGTGCAACGGCGATATTTATTCCTGCATGGACATTGAACGCCGGCCGGAGCTGGTGCAGGGCAATATTTTCAGCGATTCCTTTGTGGATGTGTGGGAGAACCGCTTCAAGCCGTTCCGCGAGGATCGTACGGAGAAATGCGCCATGTGCAGGCAGTGCGGGGACAGGCGGTACTGTCGCGGGGATTCCGCGCACACCTGGGATTATCAGCAGCAGCAGCCGATGCTTTGCATGAAGCAGCTGCTGTCAACGGAAGGAGAATGAACCATGTTTCGCTGGATACGGGATCGGAAAAAGCCATCGTCCACGAGTGTTGACAGCGCGGAGTGGGACATGTGCACTGACTACACCAACCGCTGCGGCAACTGTCACGAATGGATGCCTGCGGAGGACAAGTACTGCCGTCATTGCGGCACAAAGCGCGGAGGCGGTAAATTCCTGCCCTACACCAACATCATGGAATGCATCTACGGCCCCATGCCGATGAAGCGCCTGCACCAGTGCCCGGCGTGCCGGTATGAATGGGAGGCCTGCCTGATGATTGACGAAGAGGATTACTGCCCGATGTGCGGCTCCAGGGCCAGGGTCATCAGGGAGGAGGACGATATGCGGTCGGATGACAGCTTCTTTCCCTGAGCGGCAGCGCTGGGTAAAGGCCCGTCCCAGGACGCTCCCGACGCCGCCAGTGCGGCCAGGCGGGACGCATCCCTGTGCAGCGGAACAACGGCGGCAAAAGAGGCGCCCATATGGGCGCCTCTTTGGCTGCCTGATGCAGCCTGTGCCGCATGCTCCGGCATCCATGCTGATCCGCACGCCTTCATCCGTGCCCGGTGGTCACAGGCGTCCTCCTGCCCCTGACCGCACCCGCCTTCTGATGCGGGCTTTTTTCATGCTCGGTTGCAGGCCTCGGCACGACCAGGGGCCTTGCTGCGCGGGGCTCCTGGGCCAGCAAGCGTCACCGCATCATCTGCCGCAGGCTTTGCCGGTCGATTTTCATGTTAGCCGTATGGGGCATGGTCTCCATACGCACATACCGGTCGGGCAGCATGTAGCGGGCCAGGCGCTCCTTCAGACCGGCCCTGAGCTGCTTCTCGTCCAGCGCGCCTGAGAAGAAGCACCAGATTTTGTCCTGCTCCTGGTCAAACAGCACGCAGCCCTCCTGCCAGCCGGGCAGAGCGCACAGCGCAGCCTCCACCTCGCCCAGCTCCATCCGGTAGCCCATGTGCTTGATCTGGCTGTCCCTGCGTCCCAGCACCATCAGCTGGCCGTCCGGCTGGAGATACCCCATGTCCCCGCAGCGGTAGAACCGCTCCTGCCAGCCCCGATTCAGCGGGTCTGTCACCCATGCGCGCTGCGTCCGCTCCGGATCCCGGTGATAGCCGCAGCTGAGCATGGGACTGGACACCAGCATTTCCCCCGGCTCCCCCGGAGGAACCTCGCTGCCGTCCTCATCCACAAAGAGAATGTGCACAATGGGGAAGGGCCTGCCCACCGGCAGCCGGTCGCCGGCCTGATGCGATCCAGCCACCCTGCCCACCGCCACGGAGAACATCTCCGTGCTGCCGTAGAAATGCCACCAGTCCGCGCCGGGCGTGGCGTCCATCCACGCCTTCAGCGGCAGCCAGGGCATGGATTCGCCGCTCATGATGCCCCATTTCAGCCGGGGTACGGCCTCCGGCGTCAGCACGCCCGCATTGGCAATGCTGACAAAGCTGGAGGGCGTCATGCACAATTCGCTGATGTGATGCTCGTTCAGGCAGGCGATCAGCTTCTTCGGGAAGGTCAGCACGCCTGCGGGCAGCAGGTAGGTTTTCGCCCCCAGCGCCACCGGCGGGAAGATGTCCAGGATGGAATTGGCATAGAAGAAGGGCGACTGATTGCCGAACACCACGTCCTCCGTGAAGCCGTACATGGCTATGGTGGCCTCCAGCCAGTGGATGTAGCTGAAATGCGGCTGGATGGAGCCCTTGGGTATGCCCGTGGAGCCGGAGGTATACAGAATGGACAGGGGGTCGTACAGGCTGGCCTGACGGCGGATGGCCGCAAGCCTTGCATCATCCGCTTCGGCGGTGACGGCATCGGCGTAAGCCACCGCCGGGAAGTCCTCCAGCCCGCAGGCCCCATAGGCTCTTTCGCCCCGCTCGTCCATCAGCACGACGGAGGGCTGCAGCAGCTCCAGCAGCAGCCGCAGCCGCTCGGGCGGCATGGCAATGTCCAGGGGCGCATAGGCGCAGCCCGCGTAAAGCGCGCCGAACATGGCGGGTATGTTGCGGATGCTGCGGCTGTCCAGGAGCAGGGCCACCGGTGTGCGGGGGGCGGCGATGGCAGCAAGGCAGCTGCCGATGCGCCTGGCGCTGTCCCGCAGCGCGGCATAGGTCAGGCTCTCCTGATCGTCATAGAAGGCAATCCTGTCCGGGACCCGCCCTGCGGTATCCTCCAGGTAATCCAGCATGTTGGCTTTCATGGGTTTTCCGCTCCTTCCTGTTTTTCGGGCAGCGACATGGGGTACCGCTCGTACCACTGCGCCGCGCTGACCGCATAGGAGTCATAGCGCGCATCGCCCCGGCGGTCCGGCAGGCCGTAGCGCTCCATCAGGTCCGCCCCCAGCCTGCGGGAGAAGGTCACGCTGCCCTTCACGTTCAGGTGCTGCCAGTCCGCAAAGTCGGAGGAATAGCGCAGGCCGTAGCGCAGGGACGGATCGTTGTAGTTGATGCCGGAATAGCCGTATTCCTCCGCCACGGCCCACAGGGCGTTGTAGTACATGTGGTCGTGGGCGTAATCGGGATTGGGTATGCCGATGAGCATCAGCTCGATGCCCTCCTGACGCGCCAGCGCGAAAATCTTCCGGGCGTATTCCTCCTGCCGGGCGTTCATGTTCCGCCGGACGCTGTTAAAGACCAGGGAGGGCCGCTCGTGGGCCTCCACGCCCAGCACCTCAATGAACCCCTTCCAGGCGTCCCCGCGCCCGCCGTTGCCCGGCGGCAGACGGAAGTCCTCCAGGGTCAGGCTCCGGTAGTTGCTGTGCACCTCCGGCAGGCCCAGGATATATCCCAGCGCCTCCCGGGGCGTTTCCGCGCAGGCCAGTATCGCGCCGATGCGGTTTTCCGGGCCCGCGATGCCGTAGGTGGAAAGGACGGTGCGTCCCCGGGTGGAATAGTCCCGGGTGTAGGTCGAGGGTTTGGCGTCCAGGAGGATCACCCGGGGATGCTGGGTTTTCAGCGCCTCCCGCAGCACGTAGTAGCTGACCCAGAAGGGCTGCTCCGCGCTGCACAGGTCATAGGCCGCAATGCCGTATTCCTCCCACAGCACGTTGGTGTTCACCCCGGCGTAGGTGAGGGAGGTGCCCACCGCCAGCACGTCAATGCTGTCCGGCTCCTGGCGGTACAGGTTCACCATGGAGCAGATGCCGTAGTCATGCTTGGGCGTCAGGACATAGTTGGCATAAAAGAGCATGGCCAGGGTCAGCAGGGCGAAGCAGACCAGCCGCAGCCAGAAGCACAAAAGGCTTTTCCTTCGGGAAACGGTTGGCTCCGCCATGCGCTCACCTCATTTCAGAACTGGGTATACAGGAAATCCGTGCCGCTGTACCCCGCGCCATACATGCCAAACACCGCAATAGCCAGGATCAGCAGGAGCAGCAAAGGCCAACGCACCGCAAAGGGCGCGCGGGCCAGTCGGCTGCACACATCCACCTTCCGCTCGCACAGCAGATCCACCACCAGCACCACCGCGCAGCCCACACCGGCAATCAGCCACTCCAGAGGGGCCATCACGGCGGTCAGGCGGGCGGCGCAATCCGCAAACGACCAGGGCGCGAAGGTCTGCTGCAGCAGCGCAAAGCCCTGCGCAGGGCCGGTGGTGAAGGCGAAATACTGCGCCAGGAGAATCAGGCCCCAGGTGCGCGCAAGGCGCAGGGGCGTCATCCAGCCGCCCCGGGGCAGGCGCAGGGTGGCGCGCATGGTTTTCCACACCGGCTCCAGCAGCATGGACGCAGCCATGACCAACCCGAAATAGCCGCCGTAGATCACCGCGTTCCAGTTGGCGACATGCCACAGGCCGATCAGTAGAAACACCAGCAGGGTCGCCAGCGCGCTGGGCAGGACGCGGCCCGTCCGCTTGCCCAGGAGGGCCGACGCGCGCTTGCCCAGGGCGATGCCCGCCCGGGAGGTCGTGAGCGGATAGAGCAGGTAGGAGCGGAACCATCCGCCCAGGGTGATGTGCCACCGCCGCCAGTACTCCGCCACGCTTTGGGCGAAGAAGGGCCGGCGGAAGTTCTCCGGCAGGTCAATCCCCACCATCCGGGACAGCCCGCGCACCACGTCCATGCCGCCGGAAAAGTCCATGTACAGCCGGATGGTGTACAGCGCGACCCCGCCCAGCACAAACCATCCCGGCAGACTGCCGCCCTGCAGCAGCGCATCCGTTGTCGCCGCCAGCCGGTCGGCGATGACCAGCTTTTTGAAATACCCCCACAAAAGCAGCTGAAACCCGGATACGAACCGCTCCGGCTCCAGCCGGCGCCCTGTCATCAGCTGCGGGCCCAGCTCCTTCCAGGTGGAAATGGGCCCCTGAACCAGCTGCGGAAAGTACCCCACAAACAGCCATGCCCGCAGCGGATTGGGCTGCGCCTCCGCCTTGCCCCGGTATACGTCAATCAGATACCCCGCCGACTGAAAGGTGAAGTAGCTCAGCCCCACAGGCAGCAGCAGGTTCCCGGCAAGGATGGACGGCTGGTATTTCAGCAGCAGCATCGCGCCCATATTAAGCCCCACCAGCAGGCCCAGCAGGAGCCTGCTCCTTTTTCGCGCAAGCAGCAGGCCCCCGCCCCACATCATCAGCGCCACCGCCGTCAGGTGCAGCGCGCTGTACCACCCGGACAGGCACACATAGACAGCGCTGGCTGCCAGCAGCGCCGTCCAGCGGACGCGCAGCGGCAGCAGATAGTACACAAGCACCACGCCCGCTGCAAACAGCAGAAACTCAACGGAGAGGATGCTCATGCTCCACCTCCTGGCGAAGGGCCAGACGATCCACCTTGCCGCTGCCGGTGCGGGGAAGCGCCTCCCTGTGCACAAGCAGATCCGGCAGCATGTACTTGGGCAGGGCCTGGCGCAGGGCCTTCTTCAGGGCCTTGTCATCGGCGGTGCCGGTGTAAGCCGCCACGATGCGCTCGCCGTCAAAATAGCAGCAGGCCAGCGTCACGCCCTGCGCCGCGCTGAGGGCGCACTCGATCTCCCCCAGCTCGATGCGGTAGCCGCTGCGCTTGATCTGGCTGTCCCGCCGCCCAAGGAACATCAATTCGCCCCGGCCGTTGTACGCGCCCAGGTCGCCCGTGCGGTACATCAGTTCGGGAAGCTGCGGGCGCAGGGGATTGGGCACAAAGGCTGCGGCGGTTTTGTCCGGCGCGTTGTAATACCCCGGCGACAGGCATGTGCCGCTCACGCAGATTTCGCCGTCGATCAGCGAAACGCGCGTATTGGCGCAGGGGAAGCCGATGGGCAGGCTGTCCGTGTCGGCAAAGGCGCGATCCACCCGGTACCAGGTGCAGACATCGGTGATCTCGGTCGGGCCGTACATGTTCACGTAGTCAGCCTCCGGCAGCGCGGCGCGCCAACGGTTCAGCGTGGCGCAGGGCATGACCTCGCCGCAGAAGAACACCCGCCTGATCGCCGGCAGGCATCCGGGGGTCAGCACCTCCGCCCCGGCCAGCGCCGTCAGCGCCGAGGGCACCCAGAACACCGTGTCGATGCGCTCCTGCTCCAGGCGCGCCATCAGCCGCGCGGGAAACATGAAGTCCATCCGGGGGATCAGGTGCAGGCTCCCCCGCATGCGCATGACGCAGTAAATGTCCAGCACGGAATTGTCGAAGTAGAAGGGCGCCTGGGAGCCAAAGCGCGCCCCCATGGGCAGCCGCAGCGCGTCGCAGGCCCACTCCACCAGGTCGATGACGCTGCGGTGGGTGATGGCCACGCCCTTGGGTACGCCGGTGGAGCCGCTGGTGAACAGCACGTAGAGCAGGTCAGCGTCGATGTGCGCAGACCTGCGTTTTTCCAGTAGCGCGGCGTTCACCTGGCGGGGGATGGCGTCATAGCGGCACAGAAGGGCCTCTCCAGCCACGTGGCTCGCCAGCTCGGCATAGCGCTCCTCGTACACGATGGCGGCGGGACGCAGGGTATCTGCAATCAGCCGGACCCTCGCCGGGGGCATGGAGGCGTCCAGCGGCGTGTAGAAGCACCCCGCGTACACCGCGCCCAGCATGGCGCACAGGCAGTCCGGGCTCTTGTCCATGAGCATCAGCACCGGCTGCTGCGCGTCCACCTGCCCGGCCAGGAAGCTGCCTGTTGCCCGGGCCGCCTGCCATACCTGGCTCCAGGTCAGAGCCCTGTCCGGCTGATCCACCGCCGTGGCGTCCGGCGAGAGCCACGCGGCGATCTCCAGCCAGTCCAGCACATTCCGCACGCTCATGGCTGCCGGTACCTGCGCACCAGGGCCAGCATCCCTTCGGCGCTGTTGAAGTTGTCCGGCTCAATCTCGCCCGCGGGAATGTGAATGTCAAAGGCCTCATCCAGGGCGGCGATGATCTGCGTCAGGTCGAGGGAATCAATGACGCCCTCCTCCACCAGACGGGTCTCATGGGCAAAGTCCACATCGTCCCGCACCTCGGCAAGGGCGGCCAGCAGCTGCTGCATATCGTTCATGAACAGGTACCTCCTTTTGTGATGCTCTTTCGGCAGGGGCCGTCGCGCAGCCCCTGGCGGAGGAGCACCCCGGAGGCGGAGAGCCTCCGGAGATGCCCGAAAGGTCAGGCGTTGATGCGCTCCTCGGTATCGGGGTCGAACAGGTGTAGCCTGGCCAGGTTGGGGGCCAGCAGCAGTTCCCTGTCCGTGGGCGCGGTTTCCCCGGCGTACTTGAACACAGCCACCTTGTCGCCCACCCGGACATAGATCAGGTACGCGTCGCCCAGAGGCTCGATGGAATCCACATGGGCGTGGATGGCGTTGACGCCCTCCCGGGCCAGCTCAAAGTCGGAGGGGCGGATGCCCAGATCGACCCTGCGGCCCGCGTAAGGCGCAAGGGCGGCCCTCACCTGCTCCGGCGCCTCCAGCCGGAAGGCTCCCGCGTCCAGCACCAGCCTGTCGCCCGACTGCTTCACATCGCAGGGGAAGATGTTGATCTGCGGCGTGCCCAGGAACCCCGCCACAAACTCGTTGGCCGGGTGATCGTACAGGTCGTTGGGCGTGCCCTGCTGCATGATGTGGCCGTCCTTCATCAGCACAATGTGATCCGCCATGGTCATGGCCTCGGTCTGGTCGTGGGTCACATAGATGGTGGTGATGCCCAGCTGCTCCTGAATCTTCTTCAGCTCGTAGCGCACCTGATCCCGCAGCTTCGCGTCCAGGTTGCCCAGGGGCTCGTCCAGCAGGAACACCTGGGGATCGCGCACCAGGGCACGGCCCAAAGCCACGCGCTGGCGCTGTCCGCCGGAAAGCTCCGCAGGGCGGCGGTCCAGCAGCTGCTCGATGGAGAGCATCTTCGCCATGTAATTCACGCGCTTCTCAATTTCGTCCTTGGGGGCCTTCTTGGTTTTCAGCGCGAAGGACATGTTCTCCCGCACGGTCATGTTGGGGTATAGGGCGTACTCCTGAAACACCATGGCGATGTTGCGCTCCTGAGGCGGAACGAAGGTCTTGTCCTTGCCCTTGCCCTTGGCGGAGGTCATCACCTCGTCCCCGAAGCGGATCTCGCCGCTCACGGGATGCAAAAGCCCCGCGATGCAGTGCATGGCCGTGGACTTGCCGCAGCCCGAGGGCCCCAGGAACACGCAGAATTCGCCGTCCCGGATGTCCAGATTCAGCCTGTCCAGCACATAGGACTTGCCCTTGTTGTAGCTGACGCTCATATCCCTGATGGTAATGGAAGCCATGTGTTCTTACCTCCCGAAGCCTTCAGCGTCAATGCCAAAGCCGTATTCGTACAGCGGGTTCTCCATATCCTTGGGCAGATCCTCACGCTGGGCAAGCACCTGCTCCATGCTCGCGGGAATCTGGAAGGGCAGACGACCGGTGATGGCGCTCTCGCCGAACAGGCAGTCCGCCACGGCCTCCGCGCCGCAGGTTACGCCAGGACGGTACACCACGAGCACGCTGTCCGCCGCCTCCACGATGGGGGTCATCACATAGGCGCGGTTCATCACCACCACCGCCACCACATTGGCGCCCGCCTTGTCCAGCGCACTGATGAGCGCCACCTGCTCCTCGGGGAATTCCAGGTTGGCAGCGCCCCAGGCCGGGTCATGGGTGCCGCTCTTTTCGCCCACCACCACCACAGCGGTCACGCCGCTCAGGTCAGCGGGCACCTCGCCGGCGGAGGTGAGGTAGGTCACCTTGTCCTCGCCGGCCTTCGCCTGCAGGGCCTCCAGAATCGTGGTGCCTGCAATCTCCACCGGCTCCTTGGCCGTCCAGCCGCTGTTCAGGCAGCGCACGTCATCGGCCAGCTCACCCGCCACGATGAAGGACTGTCCCTCCAGGGAGGCAGCGTTCTCATACTTGACCAGGGTGAAGGACCTGGCGGCGGCCTCCCTGGCCACGGCCTTGTGGGCCTCGCTGCCGACGATCTCCTCGGCCGCGTCCTCATCCACATAGGGGTTCTCAAACAGCCCCAGCTGGAACTTGGCGATCAGGATCCGGCGGCAGGCATCCGTCAGCCGCTCCTCATCCACGCCGTCCACCAGCTGCGCTGTGGAGCGCACGCCCGCGCCGCCCAGCACATCCGCGCCCGCGTTGGCCGCACCCACAAAGTTCAGGCCCCAGTCCGTCTGGATGATACCCTCGTAGCCCATTTCACCCCGCAGCAGGTCGGTCATGACCACCGCGCTCTGGTCGGCGGAGTTCTCCACCGCGTCGCCGCCCAGGTAGGGCACGGTGGAATACCCGTAAGGCATCACCGCCGCCACGCCGGCATCCATGGCAGCCTTGAAGCCCGCCAGATGCAGCGCCAGCGAATCCTCGGAGATGGTCAGGGGTGAGCCGTCCACGCCGCCGGTCTGCGCGCCCGCACCGGGGAAGTGCTTCACCGTGGCCATGACGGAATCCGCCGTCAGCCCACCCTCGCCCTGCAGCGCCTTCACGGCGGCGGCGATCATGGTTTCAACCGTTTCCACATCCTCGGAATAGCACTCCTGGTTGCGGCCCCAGCGGGGGTCAGTGATCAGGTCGGCGTCGGGGGACAACGCCATGCGCACGCCCACCGCCATCAGCTCCTCCTTCAGCACCTCATTGAGCCGGGTCACCAGCTCCGCGTCACCCGCGGCGCCCTGGTTGATCTCATCCGGCAGGAAGGTCGCATCCTTGACGAAGGCCGCGCCTGCCTCGGTGTCCATGGAGAAAATCACGGGGATGCCCAGCTCGGAGCCCTCGGACAGCTCCTGGATCTCATTGGTGCGCATGGCAGCGTTGCGGGCGCTGGAGAGGGTTGCGGCCTCCACGTCGGCCTCTTCCTCATCCTCATCCTCCGCGTCGGGCTCGAAGATGTACTCGTATACCAGCGCGAAGCCCACGTTGTTGCTGCTGAACCAGCTGTCCTTCTTGGTGACCAGGGTCAGGTGCACCATCTGGGCAGCCTTCTGCTCAGCGGTCATGAGTGACAGAAGGTTCTCCGCCCGCTCCTCAGGGGAAAGCCGCCAGTCCTCGTAGGGGTCCAGTTCGCCGTTGTCGTTCAGGTCCTTGAACTGATAGCCGTCCGCCTCGATGATGCTCTTGACCCGGGCCTGCAGCTCGGGCTGCACGGGCGCATCCTCCGCGCGGGCAGGCAGGACGCCCATGCCCAGCAGGAGCGCCAGGGCCAGGGAGACAAGCCGTTTTGCGTTCATTGTCGTTGCTCCTTTCTGCCTTACGAGGCCGTCACCGCGCCGCTCATCTGGCCGCTGATGAGGTACTTGCCCATAAAGATGTACAGAACCAGCACCGGCAGGGCCAGGATCAGTGAGCCCGCCATCTGCACGTTGAACTCCGCGGCCATGGTGCCCGCCAGCTCGTTCAGGGCGATGGTGGCGGGCTTGGAATCATACCCGCCCAGCACCAGGGCGAAGAGCATCTCGTTCCAGATGGAGGTGCACTGGAATACAAAGGTGGTGATGGTGGCGATCATGGTATTGGGCAGGACGATCTTGCGGTAGATCTGCCACATGCCGTTGCCGTCGATCATAGCCTGGCGGATCAGCGCATCGGGTACGTCGGCGTAGTAGCCCCGCATCATCACCGTGCACATGGGCATGCCGAACACCGAATGCACCAGCACCAGACCCCACACGTTATCGTACAGGTCCAGGTTGTTGATGGTCTGCAAAAGCGGAATCAGGATGGCCTGGAAGGGCAGATAGGTTGCCGCCACCAGGGCGATGAAGAACACGTTGTTCAGCCTGAACTTCCACTTGCTCAGCGCGTAGGCGCAGATGGAGCCCAGAAACACCGAGCCCGCCGCGCCGAAGATGGTCACCACCAGAGAGGTCATCAGCGGCACGCCCAGCTCCTCCATGGCGCTGGCGTAGCCCTCCAGCGTCCACTGTGTGGGCGGTGTGATGGGCGTGGAGGTCATCACCTCGCTGTTGGTCTTGAAGCTGGTCATGACCGTGCCCCAGAAGGGCAGCATGTAGAATACCAGAAAAACCACCATGATGAGGTAATACACGATATGCAGCACCGTCATGTGCCAGCGGGGCCGGACCTTCACGGTCTGCGCCTGCTGCGCCGCCTTGCTGCGGTTCATGCTCACGTTGTCTTGCATGTCACGCTTTCCTCCTGTTCGTCCAATAGGTCAGGGGCAGGATCAGCACCAGCACCAGCGCCAGCAGGAAGCAGCTGATGGCTGCGGAGTAGGCGAAGTTGTTGCTTTGGAAGGCCTCGTTGTACATCCAGATGGGCAGCGTCCAGGCCGAGGAGGTGGTGTAGCCCACCAGGGAGACAATGAAGTCGAAGGAGCGCAGGGCGTACATGGCCAGGATGGTGATGCAGCTGCCCGTGGCGCCCTTGAGCTGCGGGATAATCAGCTTCAGGTAGATGCGGGGCATGTAGGCGCCGTCCAGCTTGGCGGCGTTGATGACGTTCACCGGCACGTTCTTGATGGCTGCCAGGAAGATCACCGCCACATACCCGGAGAACTGCCACACCATGGCAATGATGATGGACAGCATGATGGTGCTGTTGGAGGAGGCCCACATGAGATGGCCCTCCTTCATGGCGGCGGATACGTCCACCCCCATCAGCCCCAGGAAGGAGTTCAGCACGCCGCCGGTGGGCCGGTACATGTACGCCCACACCGTGCCCGTCACCACGAAGGACAGCGCGAATGGCAACAGAATCAGCGTCCGGAACACCGCCGTGCCCCGCAGGCCCTGATCCATGATCAGCGCCAGCCCCAGCCCCAGCAGCAGGCACAGGGGAATCAGGCAGAACAGCAGCAGGGTGTTCTTCAGCGCGGGCCAGAAATTGGGACTCTGGAACATCTTCACATAGTTGCCAAAGCCGCCGAAGCCGTAGCTGGCCTCCAGCTCCCCGGCCTCCCAGTCGGACACGGAGACCCACAGGTTCCAGCCCAGGGACACATAGACGAAGTAAATCAGCAGCGCGGCAGGGATGCAGATCCAGATCAGCGGATGCTTTTCAAAGAAGCGGTGGATGGGGGCGACAGTCTTTGGCGCAAAGCGCAGCAGCAGGTGATAAACCACAATCACCAGGGCGATCACGCCGCAGCACGTCCAGAACCCACCCTTCCCCTCAAAGGTCATGGATACAAGGTTATCCAGAAATTCTTCCAGCACAGGCAGTACCTCCATTCAGCTCTGTGGAGAAAACCGGACGGACAGGATGCCCTCTGCCCGCCCGGTCTTCCGCCTGTCAGTTGTCGTAGCTCAGGCCCCAGCCATAGTCGTAGAGCGGGTTCTCCAGGTCGAAGGACACATCGCCCGCCTGCTCGTTGACGGAGTCCATGTCGCGGGGGAACTGCATGGGGGTCTTGCCGGTGGGGTTGTTCAGACCAAAGAGGGTCTCCGCAATGGCTATACCGCCCTGCTGGCCGGGATAGTAGGCCTCCAGGATGGCGTTGGTGTTCTCGTCGCACCAGGTCAGGATGTAGGGACGGCCGCCGGTGACCACGGTGATGATCTGGCCCTGGGTGTTGGCCTTCACCGTTTCGAGAATTTCCTGCTGGGTCGCGGTGATTTCCAGGGTGTCATAGCCCCAGGGCGGATCATGCTGGTAGCTGGGCTCGCCCACGGACACGATGACCACATCCGCAGCCTTGGCAGCCTCGGCAATGGCGGTCACGTCATCGGCAATGTAGGTCACGGTATCGCTGTCCCCGGCGTACTCGGCAATGGCCGCGGCGATGGTCAGGCCCTCCTGCTCGGAGCTCCAGCCGCCCACCAGGCTCATCATGTCGCCCGCGCGGGGGCCGCACACCAGAATGCTCTGGCCCGCGTCCTGCCTGAGGGGCAGCGCGCCGTCGTTCTTCAGCAGGGTCATGGCCTTCTCGGCAGCCTCCAGGTTCACCGCGGTGTGCTCCTCGTTGCCCACAAAGGACACGGCGTAGTCCACATCGCAGTAGGGATTCTCAAACACGCCCAGCTCGAACTTCGCCTTCACAATGCGGGTGGCGGCGGCGGTGAGGATGTCCTCGTCAATCTTGCCCTCGGCGGTCATTTCCTCCATCTGGTCGATCAGGCGGATGGATTCGCCGCCGATGCCGTCCACGCGGCTCTGGGTCACGCCGATGATGATGGCCTCCTCGTCAGACACCTCCTCGCCGGTCATGGTGCCCAGGCCCTCCTGGATGGCCCAGATCATGCCCCAGTCCGTCTGGATGATGCCCTCAAAGCCCATCTGCTCCCGGAGCAGCTCCTGCAGCGCCGCCTTGGAGCCGATGGCGCTGTTTTCCATGTCCAG
>JBJEUJ010000043.1:0-3732 GCA_051883775.1 Aristaeellaceae bacterium | reverse complement strand
GCAACGGGCGAGGCGCGACGCGGAGCATGCGAGGCTCCCCCTATCCGTCACGGCAACTGCCGTGACACCTTCCCCGCCGGGGAAGGGTGGGCAGTGCCCACACCCGGCGCGCGATTGAGTTGATTCCCCCTGGTCATAGTCCATGCGCGTGAGGCTGACCTGCAACTTGCGGGGGTCACGCCTCGCAACGGGCGAGGCGCGACACGGAACATGCGAGGCTCCCCCTATCCGTCACGGCGCTGCCGTGACACCTTCCCCGCCGGGGAAGGATTTTTTGTTGCGTGAGCTCGGGCGGGGCTCCCCTACGGTCGCCCCGCTTCGCACGGGGTTGCGCGCTCCGTCGCAGGGGTGAGAGGCGGCGTCCTCCTGCGGAGGCCGACTGAGGTTACTCTGGCTCCTTCGGCCATGCAGCGCCGCAAAATACAGCATTTCATCTGTTCTGCCAGTGCATATCCGGCAACAAAAGCACAATATGCCCACCAATCTTCGCGCAGCATCCCCCTGCAAGGGGCAAACGAAAAGCCGGGACGATCGCTCGTCCCGGCCGATACCGCATATTTTATCGCACGCGCTTGTCGCCAAGCGCCAATCCCCTTTCAGGATTCCGGCTCCAGCAGGCCCAGATTGCCATCCTTGCGCCGGTAAAGGACATTGGTACGCTCGGTCTCGATGTTCACAAAGGCGAAGAAATCGTGTCCCAGCAGTTCCATCTGTATGCCTGCATCCTCCACCGACATGGGGCGGACAGGGAAGGTCTTGCGGCGCACCACCTGCGGCGTCGCCTCGTCAATGGTTTCGTCCTCAATGTATTCCGCTTCCTGCGGGACAAAGGCGTCCTCACGGATCCTCTTGCCCAGCTTTGTCCGGTGGCGGTGAATCTGCCGCTCAATCTTGGCCAGCGCCTGATCAATGGCCATGAACAGGTTGTCAGGCTCGGAGGCCTCGGCTCTCAGGATCACATTGTTGCCCATGGGGACGGTGATCTCCACCACGCGCAGGTCGTTTTTCTCCTTGCGCATGCGGATCTGCATCTCCGTGTCGGGCAGCAGATAGCGGCTCATCTTCTCGGTCTTGCGTTCAATCCTGCGGGTCACATTGGGGGAAACCGTCATATTCTTCGCATAAATCGAAAGCTTCATATAAGCACGTGCTCCTTTCGCGTTGTGGGAACCCTCGCGGAAGCAGCCATCACGCGGTCAGTCCGGCAACCTCCGCAGCTGCTGATGCGCCATGGGCATCACGTCCTTTCCCGAAGCCGATTCCCTGCTCCATCCTGGAGGAGGAATCCTTGTGATGTATGATTTCGACGCGCCCGGCGTTTCTCCTGCTCCGTCCTGTGCTTTTCGGTAAATTTTCATCCTTTATTCACATTTCAGGCAGGAGGCCGCTTGCTCACTCCTCCCGGCGCAGGTAGAACAGCAGGCTGGCCGCGTCCGCCATGCCGCTGAAGTCCGCCATCAGGCCCAGGTTCCTCAGCGCGCTGCCATGATACCGCCGCCCGTTCTGATCCACATACCAGCCGTTCTCATCCACGTCCCGGACGCGGATGAAGGGATGCACGCCGTTGGCCCGGGCGAAGCGCCGGAACAAAAGCACCAGCACCTCTCCCTGATCCTCGCTGGCGAACTGCCAGGCGGCGTAGTCCCCCTCAAAGGGGGAAGCCAGGCGGGTGAAGCGGCCCTGCTGCGTCAGGTGGCGCACCTGCTTCACCAGGGCGATCTGCTCCTTCATCTGGGCCAGCTCCTCCTCCGGCAGCCGGGTCAGGTCCAGCTCATAGCCGAAGTTGCCGCTCATGGCCACATGGCCGCGCATGGTCAGGCTGGTGACGCGCCCCACCTGGTGGTTGGGCACCGCGCTGACGTGGGCGCCCATGGCCGCCGGCGGATACGCCATGGACGTGCCGTACTGGATGAACAGCCGCTCCACGGCGTCGGTATCGTCGCTGGTCCAGGTTTGGGGCATGTAGTACAGGATGCCCGCGTCGAAGCGTCCGCCGCCGCCGGCGCAGCTCTCGAACAGGATCTCCGGGAAGCGGCTGGTCACCGCGTCCATCACCCTGTACACGCCCAGGATATAGCGGTGGTGCACCTCGCCCTGCTTCCCGGCAGGCAGCAGCGCGCTGCCGGTCTCGGCGAAGTTGCGGTTCATGTCCCACTTGACATAGCCGATGGGCGCGCTCTCCAGCACCCGGCTCACCGCCTCGATAACGTAGTCCTGCACATCCCGGCGGGTCATGTCCAGGATCAGCTGCTGACGGCGCTGGCTGCGGGGACGCTCCGGCACATGCAGGCACCAGTCGGGATGGGCGCGGTACAGGTCGGAGTCGGGGGAGATCATTTCCGGCTCGAACCACAAGCCGAACATCATGCCCATGGCGTTGACCTTCTCCGCCAGCAGCTTCAAGCCGCCGGGGAGCTTCTCCTCGTTGACCACCCAGTCGCCCAGGGAGCAGTTGTCGCTGTTGCGCTTGCCGAACCAGCCGTCGTCCAGCACGAACAGCTCCGCGCCGATCTCCGCGCCCTTCTGCGCGATGGCCAGGAGCTTGTCGGTATTGAAGTCAAAGTACGTGCCCTCCCAGTTGTTCACCAGGACGGGGCGCTCCCGGTCGCGCCAGAGGCCCCGGCACACGCGGGTTCGGATCAGCTGATGGAGGATGGCGGACATGCCGTTGAGGCCCGCATCGGAATAGGCCAGGATCATCTCGGGGGTCTGGAAGTCCTCGCCGGGCAGCAAATGCCAGGCGCACTGCTGGAGGCCGCCCAGCACGCGGGTATGGCCGTAGGCGTTCTGCTCGGCAAGCAAGCGGAAGCTGCCGCTATATACCATTGCCAGGCCGTAGCAGTCGCCGGTAAACTCGGTGGCGGCGGGCTCCAGGAGGGCGATGAAGGGGTTGTGCTGATGGCCGCTGGCGCCCCGGTTGCTGCCGATCTCGCGGATGCCGTGCATGGGGCCGACCCGCTCCACGCTGCGCTCCTTGGCCCATGCGCCCTGGAGGTGGAGCATATCGAACTCGCCCCGGAGGGTGACGCAGGCGCTGGCGGGATCGCAGAGGGTAATCTCCGCGTCGCCGTCGTTGACCAGGCGGACGCTCTGGGTCAGGGCGTGGAGGTCGTTCATGACGGTATAGGACAGCTCGGCCCGCAGGCCGGTCTTGGGATCCCGCATGCGCAGGACGAGGGTATCGGCCTCATTCTCGCTCTCCACGTACACGGCGGGGAGGCCGGGGAGGGCCTTCTTGCCCCGGGTGACCTCGCAGCCCTCGTAGTTCAGGATGGTGCAATCAGTGCCATCGGGGCCGATGGCGCGCAGGGCCACGGGGCGGAAATCGCCGCGGCCGCTGGTGGGATAGGCAAAGGCGGGCAGCTGCAGCTCGCTGTCGAAGGAAGCCAGGTCGCGGCGGCTCTCCCCGGTCAGGTAGTCCAGCGCGCCGTCCTGCAGGGGCGCGCCCCAGTAGGTCTGGTAAACGGTTTCGCCGCCCGCAGGGTCAGCGCCCACCTGCAAAATATAGCTGAAATGGCTCCCATCCGTCAGGTGAAAGGTTTGCGCCCGTGTATCCACAATGACTGGCATGATGATACTCCTTTCGTATGCGGCGGAAATACTGCGCCGCTCTGCTGGGTATGTTCGACGCTGGGCGGTACTTTCCTGCCGGGTGGGTACATTATGAAGGTATGGGAGACGCTGGGGCTTCTCGCCCCAGACCCTCGCCAAAGAGCCTTCGGCTCTCTGGAC
>JBJEUJ010000042.1:0-3750 GCA_051883775.1 Aristaeellaceae bacterium | reverse complement strand
AGCGCGCCGTCGCGGTAGGTGGGCTCGTAGGGGCTGGGCGCGTCGTCATCCTCCTCGGGGTCGGGAATGTGGTCGCTCCAGTCCTGCTCCGCCCGGGGACGGGGATCCTCCCTGCTGATGCGCATGGCTGCGCCTCCTTCCTGTGATGCATGGGGCCGCCGGTCTGCCCGGATAGCCCCGCTGCTTATTCTATGGTTGATACGTGCATTGTAGCACCATTTTTCCCGGGCCGCAAGGGCGCAGGAGGCGGCAGGGAAAAGCCAAAGCGCGTCGAATCAACCGGGTATGCCCATTCATGAAATGAGGAGATGCATGTAGGATGGTTCTGTTTCTCACCAGCAGCCCCTGTGACGACGATGTGCCCGAGGGGGTTGACCTGCCCTGTATCTTTGATGTGCGCAACGGCTTTGTGGAAAACCTGCAATCCTGCGTGGAGCCCGGCACCCGGGGGCTGATTATCGCTGCCGACCCGGATAACTTCGCCATGAACGATGAGATGGCCGCCACCTTCGCCGGATGCTTCGCCTATCACGACATGCCCCTCGAAGACCTGACCGTGGTGGACAGCCGCAATGCCGGGGAGCTGCCGGAGCTGATGGCGGGCTGCGGCCTGATCATCCTGGCGGGGGGCCATGTGCCCACGGAGAATGCCTTCTTCCAGC
This sequence comes from Aristaeellaceae bacterium, assembly GCA_051883775.1. GTDB lineage: Bacteria > Bacillota > Clostridia > Christensenellales > Aristaeellaceae > UBA11524. The sequence goes on along the minus strand of JBJEUJ010000042.1, from coordinate 3,088 downwards.
GGCTGTCGCTTAGGGAAATGCTGCAGGACTTCGACGGGGTGGTCATGGGCATCAGCGCGGGCACCATGAACTGCGCCGATACGGTCTACGCCCAGCCGGAGGAGGCGGGGGAGTCCGTGGATCCGGACTATCAGCGGTGGATCCCCGGCCTGGGGCTGACGTGGATCAACGTCCTGCCCCACTACCAGAAGGTGAAGGACAACATCCTGGACGGCCGGCGGCTGTTCGAGGACATCACCTACGGCGACAGCTACGACAATGTGTTCTATGCCCTGGTGGACGGCACCTACATCATGGTGGATGATGAGGGCGCGGAGCTGTTCGGCGAGGCGTACGTGATCACCGACGGCCAGCTGTATCCCGTGTGCGACGAGGGGGACAGCATCCCCCTCGAATGAGAGGCTGAAAGGGCTTTTGGGGCGGATGATCGGGGAAAATCCGCCTTCGCAACCGCCGGTTGACATTTTTCCAGCCCGAAACGGTGGCTTGCTACCGCCCCTTTGGGCTATCATCAACCCAGGCCGAGGGGCCAATGCATGACAGGGAGGAGCATTCCATGATACTGGCGGACAAGATCATTCAGCTGCGCAAGAAGAGCGGCTGGAGCCAGGAGGAGCTGGCGGAGAAGCTGGGGGTGTCCCGGCAGGCGGTGAGCAAGTGGGAGGGCGCGCAGTCCATCCCGGATCTGGAGCGGGTGCTGGCCATGAGCCGGTTGTTCGGGGTCAGCACGGATTATCTGCTCAAGGATGAGCAGGAGGAGGCGGAAGCCCCGGCCCAGGAGGCGGAGGGCGACGCGCTGGCCCGCCGGGTGACCATGGCGGAGGCCCAGGCCTTCCTGCAGGTGAAGGAGGCCACGGCGCCCCGCATCGCCCTGGCGGCTGCGGCGTGCGTGGTATCGCCCGTGCCGCTGATGCTGCTGGCGGCCCTGAGCGAGACGCATACCCTGCCCATCAGCGAAAACGTGGCGGCGGCCCTGGGGCTGATGATCCTGCTTGTGATGGTGACGGCGGCGGTGGCGACCTTCATCCTCACCGGCATGAAGACCAAGCCCTATGCCTATCTGGACGAGGCGGACATCGACACGGAGTACGGCGTGACCGGCATGGTGCGGGAGCGGCAGAACGCCTACCGGGACACCTATGCCCGGCGCTGCGTCATCGGCGTGTGCCTGTGCATCCTGGGGGTGATTCCCCTGCTGGCGGCCTCCATGCTGACGGAAAGCACCCTGGCGGTGGTGTCCACGGTGTGCCTGCTGCTGGCCATGGTGGCGGTGGCGGTGTATCTGTTCATCACCAGCGGCATGATTCATGCCAGCCACTGCAAGCTCCTGGAGGAGGGCGACTACACCCGCTCCCAGAAGAAGGTTGCCTCCAGCCCCGTGACGGCCATCTACTGGTGCGCGGTGACGGCGATCTTCCTGGGCTACAGCTTTGTCACCAATGACTGGAAGCACAGCTGGATCATCTGGGTGGTGGCCGGGGTGCTCTTCGGCGGTATCTCGGCCGGGATGGCGGCCTATGGCCGGCGGAAGAGCTGACAGAGGCATACAAAAGGACGCGGTGCATCCGCCCGGCCATGACGCCGGAAAAGGGATGCGCCGCGTCTTTTTTGCTTACCTGCGGGCAAGGTGGATGCGGATGCGCTCCGCCATCAGTGCGATAAACTCGCAGTTGGTGGGTTTCTCGCCGCACCCGCCGGCGTAGCGGCCGATAACCTTGTTGAAGGCGGCGCTGTCGGCCCTGTCCCACGTGACGTCGATGGCGTGGCGGATGGAGCGCTCCACCCGGCTGGCGGTGGCGTCGTATGCCTTGGCGATGGCGGGGTACAGGTCCCGGCATACGCAGTCCAGCACGTCGGGGTTCTCCACGGCAGTCATGACGGCCTGGCGGAGGTACTTGTAGCCGTTCATGTGCGCGGGGATGCCGATCTGCAGCAGCAGGCTGGTGACGAAATACTCCAGGCGTTCCTGGCCGTCCTCCTCAGGTTGACCGGCCAGTCTGGGGGAGACAGGCATGGGCTCCGTCCCCGCCACGCTGAGAATCTGCTCGATCAGCTGGTCCACATCCACGGGTTTCAGCAGGTAGTAGGCTGCGCCCAGGCCAATGGCGCGGGTAATGAAATCGTCTCTGCACAAGGCTGTCTGAGCGATGAAGCTGGGTCTGTCGGCATCGGGCAGCCCGGCCAGATACTCCAGCAGCGCAAAGCCGTCCATGCGGGGCATGACCATATCACAAACCAGCACCTGGGGATGAAGCGACGAGATCAGCGACAGTGCTTCCATGCCATCGCTGGCTTCGCCGACAACAATAATACGATCGTCCGGGGCCAACGCGCTGATCAGCTGACTTCGCTGACTGGGCGCGTCATCGGCGACGATGATGCGAATTGGTTCCAGAGGGATCATCCTTTCCACTTGTGACGATAGGATCCGGCCGTGAGGAGTTGTACTGATGGAAGCATTCCGGGGGAATTCCGAAGGGCTTGTGCTGATCAGGACGGTCGGAGCGAATGGCCTGGAAGTAAGAAAAGTGGTTCCTGAGGGTAATTCAAATATATCATATTTTTAATACAATGTCGAGAGTCTGTCATCAATTTTTTTCATTTAATATGTAGGAATAGCAGCACAAATACAATGGAAAAACAGCAATAATGGAAATGACAGGTACAATACTTCTTATAGAAGCGAGCGGCAGAATATGCCCTCGCCGCAAACGAAAAGCCCCCGGGCGCGTCATGCGTCCGGGAGCAGGGAGGGGAAGGGCTCACGTTACGCCCGCTCCGGCGCGTCGGAGAGCTGCCGGTAGGACAGGACGATCACCACGGCGGAGGCGATCATGGTCAGCGCGTCGGAAACGGGCATGGAGTACAGCACGCCGTCCAGCCCGAAGAACTGGGGAAGCAGCAGCGCGAAGCCCACGCCGAAGAGGATCTCGCGGATCATGGACAGGGCGGTGGAGGCAGCAGCCTTGCCCATGGCCTGGAGGAAAATGAAGGCCGCCTTGTTCACGCAGGCGAAAATCACCATGCACAGGTAGACCCGGAAGGCCTTCACGGCGAACTGCGTGTAGTAGACGCTCTCGTTGGCCGC
>JBJEUJ010000041.1:0-3761 GCA_051883775.1 Aristaeellaceae bacterium | reverse complement strand
GCGCGAGTTTCCGAGCAGGCGACGCAGTTCGCCCGCGTTGGAAACGGCAGGAAAGACTATCCCCATGGAGCGCGCCAGCGAAAACGGGTCAAGGGGCGAAGCTCCTTGCGCGGGTGCAGGGGCGGCGTTAGCCCCTGCGCAGGTCTGGGCGGCAGCCCAGGCGCAGCACGTAAAACCCATCCAATAAGGAAAAGAAGAAGCGCGAGTTTCCGAGCAGGCGACGCAGTTCGCCCGCGTTGGAAACGGCAGATTCACCCAACCCCAGGGAACCGCGCCAGCGCCCGCCCATGCTCCGCCCCGCATGCATCACCCGCCCTCATCCCCCGTCCGTCCACACCCACCCGGTGCGGACGGACGCTTTTTTTCCTTCCGAACGGAAAATTTCCCTTGACACCCACCCCCTTCCAAGCATATAATCAGTACAGAGTCCTGATAGCAAAAGAGGTCGTTCCCATGACGAAGCAGCGCAACTCCCGCCAGCGCCAAATCGTGTACGAAGCGGTGATGGCGCGAAACGACCACCCCACGGCGGATCAGATCTACCTGGACGTCCGCGCCCGGGACGACAAAATCAGCCGTGGCACCGTGTACCGCAACCTGGGCCTCCTGACCCGCAGCGGACAGATCACCCACGTGAAGGTCCCCGCCGCCGACCGCTACGACCTGCGGCTGGACAAGCACTATCACCTGGTCTGCACCCGGTGCGGCAGGGTGTTTGACGCGCCCGTCCCCTACCGGGAGGCCATCGACGCGCAGGTCGCGGAGGAAACAGGCTTTGAAATCACCCGCCACCGGATGATTTTTGAAGGCGTCTGCCCGGCATGCCGGCAGAACCCGGAATGATGCAAACGGAGGTATCGTATGGCAGTCTACAAATGCAGAATCTGCGGCGCAATCTATGACGAGGAAAAGGAGGGCAAGCCCGTGACGGAGCTGGACGGCTGCCCGGTGTGCCGTCTGCCCGTGTCCAACCTGGAGCGGGTGGACGCCCCCAAAGAGGCTCCCGCCCCCAGGGCCTGCAGCGGCGCGCTGGACTATGACCCCGCCACCGCCCGGCACGACCCCGCCAGCCGCTACATGGCCGAAATCCATGAGATGGCCGTGACGGGCAGGTCCATCGGCGGCTCCATGAGCACCCGCATGCCCATGCCCAACTGGGACGACGTGCTGCTCATGGGCGCACAGCTGGATCCCGCGCCCCTCAACGATGGCGACCCCGTGGACACCACCACCGTCATCGGCAGGCACGCCCGCAAGCCCATGGTGCTGCAGAGCCCCATCTACATCTCCCACATGTCCTTCGGCGCGCTGTCCAAGGAGGTCAAGGTCGCCCTGGCCAAGGGCTCGGCCATGGCCCGCACCGCCATGTGCAGCGGCGAGGGCGGCATCCTGCCCGAGGAGCGGGAGGCCTCCTACAAGTACATCTTTGAGTACATCCCCAACAAGTACAGCGTCACCGACGAGAACCTGCGCGCCGCCGACGCCATCGAGATCAAGATCGGCCAGGGCACCAAGCCCGGCATGGGCGGGCACCTGCCTGGGGAAAAGGTCACGGCGGAAATCGCCGCCATCCGCGGCAAGAAGCAGGGCGAGGATATCCAGAGCCCCAGCAAGTTCCCCGAGATCAACAGCCGGGATGATCTCAAGGCCATGGTGGATATGCTCCGCCGCCGCTCCGAGGGCCGGCCCATCGGCATCAAGATTGCCGCGGGGAACATCGAGCAGGATCTGGCCTGGTGCGTGTACGCGGGTGCGGACTTCATCACTGTGGACGGCCGCGGCGGCGCCACCGGCTCCAGCCCCCTGATGCTCCGGGAGGCCACCACCGTCCCCACCATTTACGCCCTGAGCCGCGCCCGGAAGTACCTGGATTCTGTGGGCTCGGACATTGCCCTGGTGATCACCGGCGGGCTGCGGGTGTCGGCGGACTTCGCCAAGGCCCTGGCCATGGGCGCGGACGCCGTTGCCATTGCCAGCGCCGGGCTGATCGCGGCGGCCTGCCAGCAGTACCGCATCTGCGGCAGCGGCAACTGCCCCGTGGGCGTGGCCACCCAGAACCCCGAGCTGCGCGCCCGGCTGAAGGTGGACGCCTCCGCCCAGCGGGTGGCCAACTTCCTGAACGTGTCTCTGGAGGAGCTGAAGACCTTCGCCCGGGTGACGGGCAAGCGCTCGGTGCATGATCTGTCCCTGGCGCAGCTGGCCACCACCGACAGGGATATTGCCGAATACACTGGTATCAGGCACGTGGGCCAGCCCTGCGCCTGTGTCCATACAGAACCGGTTGAAAAGAAAAAGGAGGAAAACAACATGCGTCAGTACAAGTGCAAGGTCTGCGGTCAGGTGTTTGAGGTGAAGGAGGGCGAAACCCCCGTGTGCCCCCTGTGCAAGGCCACCGGCGATTCCCTGGAGGAAGTAACCGCCGCCCCCGCCAACAAGTATGCCGGCACCCAGACCGAGAAGAACCTGCACGCCGCCTTTGACGGCGAGTCCGGCGCCCGCAACAAGTACACCTACTTCGCCTCCGTGGCCAAGAAGGAAGGCTACGAGCAGATTGCCGCGCTGTTCCTCAAGACCGCCGAGAACGAGCGCGAGCACGCCAAGATGTGGCTCAAGGAGCTCCAGGGCATCGGCGACACTGCCGCCAACCTGGCCGCCGCCGCCGCGGGTGAGAACTACGAGTGGACGGACATGTACGACGGCTTTGCCAAGACCGCCGAGGCCGAGGGCTTCCCGGAGCTGGCCGCCAAGTTCCGTCTGGTGGCCGAGATCGAGCGCCATCACGAGGAGCGTTACCGCGCGCTGCTGAAGAATGTGGAGACTGCCGCGGTGTTTGAGAAGAGCGAGGTCAAGGTGTGGGAGTGCCGCAACTGCGGCCACATCGTCGTGGGCACCAAGGCTCCCGACATCTGCCCCACCTGCGCGCATCCCCAGAGCTACTTCGAGGTTCACGCGGAAAACTACTGATCGTGCGGATCCACGAAAAAAAACGGCCTTCGGGCCGTTTTTTTCTGCCCCTCACGCATCACAATACTACTGTGGCACCGCACCAGCCTTCCCCTCTGGGGAAGGTGGCCGAGCGCCAGCGAGGCCGGATGAGGCCGCTCCGGTGGGGTTGAGCGAACCTGCCGTTTCCAACGCGGGCGGCCTTCGGCGTCTGCTCGGAAACTTGCTTGTCTTTGGGGGAACGCTGGGCTGCCGCCCAGACCTGCTTGGGGTTCCACCCCAAACCCCGCAAGGGGCATCGCCCCTTGACCCTTTTCCGCTGGCGCGATCCCTTGGGGACTTTGCATAATGTCAGATCAAAATGCCGCACCCAGGCATTTTTATCCACAGAAAAAACAAAGAAGATGCAAGATTATGCTTGCCAGCTTGCACCTCCCTTGCGTATAATAGACAAGGTTTTTCGAATTTTCAGGCTCCGCCAGCGTCGCCGGAGCCCGCGCGGAATAGGTCCGTGCGCAGTCTGAAAGGAGATAATTTCATATGGCTGACTATGCACAGCGCGTGCTGGACGAATTGAAGGTCCGCTATGCTCATGAGCCGGAATTCATCCAGGCGGCAACGGAGATCCTCACCACCCTGAAGCCCGTCATCGACAAGAACGAGGCCAAGTATGAGGCCGCCGGTCTGCTGGAGCGGTTCGTGGAGCCGGAGCGGATCATCAGCTTCCGGGTGCCGTGGGTGGACGATCAGGGCAAGGTGCAGGTGAACCGCGGCTACCGCGTGCAGTTCAACAGCGCCATCGGCCCCTACAAGGGCGG
>JBJEUJ010000040.1:0-3801 GCA_051883775.1 Aristaeellaceae bacterium | reverse complement strand
GTACCCCTTCCCGCTGATGGCGCGCAATCCCCTGCGGGAGCTTCTCCTGCGCCACGCCGCCCCCGACGTTCCCGTCGCCCTGAAGGACGTGGAGTGCGCCGCCTTTGCGGGCGGGGTGGTGGCGGTCAACCACCGCTCCACGCCGGTGCGTTTGCCCCTGACGGGCGAGGCCATCAGCCAGCAGCCCATGGCCGGCGGCCTGCTCCCCGCCCACAGCGCGGCGTTCTTCCCAAGGGAGGCGAAGGCATGATTCACAATCCCATCCTGCGGGGCTTCAACCCCGACCCCTCCATCGTCCGGGTGGGTGAGGACTATTACATCGCCACCTCTACCTTCGAGTGGTTTCCCGGCGTGCAGATTCACCATTCCCGGGATCTGAAGCACTGGCGGCTGCTGACGCGGCCCCTGAACCGGATCAGCCAGCTTGACCTGCGGGGCGTTGGCGCATCCCAGGGCGTGTGGGCTCCCTGCCTGACCTGGGATCACGGTACCTTCTATCTGGTGTACACGGTGGTCACAGCGTTCTACTGCAATATGTATGATACGCACAACTACATTGTGACCGCGCCGGACATCATGGGCCCATGGTCGGAGCCTGCGGAGCTGTCGGGCTTCGGTTTCGACCCCTCCCTCTTCCATGATGACGACGGGCGCAAGTACATGGTCTGCATGGTGACGGATCATCGGGTGCCCAGGAAGTATGCCGGGCGGCTCATTGTGCAGGAGTACGATCCCGCTGCCCGCCGCATGACCGGCGAGGCGCACGAGATATATCAGGCCAGGGACATTTTCCTGGAGGGCCCGCACATCTTCAAGCGCAACGGCTGGTACTACCTGTTCTGTGCCGATACGGGCACGGGCGAAGGCCACGGGCAGACCATGCTCCGCTCCCGGCATATCTTCGGCCCCTATGAGATGGACCGCCCCGACTTTGGCGACCGCACTTCGCCAACCGAGGCCTATTCCCTCATGACCTCCCGACATGCCCCGGAGCATCCCCTGCAGAAGTCCGGTCATGCCGATCTGGTGCAGACCCAGCAGGGGGATTGGTACATGGTTCACCTCTGCGGCCGCCCGCTTCCCCAGCGCAATCCTGCGGACGCGCCGCGCTTTGCAGGCTGCCGCCGGTATATGCTCGGGCGGGAAACGGCCCTACAGCGGGTGGTCTGGACGGAGGATGGCTGGCTGAGGCTGCACAACGGCGCCAATGTACCCGACGCCACGCTGCCCGATACCGGCCTGCCACCCTGTCCCTGGCCCTCCGAGCCCGAACGGGATGACTTCGATACGCCGCAGCTGCCTTTGCACTACCAGACGCTTCGGCTCCCCTTGACGGATCGCGACCTGTCTCTGACGGCCCGTCCCGGCTGGCTGAGGCTGTATGGGGGCGACGGGCTTTCCTCCCGCTTCCGGCAGAGTCTGATTGCCCGGCGGCTGACTGAGCTGAGCGCCGTCATGGAAGCCCGGGTGGACTTCCAGCCCCGGTGCTTCAAGCAGATGGCCGGTCTGGTGCTGTACTACGACTATGACAACTACCTGTATTTCCACGTCACCCATGACGAGGAGCTGGGGCGGGTTGTCACGCTGCTGCAGGCGGAAAACAAGCGCTACACCAGCCCCTTCGGCTACATCCCGCTGCCGCCTGAGGGCGCTGTCCGGCTGCGCGTCACGCTCAGGGAAGGCATGACCTCCTTCGCCTGGGAGGCGGAAGGCGTGTGGCGCCAGCTTCCCGGCGAGGTGGATGCTTCCTTCCTCTCCGACGAGGCCTGCCAGGAGGGCTGGTTCACCGGCGCCATGGCGGGATTGTGCTGCCAGGACTTGACCGCGGCGCATCTTCCCGCGGACTTCGACTACTTTGAAATGAGGGTATCATCATGAGAAACGGCGAAATGTGGTATGACGACGCAGGACAGCCCATTCAGGCCCATGGCGGCATGATCGCCCGCTTCGGGGACAAATGGTACTGGTACGGCGAAAACAAGGGCGCGCCCAACTGTCCGGGGACCACGCGGGTGGATGTGATCGGCGTGAGCTGCTATTCCAGCCGGGACCTGCGCGTCTGGCATCATGAGGGCGTGGTGCTCAGGGCAGACGGCAGCGCACCGGCGCTTCGGCCGGATCGGGTGCTGGAGCGGCCCAAGGTGCTGTACAACCCGGGGACGGGGCAGTATGTCATGTGGTTCCACGCGGACACGGCGGACTACACCCTGGCCCAGGCGGGCTGCGCGGTATCGGACAGTCCCACGGGTCCCTTCCGCTTCCTGCATGCCCAGCAGCCCAATCGGCTGGACTGCCGGGACATGACGCTCTTTGTGGATCAGGAGCGGCGGGCCTGGCTGGTGCACAGCGCCAACTGGAACAAAACCCTGTACTTCTCCCGGCTGACGGAGGATTATCTGGGCTTCACCGGGGAAACCCACGCCGCGCTGATCGACCAGGAGCGGGAGGCCCCCGCGCTGATCTGGCACGACGGGCTGTACTACTGCGTAACCTCGGGCTGCACCGGCTGGAACCCCAACAGCGCGCTGTATGCGGTGTCGCCCCATGTCAGCTGCGGATGGAAGCTGATTGACAATCCCTGCTCCGGGCCCCAGGCACGCCAGACCTTCCGGGGGCAGTCCACCTGGATGTTCGCGCATGAGGGGCAGGTATACCTGATGCTGGATCACTGGAAGCCCCAGGACCTGCAGTCCTCCGGGTACAGCCTGCTGCCTGTAACGCTGGATGGGCTGACCATGGAAATCCCCTGGACCGACACAATCCTTGAGTGAGCAGCAAGCCTCCCGGCCGCACGAAGCGCTGCAAGCCCTGAACCATGCCCGCCGGCGTTTCCCCCTTGCCGGCTGGGAGGGGCGGATTGTTCTTTTCAAGTACAGGGCTGCGCAGGCCTTGACAATTTTCCGCTGTTTTCCTATCATAGTAGATGAAACAAAGACGTTTGCGGACTTTCCGCATGCGTCTTTGTTTTTTATCGGGACGGCCCTGTCCGCCCCATGCGAAGGGAGGCGCCGCCGGTTATGGATCTCTACCGGCATACCGACACCGTCAACGAGCTGCTGGCCCGTTACGGCGTGAAGTTCGGCATTTACAAGAACAACGTGTTCAAGGAGCAGCTCTTCCCCTTTGACGCCATTCCCCGGGTGATTGAGGCGGAGGAGTTCGCGCAGCTGGAAAAGGGGCTGAAGCAGCGGGTCACCGCGCTGAACCTGTTCATCCGCGACATTTACGGCGAGAAGAAGATCATCCGTGACAAGGTGGTGCCGGAGGAATTCATCTTTGCCTCCAGCGGCTACCTGGCCCAGTGCGAGGGTGTGGTGCCCCCGCAGGGCGTGTATGCCCATATTGCGGGCATCGACCTGGTGCAGGCCAGGGACGGGGACTGGTTCATCCTGGAGGACAACCTGCGGGTGCCCTCCGGCGCGTCCTATCCCATGATCGCCCGGGAGCTGTGCCGCCGGGCCAGCCCCGCGACCTTCCAGGAGAATCATCTGGAGGACAACCGCAACTACGCCCGGCTGCTGCGCCAGACCATGGATCATGTGAACACCGGGGGGCTGACGGTGATCCTCACCCCGGGCCGCTACAACGCCGCCTACTTTGGGCACAGCTACCTGGCGGAGCAGACGGGCGTGCATCTGGTGACCGGGAGCGAATTGACTGTGGAGGGGGATTATCTCTACTTCATCGACTATCATGGCCGCAAGGAGCGGGTGGGCGCGGTATACCGCCGCATTTCCGACGAGTATCTGGATCCCATGACCTTCTGCCCGGAGAGCCTCATCGGCATCCCCCACATCTTCG
>JBJEUJ010000039.1:13693-20406 GCA_051883775.1 Aristaeellaceae bacterium | reverse complement strand
TGTCCCAGGAGCGGAACACGGCCTTCACGGCCTCCATCAGCTGAACCTTGGGATCCTGGGGGAACTCCACGCCCAGGTGCTTCTTGTAGATCTCCTTGAAGCGCACGACGACGTTCTTCAGATCCTCAGCGTCCAGGTCGCGGTCGAACTTGACGCCCTTCTTCTCCTTGAACTCGTCCAGCACGGCCTCAAACTCGCTCTTCGGGATTTCCATCACCACGTCGGAGAACATGGCGATGAAGCGGCGATAGGCGTCGTAGGCGAACTTCTCGTTATTGGTCAGGTTGGCCAGGCCCACCACAGCCTTGTCGGTCAGGCCCAGGTTCAGGATGGTGTCCATCATGCCGGGCATGGAAGCGCGGGCGCCGGAGCGGACGGAAACCAGGAAGGGATCGTTCTCGTCGCCGAACTTCTTGCCGGCAACCTTCTCGGTCTCAGCCAGGGCGGCGTAGATCTGCTCGACGATGTCGTCGCCGATGACCTTGCCGTCGGTATAGTAACGGGTGCAGGCCTCGGTGGTCACGGTGAAGCCCTGGGGCACGGGCAGGCCCAGATTGGTCATCTCGGCCAGGTTGGCACCCTTGCCGCCCAGCAGCTCACGCATGTTCGCGTTGCCTTCCTTGAAGAGGTACACATACTTCTTCGCCATTGGAATCTCCTCCTCGATGTTCTTCGGGAGCGCATGCCCCCGATCTGTGACCGCTCTGCCCGAGGGCACAACAGCACAATTCTATCTCGTATCTCCGAAATTATACTATTTTTTATGTCATTTGGCAAGGTGTCCGGAGGCTCTTGAAAGCAATTTCATGGAATATTTCCGCCGAAAGTCCATCTTCCGGCACGTTTTTGTTCCATGGGCCGCATTTTGCATGAACCCAGCAAAAAGCGTCCCTGCCGCATGGACAGGGACGCTTTGCGTTATGCTTCAGGCTTCTTCGCCTCGTCAGCGCTTGCCTTGGCGGCAGCCTCGCGGGCTGCCTTGGCCGCCAGGGCCGCCTGGATCTTCGCTTCCATCTCAGGCGTGCGGGCTGGCTTTTCGGCGGGCGTCACAGGCTTGGCTGCCTTGACCACCTCGGGCGTGGTGCCGACCTTGGCGTTACGGTCGCGGGTATGCTCGCGAACCTTCATGGTGATGCAGTGGCGGGGGCACTTCTCCGCGCACAGGCCGCAGCCCGTGCAGGCGGCGGTGATCTCATGGGGCTGCTTGAGGGAGCCGACGATGGCCTCGAAGGGGCAGGCCCGCTTGCACATGGTGCAGCCCACGCAGGAGGCCTGGTTGATCTCGGCGATCTTGCGGTTGTCCCAGTCCGCCCAGATGGCGCGGGTGGGGCAGGCCTCGGCGCACATCATGCAGCCGCGGCACTTCTCCAGGTCGATCACCGGCAGATGGTTCTTCATCGTCAGCGCGCCGAACTTGCAGGCCTGCTCGCAGCGCTCGCAGCCGATGCAGCCGCGGTCGCAGATGTCGGACACCAGGATGCCCTCCTCAGCCGCGCGGCACATGACGCGCACGGGCTCGGTGACGGGATGGAGGTCCAGCACGCCCTTGGGGCAGGTCGCCACGCACTTGCCGCAGCCCACGCACTTGTTCTCGTCGATCAGGGCGATGTGACGGTTTTCATCCATATGAATGGCGTCAAAGGAGCATGCGCGCACGCAGCTGCCCATGCCGATGCAGGCGTACTTGCAGCTGCGGGGGCCGTCGCTGACCAGGCTGGCCGCCACGCAGTCGGTGATTCCCTTGTAGTCGAACTTGTCCTTGCAGTGCTCGTTGTGGCCCTTGCAGATGACGCGGGCCACCAGACGGGTGCTGGGGTCAGCGGGCTTCACGCCCATGACCTCGCCGATCTTCGCCGCGGTTTCCGCGCCGCCCACGGGGCAGGCGTTCACGCTGGCCTTGCCGGACACAATCGCGTCGGCGCAGCCGTCGCAGCCGGGATAGCCGCAGGCGCCGCAGTTGGCGCTGGGCAGCAGCTCGCGCACAGCGTCACGCTTGGGGTTGGCGGGCACGGCGAAAATCTTCGAGGTCAGCGTCAGCAGTCCGCCGAAGGCAAGGCCCATGCCGCCCAGCACGAGGGCCGCATACAAAATTTCCATACGTTACCCTCCCTTACTTGATCAGGCCGCCGAAGCCCATGAAGGCCACCGCCATCAGGCCGGCGGTAATCAGCGCGCCGGGGAAGCCGTCCATCCACTTGGGCATGTTGGACATGGCCAGCCGCTCGCGGATGCAGGAGAACAGCACCAGCGACAGGGTGAAGCCCAGTGCCGCGCAGCAGCCGTTCACGGTGCTCATGATCAGGTCAAAGCCACTGTCGGAGTTCAGCAGCGCCACGCCCAGCACCGCGCAGTTGGTGGTAATCAGAGGCAGGTACACGCCCAGCGCCTGATACAGGGAGAAGGACAGCTTCTTCAGCGCCATCTCCACCACCTGCACCAGCACCGCGATCACCAGGATGAAGGCGATGGTGCGCATGTACATCAGGTCCAGGGGGATCAGCAGCACATGCTCCACAATCCACGCGATGAAGGACGCCAGCGTCATGACAAAGGTCACGGCCATGCCCATGCCCAGGGCGGTATCGAACTTCTTCGACACGCCCAGGAAGGGGCAGATGCCCAGGAACTTGTTCATGACGAAGTTGTTCACCAGCAGCGAGCCCACCAGCACCGCCAGATACGTTCCGCTCTGAATCATGCCAGCTCCTCCTTCCGCTCGGCAGCGCGCTTCGCCGCGTAAGCCTTGATGCAGTTCACCACAATCAGCAGAATGCCCAGGGTGATAAAGCCGCCGGGGACATTGAGCATGATGCCCATGGGCTGGTAGCCCGCCGGCATCACCTGGAAGCCGAAGATGGTGCCGCTGCCCAGCGCCTCACGGATGCAGCTCAGCAGCGTGATGGCGAAGGTGAAGCCCAGACCCATGCCCAGGCCGTCGGACACGGACAGCGCCGGAGGATTCTTGAAGGCGAAGGATTCCGCCCGGGCGAAGATGATGCAGTTCACCACGATCAGGGGAATGTACATGCCCAGCGCCGAGGACAGATCCGGCAGGAACGCCTTCAGCAGCAGGTCCACAATGGTCACGAAGGACGCGATCACCACGATGAAGGACGGGATGCGTACCTTCTCGGGAATGACGTTGCGCAAAAGGGAAATAAACAGGTTGGAGAACACCAGCACGACTGTGGTGGCCAGGCCCATGCCCACGCCGTTGATGGCGGCGGTGGTGATGGCCAGGGTGGGGCACATGCCCAGCATCAGCGTGAAGGTTGGATTCTCATGGATCAGACCGTTCAGGAAAACGCCGGTCAGCGTCTTGTTTTCCTCATTTGCCATGCTTTTTCACCTCCCCGAAGGGCTTGGGCGCCGTGAACTTGTCAATCAGCGGCGTCGCGACATTCATAAACAGGATGGCGAAGGAGCATCCTTCAGGATAGGATGCGAAGGCGCGGATGACAAACAGCAGAAGGCCGCAGCCCACGCCCATGATGATCCGCCCGGGATTGCTCACAGGGCTGGTCACATAGTCCGTCGCCATGAAGAACGCGCCCAGCATCAGGCCGCCGGCCATCACCTGGTACAGGGCCATCTCCGCCCCGTCCTTGATCAGGTAGCACACAAACACCGTGGCGATGAAGCTGACGGGGATCTTCCAGTCGATGATGCGGCGGGCGATCAGGTATACGCCGCCCAGGATGATGGCCAGCTTGCAGGTTTCACCCAGCACGCCACCGCAGTTGCCGATAAGCAGGTTCCACAGGCTGACGCCCTGGGGGCCGACGGAGGACAGGGTGGCCAGAGGCGTGGCGGTGGACATGGTGTCCACCGCGAAGTTGGACTGGGGATAGGCGCCCATCAGCTGGCTCCAGCTGACGAAGAGGATGGCGCGGGCGGTCAGGGCGGGATTCATGAAGTTGCTGCCGATGCCGCCGAACATCTGCTTGACCAGGATGATGGCGATCAGCGAGCCCACCACGGCCAGCCACAGGGGCGCGTTCGCAGGCAGGTTGTAGGCCAGGAGCAGGCCCGTCACCGCGGCGCTCCAGTCGCCAATGGAGGAGGGATTGTGGTTCAGCTTCTGCCAGGCCCACTCGGCAACCACGGCGGTAAACACCGCCACGGCAATGAGCATGGCTGCGTGGCTGCCATACAGGATGATACCCGCGATACCGGCCGGAGCCAGCGCCAGACACACCTCCTGCATGATGCGCCGCGTGGAGATATTGTCCCTCAGATGCGGCGAGGAGGTAACGGCAAGATTCTTCTGCATATTGCTCAGCCCTCCTTCTTCTCTGCTGCAGCCTTGGCCGCAGCTTCCTCGGCAGCCTTGCGGGCGGCAGCCTGACGGCGGCGGGTGTTGATGATCTTCTTGCCCGCGCGGCAGGACTGGGTCAGCTCGCGCTTGGCGGGGCAGGCGAAGGTGCAGGCGCCGCACTCCAGGCAGTTCATCACGCCGAACTTCTCCGCCATGTCAATCTTATCCGCGCGCACCAGCGCGTCCAGCTTGGCGGGCATCAGCTGCATGGGGCAGGCGCGCATGCACCGGCCGCAGCGGATGCAGGGGGACTCCTGCTTGGTCAGCGCCTCCCGGCCCAGGGCCAGGATGCCGGAGGAGCCCTTGGTGATCGGAATATCCGTCCGGGCGATGGCCATGCCCATCATCGGGCCGCCGCTGATGAGCTTGCGCACGCCGGTCTGCAAGCCGCCGCAGGCATCCAGCAGGGTCTCAATGGGCGTGCCGATGCGCACCATGAAGTTGCCGGGGTTGTTCACCAGTCCGCCCACGGTGGTCACGCGCTGAATCAGCGGCTTGCCCTCCCGGACAGCCTGCTGGATGGCGTACACCGTGGCCACGTTGCACACCGCGCAGCCCACCTCGATAGGCAGCGCGCCGCAGGGCACCTTGCGCCGGGTGGTGGCGTAGATCAGCTGCTTCTCACCGCCCTGGGGATAGCGCACCGGCAGGGCGCGGACGTTCACGCCGTCCACACCCTCGGCAGCCTTGGTGAGCATGGCGATGGCGTCGGGCTTGTTGTCCTCCACGCCGATGATGGCCTCGCGAACGTCGAGGGCCAGCATGATCAGCCGCACGCCGTCGATGATCTCCGCTGCCTTTTCCAGCATCAGCCGGTGATCCGCCGTCAGATAGGGCTCGCACTCCGCGCCGTTGATAATCAGCTTCTCAATGGTCTTGCCCTTGGGAGGCGTCAGCTTCACCGCCGTGGGGAAGGTCGCGCCGCCCATGCCCACGATACCCGCGTCGCGGATGATCTTCTGCAGCTCGGCGGCAGTCAGGGTTTCAGGATGCTCTGCGGGATGCAGGGGCACCCACTCGTCCTGATAATCGTTGTCAATGATGACGGCCATGACCTCCGTGCCGTTGGCCTGCAGGCAGGGCGTCACATCCACCACGGTGCCGGACACCGAGGAATGCACCGGCGCGGACACAAACCCGCCGGCCTCGCCGATGACCTGGCCCACCAGGACGCGGTCGCCCTTGCGCACCACGGCCTTGGCCGGCGCGCCGATATGCTGCTGCAGCGGGATGACCAGACGGGGCGGCGCAGGCAGCTCCTTGATGGCGTTGCCGCCATTGACGCGCTTGCCGCTCACACCCTCGTGCGGATGTACGCCGCCGGGAAACAGACGAGATCCAAACACGGACAAAGATCCCCCTTCCAAGATATGGCTATGCAATCGGGGCCCCGCCGCCATTGGCGGCGCTCCGCGCATGAACGGAATGAATCCGGCAGACCGCTCTGCCTGAACATGCTTGCGCGCGCTTTCCTTCCGTGAGCGGCCCGCTCACCCGGGAAAGCCCGCCGCGTTGCCGCCCTGCAGGGCGGCTATGGCTCCGGCGATGCGTCAGCCGGATATTTCCAGCATGCACCCCTGCCGACAGTCCACTGACCCATTATAGCACAGGAACAGGTGCTTCGTACAGAGGATTTTCGTTTTCCGCCGGTATTTTTGTCGAATTTTTATCAATATCGTCACGCATCTGTACGCAGAGCGCTGGCCTGGGCCAGCATGTGCGCCGCGTGACTGCGGGCGGACTCCTCGCTGCCGTCGGCGCCGCCCAGCATCCGGGCCACCTCGGCCACGCGCTGCTCCCGGGTCAGGCGGGTGACGGTGGTGTTGGTGCGCTCGCCGTCGGTATGCTTCTCCACCAGGAACTGATGCTCCGCCATGGCGGCGATCTGCGGCAGGTGGGTCACGCACAGCACCTGCCGCCTGCGGGCGATGAGCGCCATCTTCTCGGCCACCGCCTGGGCCATGCGCCCGCTGATGCCCGTGTCAATCTCGTCAAAGACCATGCACCCCACGCCAACCTTCTCCGCCTCCAGGGACTTGATGGCCAGCATCAGCCGGGACAGCTCGCCGCCGGAGGCGATCTTCGACAGGGGCTTCAGGGGCTCGCCGGGATTGGGGGAGATCATGAACTCCACCGCGTCGTCGCCGGTGGGCTGGGGCATGGGCTGCCTGCCCTCGGGCCGGGGCGCGAAGGCTGCCCGGAACACGGTTTTCTCCATGCCCAGATCCGCCAGCTGCGCCATCATCCGCTTTTCAAACACCGCCGCCAGCGCCTGCCGGGAGGCCGTCAGCTGCCGCGCCAGGGTGCGGTAGGCAGCCAGCAGCCGCTTGTGCTCCTGGCCCATGGCCGCCACCTGCTGATCCATGCTGGCGAAGTTGTCGTACTCCTCCTGCAT
>JBJEUJ010000039.1:0-13593 GCA_051883775.1 Aristaeellaceae bacterium | reverse complement strand
CCATGGCCGCCACCTGCTGATCCATGCTGGCGAAGTTGTCGTACTCCTCCTGCATGCGCTCCTGGCTGGCCAGCACGGCAGGGATGCTCTCGCCGTACTTGCGCTCCATGCGGCGGATCAGGTCCAGGCGGGCTTCCACCTGCTCGGCCCTGCGGGGATCGAACTCCCCGTTCTCCATCATGGCCGCCAGCTCATACCCGATCTCTTCCAATTCATAGTAGGCCGATTCGCACCGGGCGGCCAGGGAATGGTACTTCTCCCCCAGGCTGTCCAGACTCTTCAGAGCGGTCAGCGCTTCCTTGAGACGGTTGAGCAGCGGCTCCCCCTCCTCGCCGGCGGACAGCGCGCCATAGGCCGTCTGCACGGCGGTGGCAATCTTCTCCGCGTGGCGGAAGCGCTCCTTTTCCGCCGTCAGCGCTTCCTCCTCCCCTGCCCGGAGCTTGGCCTTCTTCAGCTCCTCCAGGGCTTTCTTCAGCGTCTCCATGCGGTACTGCTTCTGCTCGTTTTCCTTAACCAGCCGGGCGTAGCGGCGGTGGTTCTGGATGAATGCCTGGTACGCCTCTTCCACCTGACGCATGAGCGCCTGATGCTCCTCGTCCCCGGACTCGTCCAGGAAGCGCAGATGATACCGCGGATCCATCAGGAACTGGGCCTCGTGCTGGCCATGCACGTCCATGAGCAGCGATGCCAGTTCCTTCAGCACGCTCACCGGCACCACAACGCCGCACACACGGCATAGGTTGCGCCCGCTGCGGCTGATTTCCCGGTAGAGGGTGCAGAGCGTCCCCTCCGCGTCAATGGCCTGATCGGCAAGGAACCGGCTGACCTGCGCGTTACCCGGCACGTCAAAGACGGCTTCCACCCAGGCCTTGTCCGTTCCCGTGCGGATCAGCTCACGGTCGGCCCGGCCGCCCAGCACCAGGTTCACCGCATCCACAATGATGGACTTGCCCGCGCCGGTCTCGCCGGTGAGCACATGAAGGCCCTGGGCAAACTCCAGGGTCAGGTCCTCAATGAGGGCGATGTTGTGCATGCGCATGGACAGTATCATGGTTGTCGAACGCTCCTTACCGGGTCGTTACTTGATTACTTGATCATTTCCTGGATGCGGCGCACCACCTCGGGCGCCTCCGCCTCCGTGCGGATGATCAGCAGAATCGTATTGTCTCCCGCCAGGGTGCCCAGGATCTCCGGCCAGTGCAGGGAATCAAGGGCCTCCGCCGCCACATTGGCCGAGCCGCTGAGGGTCTTGACCACAATCAGGTTGTTGGACGCAGCCACTGAGAGCAGCGATTCCGCCAGCATGCGGATAAACCGCTCGGACAGGCCGTTTTCCGCCTTGTCCGCCGTGGCGTACTTGTAGGAGCCCGAGGGGGTCAGCACCTTGAGCAGGCGCAACTCCTTGATGTCCCGGGATACGGTGGCCTGGGTCACCTGAATGCCCCGGGTACGCAGGGCTTCCGCCAGCTCCTCCTGGGTTTCCACATCCTGCTTGGCGATAATGTCCAGTATTGCCATCTGACGAACGGTTTTCATCGGGGGTTCATCCTCCATCCTGTGCGGGCGGCTCAGCCGTCCCTGTAGATTCCAATGAGGTACATTATAGCACAGAATGCATATTCATTCAAGTATATACATGCGTCATTCGCCAGGAAAAACATACCGGAACCGCTGGTTACCGTTCCTTTTTCATGCTTTCATGGGCCTGTGCCACCAGGGTGCGGATGAATTCCGGCGTACAGGGCTCTGTCTCCTGCGTTTTGCGGGTGATCTTTGCCAGGAACTCGATGTTCCCCTCCGGGCCGGTGATGGGCGAATAATCGAGGGCCTGCACCTGCCAGCCGAAGCTGGGACAAAAAGCCACAATCTCCTCCAGCACCGCCGCGTGCACGGCTGCGTCCCGCACCACGCCCTTCTTGCCCACCCGCTCGCGCCCGGCCTCGAACTGGGGCTTGATCAGCGTGTAGAACACGCCCTCGTCCCCCATCAGGCCCGCCGCCACCGGCAGAATGAGCCGGATGGAAATGAAGCTCACGTCCATCACCGTCACCGTGGGGTGCAGCGGCACCTGCTCCGCCGTCAGGTAGCGGGCGTTGGTGCGCTCCATCACCGTGACGCGGGGATCGTTGCGCAGCCGCCAGTCGAACTGGCCGTAGCCCACGTCGATGGCATAAACATGCGCAGCCCCCGCCCGCAGGCACACATCCGTGAACCCGCCGGTGGCCGCGCCGATGTCCATGCACACCTTCCCCGTCAGATCCGCCCCGAAGGCGCGGATGGCCTTCTCCAGCTTCAGCCCGCCGCGGCTGGCAAAGGGATGGGCCGCCCCCCGCAGGATCAGCTCGTCCTCCGGGCGGACGGGATCGCTGGCCTTGTTGATCTTTCTCTCGCCGATGTAGGCCTGTCCCGCCATGATGGCCGCCTGCGCCTTCTCCCGGCTCTCGCACAGCCCCCGGCTGACCAGCGCCACATCCGCGCGCATCTTATCGCTCATGCTCTTTCCCCTTCATCCTCAGCGCCGCTGCAATGCGCTGCGCCATCTGCCGGGGCTGCAGCCCCAGGTATTTCATCAGCTGATCGTGACGGCCATGCTGCACATAGGTGTTGGGCACGCCGAAGGTGATCACCGGCACGGCCAGTTCGTTGCCCACGCAGAAGGCGCACACCGCGCTGCCGAAGCCTCCCGTCAGCACATGCTCCTCCATGGTGAACAGCGGCGTGCCATCCAGGCGGAA
The DNA here is from genome assembly GCA_051883775.1 of Aristaeellaceae bacterium. GTDB lineage: Bacteria > Bacillota > Clostridia > Christensenellales > Aristaeellaceae > UBA11524. Next base: position 10,858 of record JBJEUJ010000039.1, on the reverse strand, counting down.
GAGCATATCCTCATCCATGGGCTTGACGGTGGAGCAGTTGATCACCGCAGCGTTCACGCCCTTCTTTGCCAGCAGCTCCGCCGTTTCCAGCGCCGGCGCCACCATGGAGCCCATGGCCAGCAGCGCGCAGTCCGCGCCCTCCCGCAGCGTCTCCCATTTCCCGCAGGTGAAGCCCTTGCAGGGATACCGATCGCTCAGATCCACCGGCGTGCGGCCGTAGCGGATGGCGCAGGGCCCGTCCAGGGCAGCCGTCCAGCGGATCATGGCCCGCAGCTCGGCAATGTCCCGGGGCGCCAGCACCGTCAGGTTGGGCACGGGCAGCATGGAGGCCAGGTCGAACACGCCGTGATGGGTCGCGCCGTCCTCGCCCACCAGCCCCGCCCTGTCCAGCAGGAAGGTCACCGGCAGCTTCTGCATGCATACATCGTGGATCATCTGGTCAAAGCTGCGCTGGAAGAAGGATGCATACACCGCAAAATAGGGCTTCATGCCCCCTGTCGCCAGACCCGCCGCCAGGGTGACGGCGTGCTCCTCGGCAATGCCCACATCCAGCATACGATCAGGATGCTCCGCCTGAAAAAGGCTCAGCCCCGTGCCGCCGGCCATGGCTGCGGTGATGGTCACAATGCGCTTGTCCGCCCTGGCCATATCCGCCAGCTCCCGGGCCATCACCTGGCCGAAGGAGGGCAGGTTGGAGGCCCTGCGCGGGTCGCCCGTCTCCACATAGAAGGGCGGCGTACCGTGGAACTGCTCCGGCAGCGCCTCCGCCTTGGGATAGCCATAGCCCTTGCGGGTCAGCACATGCACCACCGCCGGGCCGTCGAACTCCTTGACCAGGCGCAGGGTTTTCTCCAGGCTGGGCAGCTCATGGCCGTCAATGGGGCCGAAATAGTGGAAGCCCAGCGCGGTAAAGAACCCGTCCCCGCCCTTCATCACGGCGGACTTGACCGTGTTCTTCGCCCAGTGGACAAAGCGGTATACGTGCTTGCCCACCACGGGAATGCGGGTCAGACGGTTTTTCACTGCGCGCTTGGTGCTGTTCCAGCCCTTGCTGACCCGCAGATCCGTCAGGTGCCGGGAGAGAGCGCCCACGTTGGGCGCGATGGACATCTCGTTGTCGTTGAGGATGACGATCATCCGCGTCTGGCTGTTGCCCGCGTCGTTCAGCGCCTCATAGCACATTCCCCCGGTCAGCGCGCCATCCCCCACCAGGGCCACCACATGATGCTTCTCCCCCAGATAGTCCCGGGCCCTCGCCATGCCCAGCGCGGCGGAAATGGCCGTGGAGGAATGCCCCGTCTCAAAGACGTCGTACTCGCTCTCCGCCCGCTTGGGGAAGCCCGACAGCCCGCCAAAGCTGCGCAGCGTGCCAAAGCGGTTGTAACGGCCGGTGATCAGCTTGTGTACATAGCTCTGGTGGCCCACGTCGAAGATGATCTTGTCCTCAGGCATGTCAAACACCCGGTGCAGCGCCAGCGTCAGCTCCACCACGCCCAGGTTGGAGGCCAGGTGTCCGCCCCGCTGGGCCACGGTGGCTACCAGCTCCGCGCGGATCTCCGCCGCCAGATTTTCCAGCTCCTCGAAGGACAGATTTTTAATGTCCTTCGGAGACTGAACATCTTCCAGATGCATAGGTGCTCCTTCACTCAACTTGTTATACGCCCATCCGCCGGCTGATCGCCTCACCCACCAGCGGCAGGGTCAAGCGGACGCCCCGATAGGCGAAAAACATCATTCGGATGCGCAGCACAATGATGACCAGCAGCGCTGCCAGATACACCACCAGGCACAGCCCACGCAGCACAAGGCCGATCAGCGGCAGACTGCCCAGCAGGCTCCCCAGGGCATAGAGGAGAAGCGCCAGCACGGCATGCACCGCCAGCAGCGCCGCCGACTGTCCCGCAAAGTGCCGGATGGCCCGGCTGCGATCCTCCGCAAAGCACAGAAACAGCCCGAGCAGGCCCATCATGGCCGCCAGCATACAGGTCAGCCTGACCGTGCGGTTGGTGGCGATGATCTCCCGGGCCAGCGGCGGTTCGTCGTAGCCCTCAGGGCCATAGGCAGGCTCCTCATATCCGGCCCCGTCATAGCGGGAAGCGTCATAGCCGGGCTCGTCGTACCCGGGGGCGTCATAGCCCGCGCCGTCCCAGCGGGGCTCCTCGGGCCAGGGCTGGCGCTGGGCCTCCGAAGGCCGCCGGTTTCCGCGCCAGGTCATGCCTTGGCTCCCTTGCAGCCCTTGGCACCCTTGGTGCCCTTGGCGCCGCCCAGGCTCACGCTGCGCAGAATATCGGAGGTAAAGGCGTAGTTGCGCATGTTTTTGTCCTCGTGGGCCTTCCGGGCGCAGTCCACCAGCCGGTCAATCAGGCGGCTGTACTTCACGCCCGCGTTCTCCCACAGGTAGAAGGCCATGGAGCCGGGAATGGTGTTGATCTCGGTGATATAGATGCTGTCGGAGTTCCTGTCCCACATGTAGTCGATGCGCACCACGCCCTTGCAGTCCAGCATGCGGAAGATGCGCCGGGACAGCGCCTGAATCCTGTCCCGCAGTTCGTCCGGGATGGGCGCGGGCAGGATGCGGTGCAGGCTCGCCATGCCCTTGGAGCCGCCGGAGGCCAGGTACTTCTCCTTGAAGTCCAGGAACTTCTCGGCGGAGATGGGCATCTCGATGGGGGAAGCCTCCACCTCGTCGTCGTAGCCCAGAACGGAGCAGTTCAGCTCGATGGGCTTGTCAAGGCCCTTCTCCACCAGCACCCGGCGGTCGTAGTCGAAGGCCAGCTCCAGGGAATCAATGAGGCCCTCCCGGTCGTCCGCCCGGCTCACGCCGATGGAGGAGCCCAGGTTCGCAGGCTTGACGAACACGGGATAGCCCAGCCTCTCCGCCTCGTCCAGCACGGCATCCCGATCCTTCTCCCACATGGAGCGGGTGAACCAGCAGTCCGGCAGCACCGGCAGATCCCCCGCGCCGCGGAAGAACTGCTTCATCATGATCTTGTCCATGCCGATGGCGCTGCCCGCCACCCCCGTGGAGGTGTAGGGCAGGTTGGCCAGCTCCAGCATGCCCTGCAGGGTGCCGTCCTCGCCGTTGAGGCCGTGCATGACGATCACGCACACCTCCAGCCGGGCCGCCACCACCTGCGTCGGATGCCCGAAGAGACCCTTGCCGGGGCGGGTAGCCATCAGCGCACCGGAACCGGCGGTCACGTCCAGATGCACCTGCTCGATGCCCGGACGGTCCGGGTTAAAGGGCGTGTAGGCGCTGATGTCCCTCAGGGCCTTGCCGGTATACCACATGCCCTGCTCGCTGATGTACACGGGAATCACGTCGTACTTCTCCGTGTCCACATGGTTCATCAGCTGCACCGCGCTGATGATGGCCACCTCACGCTCGCAGCTGCGGCTGCCATAAATCACGCCAAGCTGAATCCTGCTCATATCGCTCATCCTCCTGAAAAGACGTCACGTCTCGGAATAATTGTCCGGCAGGTCGTTCTCGAACAGGGCCACGTCCCCTGCCCGGCCCAGAATGCGCAAAAGCGCCGCCGCGTCGGTCAGGCTCCCCACCGTATGGATGTTTTCCTCCGGGAAGCTCTCCTCCCTGAGGCCCTCGGCAATGGGCTGGGTATGGCGGCGGCCCACCAGGATCGCCACATCCGCGCAGGAGGCCATCTTCCGCCCGAAGGCCCGGTTGAAGGCCGCTTCCTCCCCGCCCAGCTCCACCATGCCGGGGGTGATGATGATGCGCCGCCCGCTGAACTGCCGCAGCACCTCCAGCGCGGCCTGCGCACCCCGGGGATTGCTGTTGAACGCATCGTCAATGATGGTGACCCCCGTGGAGGGAATCAGCTGCAGGCGGTGCTCCACCGGCTCCAGGCGGCTGATGCCCCGGACGATCTGCTTGAGCGTCATGTTCAGCCGCAGGCACACCGTGGCCGCCAGCAGGATATTCTGAATGTTGTGCTCGCCCAGGAGCCTTGTTTCGCAGCGGATGCGGTCATCCTTCGTACACAGCAGGAAATTGCTCCCCGCCGGGGACACCGTGATGTCCTCCGCCCACACGTCCGCGTCGCCGGGATGCACGCAGCACAGCCGCTTGTCCTTCTCCGTGCGGTCGTAGAGCTCGCGGCAAATATCCCCGTCGTCCGGGAAGAAGCAGCACCCCTCCGGAGGGATGGCGTCCATCAGCTCGTACTTGGTCTTTTTGATGCGCTCGATGGTCTTGAAGGTGTCCAGGTGCTGGGGCCCCACGCTGGTCAGCACGCCATAGGTGGGATGCACCAGACGGCACATCTCCTTGATGTCCCCCACGTGCCGCGCGCCCATTTCCGCCACAAACACCTGATGGGCGGGCTGCAGCCTGGTACGGATGACCTTCGTCACGCCCATGGGGGTGTTGAAGCTGGAGGGCGTGACCAGGGTCTGGTACTTTTCGCTCAGCAGCGTACCCAGGATGAACTTGACGCTGGTCTTGCCGTAGCTGCCGGTGATGCCGATTTTGATCAGGTCGGGCCGCTCGTGAAGCATGCGCTGGGCGTCCCGGAAGTACATCTCGCTGATGAGCTTCTCAATGGGCCAGGCCAGCAGCCCCGCCAGTGCCACCCACAGGGGCAGCAGCAGCGGGAACAGCCCCAGCCATGCCCAGTACGCCCCCGGCAGCGCCCGGAGGCCCGCCAGCACCAGCGCATACACCACCGCGCTGACCGCGTACAGCCGCTTCACCCGGGGGGTGAACACCAGGGGCTTCTTGGCCTTCTTCTCCACCGTCATCACGCGGATGCCCCACGCCGCCCCCATCGACAGCGCCGCCAGCAGCAGCCCTGCCAGCGCACCGTGGAGCCAGCCGGACTGCACGCACCAGCCGAGGATCGCGATCAGCACCATCTGCGCCGCGCACAGCAAAGCGCCCGGCACCAGCGTCCCGGGCAGGTTGCGCCGGAGCGTGCGGAAATAGCCGGGGAACTGGTAGCTCTCCAGCTGGAAGTAGTGAACCAGCTTCCGTCCCGCCATCACGGACGAAGCCGCCGTGGCCAGCACCGTCAGCCATATAAAGCATGCATTGCTCATCCAGATATCCTCCATCAGGCCATCATTGGATTCTCACACCGCTGCGGTTAAGCCTTCTCCCCCACCAGGAACACCTGCGCCACCCGGTTGAACCGCTGCGCCTGCTCCAGGAACGCGAAATGCGTCCCTCCTTCAAAGACCACCAGCCCCGCGTCGGGAATGTCCCGCTCCATCTGCTGGCCCATCCACAGGGGTGTCTCCGTGTCCTTGTCCCCCCAGATGAGCAGCGTGGGCTGGTGGATGCGGGACAGAAGCTCCGCCTGGTCGTGGTTGACCACCTTGACGAAGGTCTTGCGCATCTCCTCGTCCAGGGCCAGATAGTCCCGGGAGCCATACTTCTCCCGCAGCCGGTCAATCATCCTGTCCGGCAATTTCCCGAGGATTTTCAGCGTCTTCAGCTTCTCCCAGCGCTCCCGCTGGCGGCGGTATTCCTCGCTGCGCTTCTTTCCCTCCTCGGTGGGGCGGGCTTTCAGCCCCGCGCTGCCGGTGAGGATCAGCTTCTCAAAGAGCGTATCGTCCTGGGCGGCCAGCTCGATGGTCACCCGCCCGCCGAAGGAATGGGCAATCACGCTGCAGGGCAGGAAGTCCAGCTGCCGCAAAACCTCCAGCGTGCAGGCCGCGAACTCCGGCACGCCCCAGGGCTCCGGCGGACGGCCGCTCTCACCATGGGCGGGAAAGTCCATGGTCAGCACCGTCATGTCCCGGCTGAGAAAGTCCGCCACGGGCTTCATCAGCCTGCCGTCGCAGCCCCAGCCGTGCAGGAGCGCCACGCGCTTTTCCCCCGTGCCGCTTTTCTCGCAGTGAATGCGCACGCCCTTCGCCTGAACCTCCATCGTCCCGCTCCCTTCGCGGCGACAGACCGCCGCATGTTTATCATACCCTGCCGGGCATCGGAAAAATGCCTGTCACCCGTTCATCCGCCAGATGTAGCGGCACTTCACATCGCTGATCTCCCACCGGGAGGAGATGGCTCGCGGCACATCCACAATCCGCTCCAGCGTGCAGCCCAGACCCTCGCAGGTGCGGCGGCTGGGGATGTTGTCCGGGTCGCAGGTGATGACCACGCTGCTCTTGCCCTGCGCCACAATCAGCGGCCGCAGAAGCCGGCACGCCCGCCGGGCAAAGTGCTGCCCCCGGTAGGGCTCGTCCACATGGTACCCGATGTGTCCGAAATAGTACACGCAGGGGCTTTCCCCCAGGCGCAGGCTGATCCGCCCGGCCTCCCTGCGCACCCCGTGGGGCGCGATGATGTAGTCCCAGCAGTCGCCAAAGCCCATCTCCTCATCCGGCGGAACCAGCCAGGATGGCACCAGGTCGATCACCCCGTCGGTGAAGTCAGCCCGAAACTTCCGTTTGAAAAACAACGCTCACACTTCCTGTATCTGAACCCGCGCCATCAGCGGCGCAACGTCCTCCGGGCGAACAAGCTGCGTGCCCTCGGTCATGACGCTGGCAGCCCCCGCCGCCGTGCCCCATGCAAGCGCATGCCGCATGTCGCCGGGCTTCTCCATAAGGCCCATCAGCACGCCGCCCACCATGGCGTCCCCTGCGCCCACGGTGGATTGAACCTCCACCTTCACCGGCGGGGCGTACCACGCACGCTCCGGCGTGACCATGACCGCGCCGTCCCCGCCCATGGAGACCAGCACGTTCCGCGCCCCCATGGCCAGCAGCCTCCGCGCGCCCCGGACAACCTCCGCCCGGGTGGGCAGCCTTTCCCCCAGGGCAGCCTCCAGCTCATGAAGGTTGGGCTTGACCAGCAGCGGCCCAGCCTCCGCGCCCAGCAGCAGCTCGCGCCCGCCCACGTCCAGGATGCAGGGTATCCCCATGCGGCGCATCAGCGTCCGATAGGTTCCCTCCGGGCAGCCCGGAGGCAGGGATCCCGTCACCACCGCCATGCCGCTGTGGCCGGCAGCTTCCTTCGCCAGGCGGAAGAACTGCTCCAGCGTGTCCGCCGTCAGGGCCGCGCCGGGCTCGTTCAGCTCCGTCACGCCGGAGCCGTCCAGGCTGACGACCTTGGTGTTGGTGCGCAGCGCTCCCGGCACGGTGAGGAAGCGGTGGGGCAGCCCTTCCCTGTCCATCATGGCGGCGAAGCGCTCCGCGCCCTCCTCGCCCATGCAGCCCACGCACTGGGCCTCAAGGCCCAACCGCCGGGCCACCACAGCCACGTTCACGCCCTTGCCGCCCATGTCCGTGCGGGCCTGGCGGATGCGGTTGACCTGCCCGGGTATGAGGGCATCCACCGTCACCGTCCTGTCAAAGGCAGGATTCATGCACACCGCCGTGATCACCGCCGCCACCTCCGCATGGATAATCAGTTTATTATAGCACGCCGCCGCCTTTCACGCAACCGCTATCCTTTCATACCAAAAGGGACGCCCCGGTCAGCCGGAGCGTCCTGTGTTGATGTTCTTCACCCGATGCGGTAGGCCGCCAGGGCGTTGCGGGTGGTCTGGGCGGCGAAGTCCTCCAGGGGCATGCCCCGCAGCGCGGCGATCTTCTCCGCCACGTAGTACACGTTGGCAGGCTCGTTGCGCCGCCCCCGGACGGGCTCCGGGGCCAGATAGGGACTGTCCGTCTCCACCAGGATACGGTCAATGGGCACGTTCATGGCGGCCTCCTGCAGCTTGGGGGCCTTCTTGAAGGTCACAGGCCCGGCGAAGCTGATGTAGAACCCCATCTTCAGATACTCCCGGGCGATCTCCCAGCTGCCGGAAAAGCAGTGGATGATCCCGCCGGAGAGCTTTCCTTTGCGGGCCTTCATCATGTCCAGCATGTCCTGGTGCGCGTCGCGGACGTGGTAGACCACCGGCACGTCCAGCCGCCAGGCCAGGTCCATCTGATGCAGGCACACCTCCTGCTGGGTTTCCCGGGGGGACAGGTCGTAGTAGTAGTCCAGGCCGATCTCGCCGATGGCGGCCACCCTGTCCTCCTTCAGCCAGGCGGTGAGACGTTCCTCATCGCCCTCCTGCCAGCCCTTGGCCTCGTGGGGATGAACCCCCACCGCCGCCCAGCAGCCATCGTGGCAGGCGGCGAAATCCGCGCTGCGGCGGGAGGAAGCCATGTCCGACCCGATGACGGCAAAGCGGGTGACGCCCCGCTCCCGCATCCGGGCAAGGGCCTCCTCCCGGTCAGCGTCGAACTTCTCCTCGTCCACATGGCAGTGGGAATCGAACAGCTCGATCATCCGATGATGGCACCGTCCTCCAGGCCCTCGCCCACGGCCACCAGGCGCAGGTTGTCCTGATCGTCCACGCCGGAGAGAATCATGCCCTGGCTCTCCTCACCGGCGATCCTGCGGGGCGCCAGGTTGGTGATGGCCACCACCTGCTTGCCCACCAGGGTCGCGGGATCGTAATACTTGGCGATGCCGCTGAGGATGGTACGCTCGCCGTCCTTGCCGAAGGACAGGCGGAAGCGCAGGAGCTTGTTGCTCTTCTCCACCTTCTCGCAGGAGAGCACCCGGCCCACCTGGATCTTGCACTTGCAGAAGTCGTCAAAGGCGATTTCCGCCGGGAACTCCGGCGCCTGATGCTTCTGCTCCTTCTTCTTCTCGGGCTTCTTGGCCGCCTTGGGGGCCTCCTCCGCCGGGGGATTGTCCCGTTCGATCTCCTTCTGGATGTCCAGGCGGGGGAACAGGGCCTCGCCCTTGGAGACCTTCAGCCCCAGAGGCAGCGCGCCGAAGGGCTTCACAATGCTTTCCCAGGTCTTGAGGTCGGGATCGGTCACGCCGATCTGGGCGAAGATGCGCTCCGGCGTGCGGGGCATGACGAAGCTGATCATCACCGCCACCCGGCGCACGCACTCGGCCAGGGTGTACAGGACGGTGGCCAGGCGGGCCCTGCGGCTCTCGTCGCGGCCCAGCACCCAGGGCTGGGTCACGTCAATGTACTTGTTGCACTCGCCGATGAGCTTCCAGATTTCCTGCAGCGCGCCGGAGAACTGGAAGGCGTTGACCTGCTCCTCCACCCGGGCGGGGGTCGCCTCAGCCAAATCCCACAGGGGCCGGTCGATGCTCTCGTCCACCGCGTCCATGGCGGTGATGGCGCCGCCGAAGTACTTCTCGATCATCGCCACCGTCCGGGAGACCAGGTTGCCCAGGTCGTTGGCCAGGTCGGCGTTGATGCGGGTGAGCATGGCCTTGAGGGTGAACTCGCCGTCGGAGCCGAAGGGCATCTCCCTCATCAGGAAGTAGCGCACCGCGTCGGAGGAGTAGCGGTTGCACAGCACCACGGGATCCACCACGTTGCCCACGGACTTGCCCATCTTCTTGCCGTCGATAACCAGCCAGCCGTGGCCGAACACCTGCTTGGGCAGGGGCAGGCCCAGGGCGTGGAGCATGATGGGCCAGATGATGGTATGGAAGCGCACGATCTCCTTGCCCACCAGATGCACGTCCGCAGGCCAGTACTTGCGGAACAGCTCATCGTGGCCGGTGCCGTAGCCCAGGGCGGAGATGTAGTTGCTCAGCGCGTCCAGCCAGACATACACCGTGTGCTTCTCGTCAAAGGTGACGGGGATGCCCCACTTGATGGAGGTGCGGCTGACGCACAGGTCGTTCAGGCCCGGGCGCAGGAAGTTGTTGAGCATCTCGTTGGTGCGGGTGGCGGGCTGGATGAAGTCGGGATGCTCCTCAATGTACTGGATCAGCCAGTCCTGGTACTTGCTCAGCTTGAAGAAGTAGCTTTCCTCCCGGGTCTTTTCCACGGGGCGGCCGCAGTCGGGGCACTTGCCGTCCTTGAGCTGCAGCTCCGTCCAGAAGGACTCGCAGGGGGTGCAGTACCAGCCCTCGTATTCGCTCTTGTAGATGTCACCCTGCTCGTAGAGCTGCTTGAAGATGCGCTGCACGCACTCCACGTGGCGCTGGTCGGTGGTGCGGATGAAATCGTCGTACTCGATGTCCATCAGCTTCCACAAATCCTTGATGCCCGCCACGATATGATCCACATATTCCTGGGGGGTGACGCCCTTGGCGATGGCCTTGCGCTCGATCTTCTGGCCGTGCTCGTCGGTGCCGGTGAGGAAGTACACGTCATAGCCCGTCAGCTTCTTGAAGCGGGCCATGGAGTCCGCGGCGGTGGAGCAGTAGGCGTGGCCGATGTGCAGGTTGTCGCTGGGGTAGTAGATGGGGGTTGTGATGTAGAAGGGCTTCTTGCACTGCTGGCACATGGTTGGTCATCCTCCTTCATGGTTGCGGACGGACGCACGAAAAAAGTCCGTCCCCTTTTTGCATAGGGGCGGACTGAAACATCCGCGTTGCCACCCTGATTTATCGCTCATCCTACGTGTAACGGCGCGACCCGCCGCAGCCTACTTGCCCGTCAAAGGCGGGGTTCAGCCGCGAGGCTCCGGAGCCATGTTCCCGCGCGTTTCCGGCCGCATCCCACCCTCCGCGGCTCTCTTGACGCATCCCGCACGGTACTCTTTCCATCAAAGCCATTGCAGCTATTATACCCAATGGGAGGAAGGGTTGTCAAGGGAAAATGCGGCAAGGCCGTCGCTTTTCCTTTGGCGCAAAAAAACGGCCCGAAGGCCGAGTCATACTGTCTTAATCTGTTTCAGTCATTCACCGTCGGCAGACTGAAATCGAAAACCGGCGACATGCGCGGCGGTTTTCGTGCGATTTTGCCTGCAAAATCGCTTCCTTACACGAACGAACGGCCGGGAGGGCTGCCTGCAGCCCGACCAGCGAGTGAGTGCAAAACTCAAAAAAGTGGCTGACAAGCCACTTTTTTGACACGAAAGAGATACCCCAGGATGCCGATGCGCGCCGTATTTTCACCCGCTCTGTTAAAGC
>JBJEUJ010000038.1:0-20462 GCA_051883775.1 Aristaeellaceae bacterium | reverse complement strand
GCGGCACCGTGCGGGAGATGGCCGAGTGGGTGGAGTACCTCAACAGCGACGGGGATTCCACCGTGGTGAAGAGGCGCTGGGCCAACGGCCGCAGGGAGCCCTGGCACGTGAAGTACTGGGGCGTGGGCAACGAGAGCTGGGGCTGCGGGGGCAACATGCGCCCGGAATACTACGCCGACGAGTACCGCCGCTACCAGACCTTCTGCCGGCAGTACGGCGATGACAAGCTCTTCAAGATCGCCTGCGGCCCCAGCGAGGACGACTATGAGTGGATGGAGATGCTCATGCAGCGGGCGGCCAAGTACATGGACGCCATCACCCTGCACTACTATACGCTTTGCACCGGCGACTGGAAGCACAAGGGCAGCGCCACGGACTTCACCGTGCCGGACTTCTACAAGACGCTGGTGAAGGCCTCCCGCATGGACGAGATTGTCACGGGCCACTGCGCCATCATGGACCGCTACGATCCCAAGAAGAAGGTGGGCCTGATCGTGGACGAGTGGGGCACCTGGTACGACGTGGAGCCCGGCACCAACCCCGGCTTCCTCTACCAGCAGAACACCATGCGCGACGCGCTGGTGGCCGCCCTGACACTGAACATCTTCAACCGCCACTGCGACCGGGTGATCATGGCCAACCTGGCCCAGACGGTGAACGTGCTGCAGGCCGTGCTGCTCACCGAGGGCGACAAAATGGTGCTCACCCCCACCTACCATGTCTTTGACCTGTACAAGGCCCATCAGGACGCCCAGGAGGTGGACTGCTTCGTGCAGGCGGATACGGTGGGTCAGGACGGCTGGGAGCTGCCCCAGGTGACGGCCTCCGCCTCCGTCAGGGACGGCGTGACCACCCTTACCCTGGCCAACCTCTCCGCCGACAAGCCCGCGACCGTCACCGTGAAGGGCACGGACGCGACCAGCATCGACGGGCGGATCCTGCAGGGCGAAATGGGCCAGTACAACGACTTCGACGCATCGCCCCTTCAGGTGAAGGCATTCGACGGCTGCAGCCTGCGGGACGGCGAGGCCGTGGTGGAGCTGCCCCCCTGCTGCGTGGCGGCCATTGAACTGAAGTGAAGGAGGATCCAACCATGATCGCTCAGACGCCTCCCATGGGCTGGAACAGCTGGGACTGCTACGGCGCGGCGGTGAACGAGGCGCAGGTGCGCCAGAACGCCGACTACATGGCGAAGCACCTCAAGCCCTACGGCTGGGAGTATGTGGTGGTGGACATCCAGTGGTACCAGCCCACCGCCCTCAACCATGAGTACGAGCCCTTCGCTCCCCTGTGCATGGACGAGTGGGGCCGCCTGGTGCCCGCGGCGAACCGCTTCCCCAGCGCGGCGAACGGAGCGGGCTTCAAGCCCCTGGCGGACTATGTGCATGGCCTGGGACTGAAGTTCGGCATCCACATCATGCGCGGCATGCCCCGCATGGCGGCCCACAACCATCTGCCCATCAAGGGCAGCGAGTTCGGCTGCCATCAGGCGGCCAACCCCAACAGCATCTGCCAGTGGAACCCGGACATGTATGGCCTCAAGTGCCAGACCCAGGCCGCGAAGGACTACTACGCCAGCATCTTCGCCCTGTACGCGGAGTGGGGCGTGGACTTCATCAAGTGCGACGACATTGCCCGGGAGTATCCCCACTGCGAGCGGGAGATCGAGCTGATCTCCGAGTCCCTGCGGGGCTGCGGGCGGGACATGGTGCTGAGCCTGTCCCCCGGCCCCGCGCCTGTTGAGCGGGCCGAGCATCTGAAGAAGTACGCCAACATGTGGCGCATTACCGACGACTTCTGGGATGGCTGGGCGCAGCTGAAGGCCATGTTCGAGCGGGCGGAGAAGTGGTGCATCCACGCCGCGCCGGGCCACTGGCCGGATGCGGACATGCTGCCCCTGGGGGCCCTGCGCCAGTGCAACAGCCCCGATGAGTGGACCCGCTTCACCCAGGCGGAGCAGCGCACCATGATGACCCTGTGGCCCATGATGCGCTCGCCCCTGATGATCGGCGGGGAAATGACGAAGAACGATGATTTCACCCTGTCCCTTCTGACCCAGGGCGACGTGCTGGCCATCGGGAAGGAGAGCTTCTGCGGGCATCCCCTGACCACCACGGAGGATGAGAGCGTCTGGCTGGCTCCCCGGCAGGACGGCACGGGCGTGTACTGCGCGCTGTTCAACCTCTCCGACGAGGCGCGCACGGTGCGTGTGCCGCCCGCGCAGCTGGATCGTCCCGCCGCCCATGCCCGGGAGCTGTGGACGGGCCGGGAGGACAACCCCGCCCAGGGCCTGAGCGTCACGCTGCCCGCCCATGACGCGGCGGTGTACCTGCTGACCTTCTGACGGGAGAAACACATGACGGAACCCAAACCCTTTTGCCGGCGCTGCCTGCTGGAGGACATGCCCTCCCAGGCAGCGCTGGCTGCAAGTGTCCGGGATTTGATCGCGCTCTTGCCGGAAGACAAGCGCGCCCCCCGGGAGGAAACCGAGCGGCGGCTTGCAATGTGCCGCGATTGCGAGCAGCTGCGCAGCGGCATGTGCGCGCTGTGCGGGTGCTATGTGGAGCTGCGGGCGGCGAAGGGCCGCATGGGCTGTCCGGCGCTGCCGCCCCGGTGGGAGCCCTGGCGGGAGCCATAACACACCATCACGAAGGGAGCGAGGGCCATGGCTGACAGGCCGCTGCGGAACATGGGGGTGTTCGCCCATGTGGACGCGGGCAAGACCACCCTGACCGAGCAGCTGCTGCGGCACGCGGGAGCCATCCGCCAGGCGGGCAGCGTGGACAATGGCACCACCCGCACCGACAGCCTGCCGGTGGAGCGGCGGCGGGGCATCTCCGTCAAGGCCAGCTGTGTCCGATTGACCTGGCGGGGCGTGGACGTGAACCTGATCGACACCCCGGGGCACGTGGACTTTTCTGCCGAGGTGGAGCGCTCCCTGTGGGCGCTGGACGGGGCGGTGCTGGTGGTCTGCGCCCGGGAGGGCGTGCAGCCGCAAACGGAGACGCTCTTTGCCGCCCTGGCCCGGGAGCATATTCCCACGGTGATCTTCATCAACAAGACCGACCGGGAGGGCGCGGATCCTGCCCGGGCGCTGCATCAGATCCGCCGCCGGCTGACGGACAGGGCGGTGGACGCCTCCGACCCGGACGCCATGACCGAGGCTGTGTGCATGGCGGAGGATGCGCTGCTGGAAAGGTACCTGGCGGGGGAGACCATCGACCCGGCGCTGGTGCGGGAGAAATTCGCCGCCCTGGCCCGGAAGGGCGAGGTTTGCCCGGTCTTGATGGGCTCGGCCCTGCGGGACACCGGGGTGGAGGCCGTGCTGGACGCCATCGTCGATGACCTGCCCGCCCCGGATGCGGGCGAAAACGGGCTGTGCGGCGTGGCATTCGCGGCGGAGCAGGACAGGCTGCTGGGCCGGGGCGTGTGGCTGCGGCTGTACAGCGGACGGCTGGAAAACCGGGAGGCGATCAACCTGCCCGCAGGCGTGGACCCCGTCACGGGCGAGAAGCGCTTCGTGCAGCGGAAGGTGACGCAGATTCGCACGGTGGACGGCCAGGACGCGGGGGTGCTGACTGCCGGGGAGATCGGCGTGGTGTACGGCCTGGGGGATCTGCCCATCGGCCATGTGCTGGGGGAGGAAGCCCTGCTGCCCCGGCGGGTGATGCCGGGAACATTGCGCACGCCGCTGATCACCGTGCAGGTGATTCCCGACAGGCCCGAGGACATGCAGTCCCTTCGCGCCGCCTGCGAGATGCTGGCGGGGGAGGATCCTCTCCTGCAGGCCCACTATGCCCGAACCCTCAACGAGCTGCAGCTGCACGTCATGGGCATGATTCAGCTGGAAATCCTGGCGGAGCTGCTGGACACCCGTTTCGGCCTGAAGGTGCATTTCTCCGAGCCCACGGTGCTGTTCCGGGAGACCATCGCCCGGGCGGCCAAGGGCTTTGTGGCCTACCTGGCGCCCAAGCCCTGCTGGGCGGTGATGGAGTTCTGGATCGAGCCGGGGGAGCGGGGCAGCGGCGTAAGGTTTTCCTCCGTCGCGCCGGTGAAGGACATCGCGCCGGGGTATCAGCATCAGGTGGAGCAGGCGATTCCCCTGGCGCTTGCGCAGGGCCGGCTGGGCTGGCCGGTGACGGACGTGCGCATCACGCTCCTGGGGGGCAACCACCACATCTTCCACACCCACCCGCTGGACTTCATCGTGGCCACGCCCATGGGCATCCATGACGGCCTGCAGCGGGGCGGAAGCCAGCTGCTGGAGCCGGTGCTGGAGATCACCTTCATGCTCCCGCCGGAGTGCGTGGGCCGGGTGATGAGCGACGTGGCGCAGATGCGGGGCTCCGTCATCGACACCGTGACCGACGAGGATCGGGTGATCCTCCGGGCGGAGGTGCCGGTGCAGAGCAGCATGATGTACGCCGCGACCCTGGCGGCCGTCACCGGCGGGCGGGGCGGCATGAGCGCCAGGCTCCTGGGCTACCGGGAATGTCCGATGGAGCTGGGACGTCAGGCGCCCCGCCGGGGCGTGGATCCCCTGGACACCAGCCGCTACATCCTGGCGGCCCGCAACGCCCTGGAGGGCGGCATCTTCGACGAATGGTGATACGATGCCCGGATGCACCCGACACATCGGCCCGCGCCTTGTGTCATCTACATCTGAGCATCGCACAAAGGAGTGCATCACATGCAGCTGAGACGGATTCCCATGGACGGGCCGCAGAACTTTCGTGATCTGGGCGGGTACGCCACGCGGGAGGGAAGGATGGTCGCCTGGAACCGGCTGTACCGGGCGGACGGGCTGTCCGGGCTGACGGTGGCGGACGCGGCGCGCCTCAAGGCCATGAACGTGCGCACGGTGGTGGATCTGCGCAGCCTGTCGGAGCAGCAGGCCAGGCCGGATCATCTGCCCGAGGGCATCCGCCTGTGCGTTTGCCCCATGATGCAGGAGGACCTGGCCACCCCCGACCGGGCGGCGGAGGCCTTCGCCCGGAGCCTGACCACCGGCTACATGAAGATGATCGGCGAGGGCGCGGCCCTGGTGGGTCAGGCGGCGCGGGCGGTTATGGAGGGGCTGGAACAGGGGGCGGTGGTGTTCCACTGCACCGCGGGCAAAGACAGAACCGGCGTACTGGCGGCGATTCTCCTGCTGCTGCTGGGGGTGGCGGAGGAGGACGTCATCGCGGACTATCAGGTGAGCTTCACCTACAACCAGCGCCGCGTGAACCGGCTGCTCTCGCGCATGCCGGAGCTGCAGCCCCTGCTGGCGCAGGGCGGGGAGGACTCCCTGCTGCACTCCCACCCACGGAACATCCAGGCTGTGCTGGAAAAGCTGAACGCGGATACTATCGGCCCCTGGCTGGAGCGCTCCGGGGTCGGGCGGGAGCTGCAGGCGCGCTTCCGGCAGATCATGCTGGAGGGATGATGGCTGCTCTGCCCTTGACAGCAGCGGCCGGGATGATTATAATGAACAGTGTTCATGTTGGGAGGGACAAGCGGCGTGAATCCGGGCGTGACCTCGAAGGAGGAGATTCTGCAGGCCTGCCGGCGCATTGCGGCGGAGGAAGGGCTGCAGGCTGTGAGCATGCGGAGCGTGGCGGGCCGGTGCGGCGTGGCCCTGGGCACGCTGTACAACTACTATGCCGACAAGGACGAGCTGCTCATCGCCACGGTGGAGAGCGTCTGGCAGGACATTTTCCACCCCATGGGCCGCTGCCCTGCAGGCGCGTCCTTCCCGGAATACGTGACCAGCCTGTACGACTGTGCCCGCCGGGGCGCGGCGGCCTACCCGGACTTCCTGACGGCCCACTCCATCGCCATTGCCCGCTCCCGCCGGGGCGAGGCCCAGAGCGTCATGGAGCGGCAGTTCGCCCACATGCGCGCAGGCCTTCTGGCGGCGCTGCGGGCGGATCCTGCGGTGAATCCGGCTGCGCTCACGCCCCCGCTGACGGCGGAGGCCCTGGCGGACATGACCCTGGACAACATCCTCCTTCTGCTGGTGAAGCAGGCGGAGGACTGCGGCGCGCTGGCGGAAATCCTGCGCAGGATTGTCTATCAGGGGTGAAGGGCTGCCCACTGAGGACGGGCGCGCTTTTTTGCGGCAACATGAACGAGGTTCAGAACAAGGAGGAATGACCCGATGCAGGCGGTATTCGAGACGTTGTTTGACGCGGTGTATCTGGTGACGGTGGTCGCCCTGGGCATTCTGATGATCCGGGGCAGCAAGGGGCGGAGGCAGTACCTGCTCTTCGGCGTGATGGCGGTGACGCTGGGCTGCGGCGACGCGTTCCACCTGATTCCCCGGGCGGTGGCGCTGTGCACCACGGGCCTGGCGAATTACACGGCGGCCCTGGGCGTGGGCAAGCTGATCACCTCCGTCACCATGACGGCCTTCTATGTGCTGTTGTACTACGTGTGGCGCAGCCGGTATCAGGTGGAGGGCCGCAGGGAGCTGACGGCGGCGGTGTGGGCGCTGGCGGTCATCCGGGTGCTGCTGTGCCTGATGCCGCAGAATGCCTGGACCAGCCCGGACGCGCCCTTGAGCTGGGGCGTGTACCGCAACATCCCCTTCGCCATCCTGGGCGCGGTGATCGTGGTGCTGTTCTACCGCAGCGCGAAGGAGAAGCAGGATGCGGCCTTCCGCCACCTGTGGCTGACGGTGGTGCTGAGCTTTGCCTGCTACATCCCGGTGGTGCTCTTTGCCGACGCGGTGCCCGTGGTGGGCATGCTGATGATCCCCAAGACCTGCGCCTATGTGTGGACGGTGCTGATTGGCTTTAACGCCATGCGAAAGGAGTAATCCCCATGAAGAAGATGCTCAACCTGGCCTTTGCCTACGCCATTGCCGCCATGGCGGGCGGCGTGTTCTACCGGGAGTTCACCAAGTTCAACGGCTTCACCGGGGTGACGGCCCTGGGCAAGGTGCATACCCACCTGTTCCTGCTGGGGATGCTGGTGTTCCTGGTGGCGGCGCTGTTTGCCGGCCAGTACGACCTGCGCAGGGAAAAGACCTTCCGGGCCTTCCTGTGGACGTACAACACCGGCGTGCCGCTGACCTCGGTGATGCTGCTGGTGCGGGGCGTGACCCAGGTGCTGTGCCTGCCCCTGAGCAAGGGCGCCTCCGCGGCCATCTCCGGCGTGGCGGGCATCGGGCATATCCTCACCGGCGTGGGCCTGGTGCTGCTGCTCCTGACCCTGCGCAGGGTCGCCCGGGACTGACCATCGGCGCGTCTGCCCGAATACAGCATAGCCTCCGCAGAGCATTGACCCTGCGGAGGCTTTTCCGTCACCGGGACGATAGGGTGTGCTGCGGGGGCGGTCAATCCGGCAAAGCCAGCGGCCCCCGGGAAAACTGGTGCCTGCTTCCCGCTCGAAGGGCATGTCCGGCCTGATGCCATGCTCTGAGCATATCCGCCGGATACAGCACAGCCTCCGCATGGCAAAGACCAGGCGAAGGCTATGTTCGTGTCCGAGTCCGGTGAAACGGGGCGGTCAATCCGCCCAAGGCAGCGGCTCCCGGGGAAACTGGTGCCTGCTTCCCGGCTGGATGGTGAGGGTCGCCGGGATGCCCGCCTGCCGGGCCATGTCGGCAAGCTGCCGGGCGCAGGGCAGGCAATCCGCATCCTCCGAGCCGCAGAGGATGCTCAGCGCAATGCCCTTGCGCAGAAGGGCCTGCAGCACCTCCTGCCCATGCTCCTGCAGGAGCGGGAGCCAGGGGCTTTGCAGCAGCAGCCTGTCGCAGCGGGCAGGCGACCATGCGACGGCCCGCAGGAGCATGTCGCATCCTGCGGAAAATCCGCCGCACACAAGCCTCCCGTAGCCCTGCCGCTGCATCTGCTCCATGGCATGTGCCACAGGCAGGAAGGAGGCTCTGTCATAGCGCCAGCGATAGGTGCCATAGCCGTCCGGCTCGGCGCTCTGGACAGTCTCCAGCTGCCAGCGGGGGCTGCCGCCCAGCACAGAGGCCCAGTCCTCCCGGGCGGTCTGCGCATTCTGCGTGTTGCCGTGAACTGCCAGCAGCAGGTTGTCGGCTGTTTTGCCATGCCAGGTGAATTCCGCCTGAGCCCGGGACAGCGCCTCGGCATAGCGCTGGTCGGACACAGCCTTGACCGCGAGAAACGAAGCGTCGCTTTGCAGCGGCGCAAGGTCGTCATCCTCCAGCACCTCCGGCCGGTACCACCAGCCGTGATCCATCACGGCCCTGCGCAGCCAGGCCAGCGCCGTCTCCGGCCGATGGCAGCCGCCTGCCAGACAGGCAAGAAAATACAGCGTCTGCGGCCCGCATTGCCCGGGCGCTTTTTCATATTCCCCCAGCAGATACTCATAGGCCCCGGCATAGCCCTGCTCCGCCATGGCCAGGGCTTCCTCCAGCAGATCATTCTCGTTGCGCATCAGCCGTCGCCCTTCCTGCAAGCTGTTTTCCGTTCCACAGGATGATACCATATGGCAGGGAAAAATACCATCCTCCGCCCGAAAAAACGCCCGGGAAACCGGACGGCTTCCCGGGCGTTTCCTGTTTGTCAGGCAGCAGGCCGGTCAGGGATTCTGGCGCAGGCGGACGGGGAAGTAAATGTCCGTCAGCCAGTCCTGCGCCTCGCCCTGGCCGGGGCCTTGGCGGTAGACCTCGTAGGGCGCGCCGTCGGGCTCCAGGTTCTGTGCGGTGACAAAGCGGGTCAGCGCGCCGTAGGCATCCGCCAGGTGTGCGTAGGAGCCCCGATGGGTCGTGACTGCCATCAGGCCGCCGGGCAGCATGCGGGTCGCGCCTTCGCTCTGCTGAAGCGGCAGGGCCAGCTCCATGTCCGAGTCCTCCGGGTCAAAGGCTTCGCCGTGGTAGATGGTCATGGGCGGGCCGGCAGGAGCAATGCGCTGGCGGGCCGCGTCCTCGTACAGGCGGCCGATGGCGCTGCCGTAATCATCCACGGACATGCGCTGGCGGCGGCTGAAAATGGGCTGGGCAGGGACCTCCCTGAGGGTGATGGTGTATTCGTTCTGATAAGCCATGATGTCATCCGTCCTTTCCATGGCAGCAAGGTGCTGGTCAAGCTCCCGGAGGATGACGGTCTGCTGTGCCAGCTGGGCGGAAAGCGCCTCCCGCTGGCGGAGCAGCGCGCTGCGGCCGGAAGCGGGGTTGGCCATGATCTGCCCGATGGCATCCAGGGAGAGGCCGTACCGCTTCAGCTGCTGAATGAGCAGCATGGCGTTGATGAGGCCCTCGTCATAATAGCGGTAGCCGGACCACTCGTCCACCCGGGTGGGCAGCAGCAGACCGACCTTCTCATAATGGCGCAGGGTCTTGACGCTGACATGGCAGGCGCGGGAAAACTGACCGATGGACAGCATGCGTTCATTCCTCCAGTGCGTGTTGATGGGGACTGCCGCTTCGAAGCACCCTGATGATAAACCCTGCCCATAGGGACGAGTCAAGGGCCCAAATGAAAAAAACCGGCCAGCCGCGCTTCGGCCCTTCGGGCTGCATGAGGCGCCTGGCACGCAGAGCCTGCGATGAAGGCGGCTGCCTTCCACGCGGATTTTGTCCTTTACACGCCTCCGGCCCGGTGCTATAATCAAGGTAACCGTAGGCTGATGCCATGCCCGACAAAAACATGATACAAGAAGGAGAACAATCCCATGCAGAGTAACGTCCGTCCCGAAACCATGGCGCGTATCACGACGCCCGAGCAGGCCCATGCTTTCATCAGCGAGCAGGTGGAGGCCATCCGCGCCCAGGTGGGTGACAAGAAGGTGCTGCTGGCCCTGTCCGGCGGTGTGGATTCGTCCGTGGTGGCTGCGCTGCTGATCAAGGCCATCGGCAAGCAGCTGGTGTGCGTCCATGTGAATCACGGCCTGATGCGCAAGGGCGAAAGCGAGCAGGTGATCAAGGTATTCGGCGAGCAGATGGACGCCAACCTGATTTACATTGACGCCACCGACCGCTTCCTGGACAAGCTGGCCGGAGTCGCTGATCCCGAGAAGAAGCGCAAGATCATCGGCGCGGAGTTCATCGAGGTGTTCTCCGAGCAGGCCGAAAAGCTGCAGGATGTGGAATTCCTGGCCCAGGGCACGATCTACCCCGACATTCTGGAGAGCAAGAACGGCGTGAAGGCGCACCACAACGTGGGCGGCCTGCCCAACGGCATGACCTTCCAGCTGGTGGAGCCCGTGGTGCTGCTGTACAAGGATGAGGTGCGCGTGGTGGGCGAGGCGCTGGGGCTTCCCTACGGGATGGTCTATCGCCAGCCCTTCCCGGGCCCGGGCCTGGGCGTGCGCTGCCTGGGCGCCATCACCCGCGACCGGCTGCATGCCCTGCGCGAGGCTGACGCGATCCTCCGGGAGGAATTTGACAAAAACGGTCTGGCGGGCAAGGTGTGGCAGTATTTCATTGCCGTGCCGGACTTCACCAGCGTGGGCGTGCGGGATGGCAAGCGCTCCATGGGCTGGCCGGCGATCATCCGCGCGGTGAACACCACGGATGCCATGACCGCCACCATCGAGGAGATCCCCTACGCTCTGCTGCACCACATCACCGACCGCATCACCCACGAGGTCGAGGGCATCAACCGCGTTGTGCTGGACCTGACGCCCAAGCCCGTGGGAACGATTGAGTGGGAATAAGCTTTGATGGCTTTGGACTGGTCTGCCCCCCCCTTGAAAACACAGGCTTTTTGAGCATCGCAAGAGCAAAAGCAGCCTGGAAAATGGTGCGACAGTACCATCTGGATACCACTTGAGGCTATCAGGAATCAAATCCACGTGGCATTCAGCCCCCGTTTTTCCTTGCAGAAAAGGAGAAACGGGGGCTTTTTTGCATCTTCTTTACTGTAGTCCTCATTGGCCTCTGCGTCTCTGATACCAGCTGATACCACAAGCAAATCCAAAAAACATATATCCATGAACCCGGTTGACTTTTCCTAACGCGCCAGGCGCACAGCATTGCAGGCAGCAGCCTTGCAGCGCCACCGGGACTGCCTGCGCGGGCCATCGCCGCCCGGGTGGGCTGCCGCTGGACAGAGCCGCTGCCCTGGCGCGCTCAGATCTTGACAATTTCCAGCAGGGAAATGCCGTGGGTGGGCAGGGTGAAGCGGCGGTTCAGCACGCCCTCATGCACCATCACAACCTCGGGGGCCTCGCAGTATTCCAGGCCGGAGCGGGCCACAATTGCTGCCCGCTGGCCCTCATTGGGATAGTTGGGCCTGCCCTGGCGCACCCATTCGGCGTAGGCGTTGGAATGCTCCGCGTCAATGCGCAGGTGGCGCACCTGCACCTTGCCCTCCATGGGCAGATGCTTCAAGGCCAGGTTGATGTCGAAGGTCTCCTTGCGATCCCAGTCGTCGTGGTGGCAGTACAGCAGCACCTGCAGCTTGTCCTCGCCGTCCATGGTGGCCCAGCCGTCCACCTCGGGGCCCTCCTCCGTGCCGTTCAGATCCTTGAAGGCGAGGGGATCCAGGTCGCGGGTGGTGGTCAGCGCCACGCGCTGGGTGCCCATGCGCGCCAGAAGCTTGAACAGGTTGAACACAGCCTTGTCAATGCCCTGGGTGGAGAAGGTGCGGGTGCCCTCGAAGCAGCGCTCCGCCTCGAACATGAAGGCCCAGGCCAGGGGCCGGATGTCCATGTCCATCTTTTCGGCCAGGTCGTACAGGTTCTTGTAGGCGGACATCACATAGGAGGCGTAATACTCGGTATTGCGGAAGTTCAGGTTGAAGTTGTCATACCGTCCCCCTGCCGCCCAGCCGTCGGGGTCCGCCTCGGACAGCACGCATTCCAGGTCGCCGTAGCCCATCTCCTTGATGATGCCGCCCTGGGTGCGCACATTGGCCAGCAGCGCCTTCACGGAAGGAATCTGCTTTTTGGCCAGGGTGTCGAAGCTGTATCCGCCGCCCTTGGTGTGGAAGGTGGTAAAGTCGATGCGGGTGCCGGTCTTGCCGCTGTAATAGTTCCTGCCGTCCCGGATGTGCTCAAGGAACCGGCGCAGGAACACGCTGGCGCGATCCTCCGGGCCCATGCTGCCGCAGGTGGCGGGGCCGCCGAAGCGGGCGTCGGGCATGGCGGCATGGACGGCCGCCTCGGTGTAGTCGTAGAGCTTGCAGAATTCCTCATGGGTGCCGCGCCAGTAGAAGATGTCGGGCTCGTTCCACATCTCGAAGTACCAGGTGCGCACCTCCTTCTCGCCATAGCGCTCCTTCAGATGCCTGACCAGGTTGTAGATCAGGTCATACCACTTGTCGTAGTCCTTTGGGGGCATGGCCCAGCCCACCCGCTGGTATTCGCTGATGCCGTAGGCCACCTGGTAGAAACGGCCGTTTTCCGCCTCGCGGGGATCCGCCAGATCCCGGGGCATGAAGCCCAGCTCGAAGAAGGGCTTGCAGTTGCTGCCCAACCAGATGTCCATCATCTGGTCAATGGTGTCATAGTTGTAGATGGGATGGCCGTTTTCATCCTCGATGTACACGTTGGTGGAGCCCCACTTGTAAAAGCCGTGCAGGATGCCGGTGCAGAGCATGTGATGGGCGCGCATGTAGTAGGGCTTTTCCAGGGCGCCGAACTTGCGGATCAGCGCCATGCCGCCGGGGGAGTGGGTGTAGTTGCATTCATCATAGCCGATATAGTTCCAGGTGTGCTGAAGCTTGCCCGCCCACCGGGACGCGTCCACGGTAACCCTGACCTGCTCGTTCATGACAGTGTCCTCCTCAGGTTCTTCTTATTTTGTTGGAACATAAAAGCATGGCTGGGATGATTGTACATCTGAACGGCGGAGGAATCAAGAGGGAAAAGGCGGTTGCGCGGATGCCGGAAGCATGTGTCAGATGGCGCAGGAGTTCAGTCAGAGACAGTATGACGCATTGGCGCCAGCCGGATACATGCCGGTCTACCCGCACCAGCTGGAGCGGATGGCTGCTTCAGGACTATGTGGAGAAAAAGGTCGATGCTGAGTTGGACGGAGGATGCCCCTCGGCGCTCTGGATCGCCATGGGCACGGATATCGGGAAGGAGCTGCGGGGGCCGAGCTGGTACAACAAATATGCTTGCACGACCTGTGCTGATACCGGCTTCCAGCGGGAGCAGGCCGCAGCGCTTGGCAGGGAGCGGCTGCGCCTGAATATGCACGGGATCATCCGGAACCTCCGCAAGATCATTTCAACCTGGTTCAAGCCTTTGTATCAATCCATATGGAGCGGTCCCATGCAGCCTGGCGGCCAAACCACCTGTACGCCCCTGCTGTTGTCCCTCTATGGCGATGAAAAGGCGGAGGGCCTTGCCGGTCTGTGCGCCAAGGCCGTTTCGCAGCTTCTTTACCCGGGCGTATGCACATTCCTGTTTTTGGGTGGCAGAAAGGAGCGGGGATGGGTACTGATGCTCCTGTACTGGATGGGAGGCGTTGCATTCCACCTGTTCTGGGAAAGCAAAAGCCAGTATGTCTACCCCTGTGTGTTCTGCCTGATACCCTTCTCTGCAGCCGGTATACGGCGCATGATGCAGCTGGCAGGGAAACGGATGAAAAAGCCGGAAACGGCGGATTGGCTCTGACCGCTTTCGCCGGGGGAGATACTTTTGAGGAACACAACAAGGCGTCCGCAGATTCATCTGCGGACGCCCTGGATGCCTGTGGGGGGATGATGGTTCAGCCCTGTGCCGCCTGCGGGATGACCTGCGGCAGGGCGCGTCAGTGGCTCTTGTGGAACAGCAGCCGCTCGTAGCGGTCCCAGTCCGCGTCGCGCACCAGCAGCTCCAGCTCCTCGTCGCCCATGACGGTGTTGCGGCCCTGGGCATACAGCTCGTCCACCTTCTCGCGTACATAATGCACAATCGGGTCGTTCTTGGAGACGATCTGGTCGCCCGTCAGGCGGAAGTAGCTGTTCAGCCAGTGCGCCACGCCTGCCAGACCGCTGGTCGCGTCCACCGCCACCAGCGCCGGACGGTTCAACAGCGCCGCCGTGTCGAAGATGTTGTAGATTTCCTCGTCCTTGAGCAGGCCGTCGGCATGAATGCCCGCCCTCGTCACATTGAAGTGACGGCCCACGAAGGGCTGCCGGGGGCTGATCTCCAGGCCGATGTTCCGCTCCATGTAGTCGGCGATCTCCGTGACCGCCGTCAGATCCATGCCGTCCAGCGTGCCGCGCAGGGAGGCGTACTCCACCGCCATGGCCTCCAGGGGGCAGTTGCCCGTGCGCTCGCCCAGACCCAGCAGCGAGCAGTTCACCGACGAGCAGCCGTACATCCACGCCGTGCCCGCGTTGGAGACCACCTTGTAGAAGTCGTTGTGGCCATGCCACTCCAGCTGCTCGGAGGGCACCTGGGCGTAGTGGTGCAGGCCGTAGATGATGCCCGGGACGGAGCGGGGCAGCGCCGCGCCGTAGTAGTGCACGCCGAAGCCCATGGTGTCGCAGGCGCGGATCTTGATGGGAATGCCGGATTCCTCCGACAGGTCCATCAGCTTCTCCGCAAAGGGCAGCACGAAGCCGTAGAAGTCCGCGCGGGTGATGTCCTCAAAGTGGCAGCGGGGCTTGATCCCCCGATCCAGCGCCGCCTTGACGATGCCCAGGTACTTGTCCATGGCCTGGCTGCGGGTCAGGTGCATCTTGTTGAAGATGTGGTAGTCCGAGCAGGACACCAGCACGCCGGTCTCCTTCACCCCCGCCTGCTTCACCAGCTCGAAGTCCTTCTCGTTGGCGCGGATCCAGGTGGTGATCTCCGGGAACTCGAAGCCCAGGTCCTGGCAGGCGTGCAGGGCAGCCTTGTCCTTCTCCGTGTAGACGAAGAACTCGCTCTGCCGCACCAGGCCCTTGGGGCCGCCCAGACGATGCATCAGCTTGAACAGGTGCACAATCTGCTCCACCGTGAAGGGGCTGACGGACTGCTGCCCGTCGCGGAAGGTGGTGTCGGTCATCCAGATCTCGTCCGGCATGTCCTCAGGCACGTGACGCATGTTGAAGGCGACCTTGGGAATGGAATGATAATCGTAGATTTCCCGATAAAGATTGGGCTCCTGCACATCCTGCAGCTCATACCGGTACTTGGACTGCATCAGCAGGTTCTGCTTCCTGTCATAGCTGAGCATAGACGGTTCCTCCGCTTATGTAATCATGGGCAAGGGCGGGGTCAGTCCAGGGAGCGGACAAACTCCTCGATGCGATCCAGGCCCTTGTTGATGTTCTCCAGGCTCACGGCGTAGCTCAGGCGGCAGTAGCCCTCGGCCTCGAAGGCCACGCCGGGCACCAGGGCCACCTGCTTCTCCGCCAGCAGCAGCTCGGCAAAGTCCAGGGAGGATTCCAGCTTGCGGCCGTTGTAGCTGCGGCCCATCAGCTCCTTGATGTTCATCATGATGTAGAAGGCGCCGGCGGGCTTGCGGCAGGACAGGCCCGGGATGCTGTTGATGCGCTCCACCATCACGTCGCGGCGCTTCTGGAACTCCGCCACCATCTCGTCCACGCAGCTCTGGTCGCCCTGGAGGGCCTTCATGGCGGCGTACTGGGCGATGGAGTTGGGGTTGGACGTGGCCTGGGACTGGAAGTTGGCCATGGCGGAAATCTCGTGGTGGGGGCCCGCCACATAGCCGATGCGCCAGCCGGTCATGGCGTAGGCCTTGGACATGCCGTTGACCAGGAAGGTCTGGCTCTTGATCTGCTCGCCCAGCTGGGCAATGGACAGATGCTTGCGCCCGTCGTAGAGGAGCTTTTCATAAATTTCGTCGCTGACCACATAGAAGGGATGGCTCACCGCCAGGTCGGCCACGAACTGCAGCTGCTCCCGGCTCCAGACGCTGCCGTTGGGGTTGGAGGGGCTGGTGATGATGATGGCCTTGGTGCGGCGGGTGACGCGGCTGGCGATGTCCTTGTTGGTGGGGATGAAGTCGGTGCTCTCATCGGAGGGGATGAACACCGGCACGCCGCCTGCCATGCGAACCATCTCCGGGTAGGAGACCCAGCAGGGGGTGGGGATCAGCACCTCGTCGCCGGGATCCAGGATGGCCTGGAAGATGGTGTACAGGCTGTGCTTGGCGCCGTTGGACACCAGGATGTCGCCGTAGATGTAGGTCATGTCGTTGTCCCGGCGGAGCTTCTCGCAGATGGCCTTGCGCAGCTCCTTGGTGCCGGCGGCGGGGGTGTAGCGGGTCAGGCCCATGTCGAGGGCTTCCTTGGCGGCGTCGCAGATATGGGCGGGGGTGGGGAAGTCGGGCTCGCCCGCGCCAAAGCCCACCACGTCAAAACCGGCGGCGCGCATTTCCTTGGCGCGGGCGTCGATGGCCAGGGTGGGGGAGGGAGCGATATTGGCGGCCCGGTGAGAGATGTTCAGCTGCATAGAAGGTTTCCTCCTGCAAGAATAGTCGTGGTCGCCTGCATCTCAGCGGCGCAGGGAACCCTCCACGGGGAGCGCGCCATTGCGCCTGCATGCAGGAATCGGGTGTGAACGTCTCCCATTATACCGTCCGACAGGGGATAAATCAAGGGGAAAAACGAATAAAATGCAATCTTTCCGCTTCAATCCTGCAACTTACACGGCGGAATGACGGCGTTTTTCGAGAAATCCCCGGGGACAAATTGCATTCCAAAGGAAATGTCCGTCATTTATCCAGAAAACACAAATCCCGGGGCCACAGTTTCCCGGGGGAGGCCCGGAGGGGCCGCCGCCCCTCCGTCCCGGGGGTGGTGTCGGAGGGGGCAAAGCCCCCTCTGACTGGGGAGATGCGTCGAAGGGGGGCAAAGCCCCCCTTCGACTGTAATCGTATCCGGCGGCTCCGCCGCCGGGGCGGGTCGTTTTCCGCCGCAGGCGGAAAACTTTCCTTACAAATCCGCCGGCCGGGAGCGAAGCGACCAGGCGGATTTGCGAGCCGCCCGCAGGCGGCGTCTCCCCCGTCCCAACTCAAAAAAGTGGCCCGCAGGCCACTTTTTTGACACGCGCGTCAGCGCGGCTTGTATGCTTCGTAGAACGCGCAGATGCTCGTCTGCATGTAGACGCTCAGCATCAGCTGCAGCAGCATCGAGACCGTCGAGGCAATCACCGTGCCCAGCAGCGCCGCCAGCAGGCTCGTCAGCATGGACAGAAGCATCATCCACAGAATGAAGGACAGCATCAGCGAAAGCAGCGCCATCTTCCGCGTGCGCATCATGCCGATGCTGGCACGCAGCGAGCCCCTTACGCCCCGCTCCGGCTCGTCCGCCAGGAACACCGAGGCCATGGTGTAGTGCAGCATGGCCCTCACCATCAGGACGATCATCAGGATCAGACCGGCGAAGTACAGCAGCAGGGACAGGCTGCTGTCCGTCAAAAGCAGAAGCACCATGCCCAGGAACATCACCGCCACGCCGGGCAGGCTCCACACAAGCAGCTTCACGGCGGTCAGCAGGTTCAGCCCGATGCTGCGGCTAAAGCACCCCAGCCGGGCAAACACCGTGCCCACGCCGATCTCATGCCCCCGCAAAAGCTCCAGCAGGCACCAGGTCAGGCCCAGGGTCAGCACGGGGGACAGCAGCCAGGACAGCGTGCTGAGCCCCAGGGAAAGCAGATGGTTCGGGCTGGTGACAAACTCCTGCAGCATGGCGGCCAGGCGGGCGTCATCCCCCAGGATGGCCATCAGCTCCGCGTCGGTGGAGGCATGGGAGAGCAGATAGGTCAGGGCATTGCTGTCGGTCAGAACGCTCACCGTCTGGGTGATCAGAGAGGGCAGGTTGGCAATCAGCGCGCACAGGAGAATCACAGGCAGCATGGGCTTCAGGGCCTGACGGGCCTTGAGGCGCAGCAGGGCATTGGGAATCATGGTCAGCCTCCTTTCGGGGTTCCGGGGATCCTTAATGGTTAAGTATAGTCCCATGCGGGGAAAAACACAAGCCCTTCCTTTTTACATGTCCGCAGGCCGGGGCGTCCTGCCGCACCAGGCGCAGGCCATGCCGCACTCCGCCCAGAACATGGGCGCGACCAGACAGATGGAGAAGCTGAACACTCCCTGCAGCAAATAGCAGCACAGCGCGCACAGGAGTATCAGCGCCTCCGGAGCCCGGCGGCGCAGGCAGGATACCAGCAGCGTCCCCATGGCGGCCAGGTAGCACAGCAGCGCAGGCAGGCCGTTGTTGCTCAGGATGGCCAGGTACTCGTTGTGGGGATTGTCGAAGGTCTCCGGCAGGGTTTCGCCCACCTGGGCCAGACGGTCCTTCAGCGCGTAGAGGAAGGTGTCCGGCCCCGTGCCGAAGATCAGATGCTCCCGGGCCATGGTCAGGGTGTGCCGCCATACCCCCACCCGGTAGGCGCCATAGCTGTCCTGAATGTTGCCGCGCAGAACCTGCTGGATCTCCCACAGGCCGCCGCCCTCCTGCAGAGGCGCCATGGCGACGCCCGTCAGGCACAGCAGGATGAAGGCGATGGCCAGCACCGCGGTCATCCGGGCGGATACGCGCCTGCCCGGATGGCAGCGCAGGAGGGGCGACAGGGCCATGAGCAGCACGCCCGCGGCGATCAGCCCTGTCTTGATCGGGGAGGGCTGCCAGGGGAAGACGATATTCTCCGTGCCCTCCAGCCAGGGCAGGCCCAGCATCAGCCGCACGCCCGCCAGCACCAGCACCCCACCGTAAATCAGCACAATCCGCCAGCGGCGGCGGGGGCGCGTCAGCAGGAACACCGCCAGCAGCCCCATGGCCAGCGCCAGGGCGATCAGCCCGCTCTGCACGCCGATGAGCAGCAGATCCATCACCCCGCACAGCCCCGCCAGCAGCAGCCATGCGTCCGCCCGCCGCAGCAAAACAAAGGCGCTGAGCAGCAGCGGCACCGTCAGACACATGTAGCCGCTGATCATGTCAATGTTGCCGATGGTCCCCTGGAATTCATAGTTGGTGCGCACGCTGCGCCCGAGCGGGAAAAGCCCCAGGGGGTTGTAGCCCGCGTACTGCAGCAGCGTCACGGCGAATAAAACCATCAGCGCGGTCGCCGCGGCCCGCAGGAGCCACTTCATCCTCGGACGGAAGAGGCTCATCAGCAGGAAGATCGCCAGGTAGCACAGCTGCGTCAGCAGGCCCTCGTAGCGGATGGCCCCCATCAGCGTCGCCCGCTGGCCGTTGCTGTTGAGGGTCTGGGCATAGGCTCCCAGGAAGGCTGACAGCGTCACCCAGGCGAAATAGATAAGCACCAGCGCCTGCACGGGATGGAAGAGGATGCTCTGCCCCAGCTCCCGGCGCAGGGCCAGAATCACCAGCATGGCAACGACCGCGACCGCCGTGACCGCGCACAGGATCAGCATGCCTTGCCATTTGGCCCGGGTAATGTGGGAAAAGCTGCCGTCCTGCCACAGGGGGAACAGGGCCAGCCACATCGCGCCCAGCGCCGCAGCCACGGCGCCGGGCCAGGCGCAGGGGCGGCGGGATTTCTCCATAGGGTCATCACCTTTCTGCGGTATGCCGGATTGCATGCTTCACGATACCATATTTTGCGGTGGAATGCAACGCGCCCGGGCGGCGGAAGGCGTGAATTTTCCGCAAACATCGCCCCCGGTCCCCGGGAAGGTGTAAATTCCGCCTCAAGTACCCTCCCCGGCTTTGACAAGCACAGGGAAAGAAGGTATAATAAAACGGTATCTGTATTTTTCGGAAGAATGCTGTGCATGGAGGAGGCCTGCCTCGTGGGCAAGACCCTGATTCGCGTGTTGGCGGTGGCGGCGCTGCTGGCGCTGCTGACGCTGCTGGTTCCCTCGGCCACGCCCCTGGCCATTGGCGAGGAGCTGCCCGTCTATACCCCCGTCATCCTGGAGGCGCAGGATGTGACCCCCATCGACTACCAGGCCGACGCGCCCTACGAGCCCGACCCCAACGGGTATCTGCCGGATGCGGGCGGGTACCTGGACGCGTCCCTGTCCGTGCGGGTGGAAACCATGCGCGCCTACGATACCACCGTCCAGCTGACCTGGGTGCAGGCGGCGGACGCCTCGCAGCTGCGCACGGCCTCCAACAAGCCCTACCCCTCCAAGGCCATTGCCCGGGCGTCGGTCATTGCCAAGCGGGAGAAGGCGGTGGTGGCCATCAACGGCGACTACTTCATTCACCGCAAGGAGGGCTACATCGTCCGCAACGGCGTGGTGCTGCGGCAGAATTACACCGACCTGTACCACTCCCTCATCGTTGACGACAAGGGTGATTTCACCATCCTGCCCACCAATTCCCAGGAGGCGGTGGAGGCCTTCCAGGGGAACATCATGCAGCTGATGGTGTTCGGTCCCGCGCTGGTCATCGACGGGGTGAAGCAGGAGGACTTTACCGTCACCGGCCCCGGCATCCTCCGGGAATGCTCCCCCACCCATGAGACCCAGCGCCTGGCCATCTGTCAGATGGGCCCCCTCAGCTACCTGATTGTGGCCACCGAGGGCCCGGAGAACAAGGGCTCCACGGGGCTGACCATGAGCGAGTTCGCCCAGCTGTGCTATGACCTGGGCGCGCAGCAGGCCTTCAACCTGGACGGCGGCTCCTCCTCCACGGTGGTGCTCAACA